>JASHSU010000066.1 GCA_030038605.1 Thermoplasmata archaeon | reverse complement strand
GCTGAACAGCCCGTCGTTTGACGTCACCGCAGGTGGAATAGGGACCCCTGCGATCGTCTCCCGCCAGCGTACGCCCGGCCGGACCGGCCGTGCGGATCCGAGGGCGAGAAACGGGATCTCATCCGACGGGCAGCTTCCCGGCCTCGCGCCGGACGACCGCCTTTCCTTGGCTCGTGGCGGTCCGGCCGCGAGCGCGGGCTCTAGGAGAGCGGTGACGGGGCCGACCGGTCCCGCGGCCTTGCGTGGATTTCCCAACTCTCGCCGGCCCGCCGGGGGGAGGGAGGATTTGTGAACGATTGTGTCCGTACCGAAACCCCTCGGCCAACCCGTTCAACGCCGAACGAAACTCCGCGTCCGTCTGGTCGGAAGCGTCCGTGTACCTGTGGCGGGACCTTACCGCCCGGTCGCCCGACTCTATCAATTCCCGGACGGACGACTGCTCTGGCACCTCTGTCTCTGGGAGGTGGACCGCCCCGTACCCCACCTGGTCGGGACCTCCGCCCTCATCGCCTACGCTCGAGCCAACGGCCTACGCCAACTGGAGCAGGACGTAGACCGGTGCCTCCTGGGAGTCCGCCGTGCGCGAGTTTGAGGTCGCGCACGCCGCGTTGACCGGAGGCCCGGCCAGCCGCCGGCGATTGTATGCCCAACTCGCCGCCGGCCTCGCCGCCATTGGACCCTCGGGCGCCGCCGTCTTCGAGACTTCGCTGTGCGGCCCCCCGCCGGACGTCTACTTCCGGCCACCTACTCTCCTAGGCGCCCCAGGCGCGATCACCGTTCCGGGCGTTCGCGCAGTCGTCGGACCAGCGCGACTCCCGAGGTCCCCGCCTCCGGAGGACTCGCTCCATCGTTTCGGAGTCGTCATCCCGTCGCGACGAGCGGCGCCCCCCGGTTGGGTCGGGCCGCCCATCGGTTCTCCCCACCCACGAATCGTCCCCCCTGGGACCGATTCGGTATGGGCGGCCGTTCAGGTCGTCTGGGCCGGACTCCGACCGTGCGGGTTGGCCGTCGCCGCCCGATTCCACGTCGCCGGCCCGCGAACGTCCGTCGTCGACGAATTGTACCAGCAGCTGGCGCTCCGGGTCGCCACCGATTGGACCCAGGCTATCGGCCTTCCGGCGGTCGCCGAGCCTACGGGTTTCGGGTCCGGTCGGGACTGGGGCCGTGCCGGCATCCGGACGATTCCCCGTCGTGCATGGTGCGAGGTGACGGTCGAGCGGGCCCCTGCCACCCCCGAGGTGGGCCTCGCGGATTTGGAACCGCCAGATCCGGGCGGCAATCACACGGTAATCTTGGGGGCATCGGGGACCGGCAAGACGACGCTACTCGCACGACGTGCAATCGAGGCCGTGAAGCGTCGCCAACCCGTCGTTGTCTTGGACCTTCACGGTGACTTGGCTCCGGCGATCGCGGCGGCGCTCCCGCCGGAGGCGCACGCCACCCCGGTCGCCATTGACGCGAGCCATCGACCGATACCGGGCGTTGCCGGATGGAACGCAGACGAAGGTTCGGTCGACCGAGCCGCGGCCCACTTTGTCGGGGCGGTCAAACGACTGACCCCCGACGGCACCGACCTCGCCTGGGGATTCCGGCTGGAGAGGATCTTCGACACCCTGGCCCGGTTGACCGTCGGGTCTCGGGGGAGTCTGCTGGACCTGTATGCTCTCCTAACCGACCGGCAGCGACGAGAAGCTGCGAGGGCCGAAGCCCAGACACCGGCCACGCGCCAGTTCTTGGAGGAGCTCGAACCGATCGTGCGCCGCAACCCGGAGTTCCTCTGGTCGGCGGCGACGCGGCTCTCGAAGGTCGTTCTGGTCCCGGAATTGGCCGAATTGCTCGCTCCGCCCGATGGCGGGCTCGACGTGGAGGAGCTGGTTCGGGGTGGTCGGGCTCTCCTTCTCCGGCTTCCCATCGCGACCCTTGGACCCGAGGCGGCCAGCTTCGCTGCGACGCTGCTTCTCGGCCGCATCTACCTCGGACTCGCGGCCCGGGTCCCTCCGTCGGCCCACGACCCCCCTACGTTGCTACTCCTCGACGAAGCGCAATCGTTCCCGCCCCGACTCGTGGCCGAGATCCTGTCGGACAGTCGCAAGTTCCGGATGGAGGCGTGGATTGCGACCCAGTATCCCGACCGGCTCTCGCCCGAGGTGAAGTCGGCCGCGGCCGGTGCCGCATCGAATTTCGTGGTGTTTCGGGTTCCGGCTGCTAGCGCGGCGGACGTCGCGCCCTGGGTCGGGCTCGACGCCCGGCGTGGGCCGGAACTCTTAGGTGCACTTCCGACGGGGGCCGCCCTGCTCCTCGGCCCGGAATCCGGGACCCCCCGCTGGTACGTGGGCGGTCCGTTGTCCGTGCAGGACGGAGGCCGAGCCTGGGCTGAGGCGTTGGAGCGCACCCGCGCCGAGTTCCCCTCCGAGATCCCGTCGGGGCCGTTCGGCCCGGACGAGGAAGCCGTGCAGCGAATTCTGCTCGCGATCCTCGCGGCGGACGAGCGCGAACTCCATCTCGCGAAACGACAGGTCGTCCGGGCGGCGTGGTCACTCCCCGGTCCTCCCGCCGACCTGGACGCTCTCGAGCGGGCCTGGGTCCGGTTGAAAAACGCCCCGGAAGTTGAGGTGGCCCGAGAGAAAGTACGCCTCACGGAAACCGGCGCGCGACGAGTTGGACTCTGGGCCGAGACCGGCGCCGTGGGAGAGAGCGAGGAGCACCGCGCGCTCCTGGTCCGCGCCTTCTGTGTGTTCGCGCGTCGGGGCTACGCGATCGAGATCGTTCGCCAGGGTCGATTCGACCTCCGCCTACCCGACGGGACGTTCCGACAGTTTGGGGCGTCGCTTCCGACGGCTCCCTGGGCCGTCGCGGACGTGGTGGAACGGGTGCGGTCGGGTTGGGCGTGGACGGCGTTCGGGGGAAAGGACGTTCACCTCGAAGCCGAAGTGTCCGGCAGTAGGTACCCTCAACGAATCCGGAGAAATCTTCGGAAGGCCACCTACCGTGGCGCGTTCGCGCTCTTCTTGGTCAGTAACCTGACCGCCGCCCGTCGGGTTCGAAACGTTCTGTCGATGCTGGGGGCGACCCGCCATCAGGCGGGAGTATGGGTCCTAACCTCTCGATGGAATTGGGGCGAGGGAGTCGGTAAGGGGCTACGCCCCATACCCAACTCGTGCGGGCATTTCTCGCGGTGGAGACGGCCCCACCGGTCGTGGGCGGCGAAGCACTTTCCGCGGACCATCTGACGCTTCGATTCTTCGCCGAGATATCGACCGCGACGGCCGAGGAGATAGGCCGTCGCGTACGGGCCGCCGTCGCGTCACTGACCCCGTTCGACCTGACGATCGAGGGGGTCGGCGCGTTCCCTTCGTGGGACCGGCCCCGGGTGGTCTGGCGGGGGGTCTCGGTGGGGTCGGACCAACTGAAAGCGCTGGCCACCGCTGTGCGCAGCGCGGTCGTCGCGGCCGGGTGCGCCGATGACCCACAGCCGTTCGTCCCCCACGTGACTCTCTTCCGCGTCCGGTCCCCACGAGAGCGCGAGTTGGCCCTTCGATACGCCCGAAAGGAGCTGCCCGCGCCGACACCCGTCCGCATCCGCATCGACCGAGTCGTGTTCGTCGAAAGCCGCCTCGGGTCGAACGGAGCGGCCCACCGAATCCTCGACTCCCTGCCCCTCGGACCCGACGACTCGGGCTTGTTCCACGAAAATCGCGACATTCGCAACGATTAACCGTCCCGATTCCGGTGCGTTCCGGCCCTTCGCCCGCTCGGGCGACCGGAGGGAACCGGGGTGTCCGTCCCACCGATAGGCCGCGCCACCATCCTTGCCCTCGGGGCAGCGCTGTTCGTGGCGTTGCTGATCGCCTCTACCGTACCGGTCCCACCGGCCTCCGAATCCGGACCGGCGATGCAGGTGACGGCGATGATGGGTTCGTGTCCCAGTGCCCCGGTCGGGACGGCCTACGCGGGGAACCTGACCATTTACGGCGGACCCTTGCCGACCAACGCGAGCGCCGGAGTCGTCCTGGGGTACAACTATTCCCTGACGCTCGAAGTGACCAACCGGACCACCGGCACACTCCTCACGACGTCCTGCGTCATCGACACGGGTTCGGTCACCACCGGTTCGAACGGCTCGTTCGGTCTCAACTTGACCGTCCCGGCGGTCCACTGCTACGGAAGTTTGTGCACCCGAAGCTTCGGACCGTATGGCCCGCTTGAGATCGGCCCCCAGTCCGGCCCGCCGGCCGGATATTCGGCGGTCAGCACCGTCGTCGGTTCCAACGTGAGCGTTGAGTTGGTCGCGGAACTCGGCGGACTGACGCTCACGCCGAGTGCCGAACTGCGCACCCTCAGCCCGAATGCTCCGGGCCCCTTCGTCGCTCATCCACTCACCGCCCTCGGTGGCCCGAGCCCGATTGACCCGACCTTCCTCTGGAACCTGACCGGGACCGGCTGGTCGATGAACGGCTCGGGGTCCAACCGAACCGTGGAGGCCCTGCCCGGGGCCGGACCCGGTGCGCTCTCGGTCGTGGCGACCGCAGCGAACGGGTCGAACACGTTCTCGGTCGGCCCGGTCCGGGTGGCCCTGGCGGCCGTGGCCACCAACCTAACCGGAGCGAACGCGAACCGCACCGCACTGGATGCAGGGGGTTCCGTCGCGTTTTCCATCGAAGGCACGGGAGCCCCCGGCTACGGGTACGTCGCGGATGTCACGCCCGGCCTCGGACTCGACGAGGTTGCGTGGAACTGCACGACCACACCCCTGACCCAGGAGTCGGTCACGGTCGTATGCCGGGGCGTCGTCGCCTATCCCGCCGCGGGACAAGCGGACCCGTCCGTGGAGCTGACGAACTCATACTCGGTCGCAGAAGGCGGGCTGCCGGCAGTCCTCATCGCCCCGAGGCCTGCTATCGCGGTGGCACCTGCTGCGCCAGTGGGATACGCGGGCGAATCGCTCCCGATCGGGGTGACGGTGGCTCCGGGCACGGGAACTCCGCCCTACGTGTTGGCCTGTGTCGACCCGTCGCCCTCCGGCACTCCCGTGTGTGAGACAACGCCCGGTCCCAACTGGTCGTTCGGCCCGATTTACCCGTCGGCCGGCAACTACACGGGCAAGGCCTGGGTCGTCGACAGCGATGGCACCAACATCTCCGTTCCGTTTACGAGCCACGTCGTAGCTCCGCTGGTGGTCAGCCCGATCGTCGCACCATCCAACGTCTCGGCCGATGAGGCCGTGAACCTATCGGCCGGGGTCGCCGGCGGTCTCCTCCCGATCGAATTCTGGTGGAACGCATCGCACACCAACGGCTCGATCTTCTCGGGACGAGCGTTCGGCGATGGGGCTCTGACGGCGACCTGGGTACCCACGGTCCGTGGCAGCACCGAAATCACCTTCGTCGCCCGGGACGACCTCGGAAGCCAGGTCGAGGCCTCCTATGTTCTCATGGTCGGCGCGCCGGCGGCTACGCGATTGGCCTCGGTGGCGGCTCCTACCTCGGGACCCGTCGTGGCGGGAACTTCGACGCGGCTAGCCTGGCAGGCCGTCGACCTGCAGAACGGATCGGTCGACACGTACGATCCGTCGGTGACCTTGGAGGTCACCGTCGCCGGCCGACCGGCGACTGGCTTCTATGCGAACAGTTCCTCCGGTGTTCCGTACTCGGCCGTGGGGACCGGTGCCTACCAGGTCCCATCCTCGGCCTGGAGCGGTGGGCAGTTAACGGTGGTCGTCGGGGCGACGGTGACCGGGGTCTACACGGTTCGATTGATGGGTTCGGGCCTGCCCAACGGCACCGCGCCGGTCGAGTTCGCGGTGACGGCCGACCTGGGCCATTTGCATGCGTTCGACCCGGAGGTCGCCCTGGCGGGCAGCCGAGACAATCGTACGTTCTGGTTCATCGCGGATGAGTTTGGGAATCCCGCACCGGCAGCTCGGATCACCTTCGTTTACAACAGCTCCCAGGGCGAGACCCAGTCCAATGTCCCGGTGGAGCTTCTCGCCGGCAATCGGACAGGCGTCTGGTACAACTTCTCGGCGCCGACCGCCGGGGGTGGACAGCGATGGATGTCGGATGCAGCGGGAACGGTCCTTCTTCCGGCGCTCGACGTACCGGCCGTGGCCGCTCCGGTCTTCGTTCTCACCGGCTCTACGTTGACCGTCGCCGCGGCCGTCCCCGTCGGAGCCGTCGGCATCGGAGTCACGGCGTGGGCATCGCGACGACGTCGGGTGGGCGTCGCCGAGTCGGACCCCCCGACCGACGAAGAACTCCTCCAACTGGTCACCGGACGCGACCGGGTCATCGGACTGGTCCGCGACGCCCGCGCCCTCGACATGGCCGGCTTGACGGCGGCGTGGGGCGAATCGCCCGTTCCCGCCGAGCTCCCGGACTGGGTCGCGTCGCTGGTCGCGGACGGGACCCTGGGGGCCCGGATCGGCCCCGACGGGGTCGCCCGGTTCTACCTCGCTGCCGGCGCCGAAGGTCCCCCGATCGTCCTGGTCGACCCGAACGCCCTGGCCCACGTCGACGCTGCCCGGAAGGCACTCACCGAAGACTCGGACGCGACGGGCGACCGCTAGCTCGGGTCGCGTCCGACCAGGTCATAGTACCGGTACGCCGCCTCCCCCGCGGCAAAACAGTACTGCAGGGTCGTGAAGTCGTGCTTCAGTTCGGCGGCGGCGGCCCGAACGTCCTCGGGGCTCTCGTGACGGTGCAGGAGCCGATCGAACAAGTCCGCGATACGCGCCATCTCTTTCGGGCCCATCCCCACCCGGGTGACCTCCGGCGAGCCGAGACGGATACCTCCTGGGTTCTTGGGACTCCGGTCGCCGGGCAGTAGATTCTTGTTGGCGATGACGCCCGCCGCCGCGAGCTGTTGCGCCACAGCGGCACCCCCTCCTTCCTTCTCGACCCGGACGGCGATCGTATGGGACTTCGTGAAACCCAACGGCTCGGCGAGCACGTCGAAGCCCCGCTCGTGCAACGCCAGGGCCAGGGCTTGTGCATTCTCGACCGTACGTCGAGCATACTCGCGGCCGAACTCGAGGTGCTCGGCCAGGCTCACCGCCAGCGCGGCCATCGCGTGCAAATGGTGGTTGCTCGTGACGCCGGGGAACGCGCCACTCTCGAGCTTCTTGCGCAACTCGGGGTCCTCGGTTTGAGCGAGGAGGATCCCGTGTTGCGGGCCGGGGAGCGTCTTGTGGGTGGAGGCGGAGAGGACGGTGCAACCCTCGTGGAGGGGGTCCTGGAACTGCCCGCCGGCGATGAGTCCGAGCACGTGAGCGGCGTCGTACCATCCGCGGGCCCCGATCTCCTCGAGCGTCGGACGGAGCTCGTCGATCGGCATCGGAAAGAGGAACAGCGAGAGCCCGAACAAGCAGGTCTTGGGACGGGTCGCCCGGAGGACCTCCCGGGCTTTCGGCACGTCGATCGTCATGCGCTCGGCGTCCCACGGATAGTAGACCGGCTTGACCCCGCGAAGGCCGAACGCGCCGAACCCGGCGCTCGAGATGTGGGCCCCGTCCGCGAGGCGGCTGGTCCCGACGAGGTCGCCGGTTTCGGTGAGCGCCTTCAGGACGGCGAGGTTGGCGACCGTGCCGGACGTCGGCCGTACATCGGCGAACGAGCATCGGAACAGACGTCGGGCCAAGTCCAGGCAGGTCCGCTCGATCTCGTCGACGTCCTCGTTACCTTCGTAGTACCGCTCACCCGGGAGCCCCTCGGCGTAGCGGGAGTGGAGGTCGCTGATGAGCAGCTCCTTGGCGTACGGGGAGAGCAGGTTCTCCGAAGCGATCAGTGGGATGGCGCTCTCGAACCGTGCGCTATGATGGCGGGTGATCGCACGCAGTCGGGCCACCGTCGCAGCCATCTCACCGGGCCCCGGAGCGGGGCCCCCCACCCCCCCATTTCCACTGGAACTGTCTCGGTGCCCGCTCATCGCTGCGAATTCACGGGCCCGGTTAGTGGCCCTGCGACGGGCCACCCCGTCGAACCCATATAGGAACCGCGCCGGTAGAGCGCGCCGTGACGGGCCCGACCCCTTCTGCGTCCGGATGGCCCGTCCGCCGGTCGTTCTACGTGCCGTATCACGACCTGGACGTCCTGAACCACCTCAATCATGCCGCCTACTTTCCCTACATGGAGACCCTGCGCTGCGACTACTACCTTCCCCTCCTCTCCGCCACCGACCCGTCCTCGATCGACATCATCATCGCCGAAGCCACCTGCCGGTATCTGGCGCCGGTCGGCTACGGAGCTACCCTGGTCGGCGAGGTCGCTCCCGCCCGCCCCCTCGGCCGGACCTCCTTTACCCTCCTGTACCGATTTACCCTCGAGAACTCCGGTACCCTCACGGCCCGGGGCCGTACCGTGGTCGTGTCATTCGACTATCACTCTGGGTCCAAGAAGGAGATTCCTCGGTCGGTTCGGGAGGTCCTGGAGCGGGACGCCGTGGACCCGGCACCGGAGGGCTGGACGACCTAGGTTCCACTGGAAACAGGGGGGTGGGTGGGTCCCCACCCTGCTCAGCACCTAGAAGCCGGGGTGGGTCGAGGGGTTGTGCGGCAGGACCGGTGGCCAGGCCACCGGTGGCACGAACTGGGGCTCTTCCGCGACCGTCTCGACGCGGTACCGAACCCCGGTCCCCTTGAGCACTTCGTGGATCTTCTCGAGCGTGTTTCGGAACTGCTCGACCGTGTCCCATTCGAACGCCAGGTCATGGGAGCCGACCACGAACGAGAGTCCGACCATCGAACGCAGCCGGTCGGCGATGTCCAGCGGCGAGACTCCGTCCGGTGAGAAGTAGAGGTCGACGTAACTATGCATCGGCGGTAATGCGCATACACGCGGATAACCACTAATTAAAACTGCCGCGACCGGGCGCGGAAGGCGAGATTCGCCGCAACCTCCAAGTTCCACGAGCCACGGCGGGCCGCCGTTCGGAGCCCGCCGTCCGCCGGACGGAGTGCGGGTCGGGCCACGGTTGTTTAAGGAAGGTCCGCGAGAGTCGCGTCCGCGAGCATGACCTCGACCACGGGCCACACGTCCTACGAGTGCGGGATCTGTCGGAACGCGGGCAGCAAGTACTCCGCTCCGAACGAAGGGTCCCTCGCCGACCACGCGCGGGCGGAGCATCCCATCGAGGTCGACGCCGTGGTCCTGCCGCTGGACGTTCACTACTCGGACCCGACCTCGGCCAAGGCCCAACTGTTGATCCGGCAGTGGAGTGATTTCTAGGGAAGGTCCGGGCAGGGGGCCCTCCGACGGGGGGTCGCTTATCGCGCGACGACGCCTCCGCCGGGCGGGGCGCCCATGCCGGGGAAGGACCTCACCATCACCTACACGGTCGACCAGACGCCGGAAGAAGTCTTCGCCGCAGTGAACGATGTCCGGGGGTGGTGGTCGGGCGCGATCGACGGCCCGACCGACCGGCTGGGTGCGGAGTTCACCTACCACTACCAGACGCTTCACCGGAGCGTCCAGCGGATCACCGAGTGGGAGCCCGGGCGCAAGGTCGTCTGGCACATCGTCGACGCGCACCTCAGCTTCGTGAAGGACCCCCGGGAGTGGGTGGGGACGGACGTCGTGTTCGAGATTCGCCCCAAGGGGACGAAGACGGAGCTTCGGTTCACCCACGTCGGCCTCGTCCCGTCGATCGAGTGCTACGGGGGCTGCTCGGACGCGTGGGGGTTCTACATCCGGGACAGTCTCAAGGCGCGGATCACCACGGGCAAGGGCCAGGCGACGACCAAGGCCGAAGCCGACGCGTAGGCGTCATGCTAGGCCGGTAGGATTGCCGACCGAACGGACCCCACGGTACTCCCGCACGCCTCTCGGTCCCGTGGACCCGCCAGCGTCGACGAGTCACGGTAAGGCTGCTCCCGTCAGGACCTGACCCGGTGCCCGTGATGGATACCCGCTAGGGCGCTCCTCCGAGCGCCCGTCGCGGGGCCCGCGGCCCAGCGGAACAGGACGTCTACGAGGCAATGCAGGACGTGGGACCCGCCCGATCGTCGCTCCTACCTGTCACCCCCGCTAAGGACGGTTTCGGTGTGTAAGGGGACGCCCAACCCCCCGGTCCAGCCTAGCGTAGTGACGACGCAGGGGGTGGTACTTAGGGTTTGGTGGCGGCCTAGCGGATGTGGTCCAGGCTGAACGAACCCAGGTTGAGGGAGCGCTTCGTGAACGTGTACCCGATCCAGGCGCGGGACTGCGCCTCGGCGATACCACGGACCGAGAGGAACGTCTTCAGTTGCTCGATCTTCAGGTTCACCGACCCGTCGACCATGTGCTCGAGCGTCTCCAGGTCGGCCTCCGAGTGCATGCCGGTCTCGAGCATGTAGAGCGCGGCCGCACCGTCGAGTCGGCGCCGGCCGACGAACGGCTGGAGGAAGCGGAACGTGGACGTGGAGTCCAGGTAGGCCGTCACGGTCGACACCGATTCGAAAACGAGCCGGTAGGTGAGACCTTTCGACTTGAACTCCTCGGAGAAGGCGTTCACCGTCTGGGCCAGCTGGTCGAGCACGCCCTTGTCGGTGGAGGAGAGCAGGCGGACTCCGGGGGCAGACTGGTTGGAACCGACCGACCGGGAGTACAGGTCGACGAACCGCACCATGCCGGCCTTCTCGGCCTCGGCGTACTTGGGGTAGAGGCCCTGCAGGTCCTCGCGGACCTGACCCCAGGTCTTGTCGGTCACGACCCAGATCGACGGGACGCCGATGCGCAACCCCTCGGCCGAGAACAGCCGGGTGAGTACGTCCTTGCCCGTGTGGGCCGGCCCGTTGACGAGGATCTGCGCGCCGGGCGGGAAACCGCCATAGAGAAGGTCGTCCAGGCGCCGGATGCCGCTCTTCACCTTCGCCTGGGCGACGTCGGCGACGGCCTCGTCGTGCATCCGGTCGGCCTCGACCTCGGCGACCTTGCCGCTCATCTTCTCTAGCTCGGCGATCCGCTCGCGGAGCGCCCCCTCCCGGGCTCGAAGGTCAGTCTCCTTCTGCTCGAGTTGGTGACGCAGGTCTTCGACCCTCCGCGCCTCGTCCGAGGCGGTGACACTGCCCGAGGCTCCGACCTCCTTCCGGATCTCCTCGAGACGTCGGGCTTCGAGGTCGAGCGCCTGTTTCCGGGTGGAGATCTGCTGCTCGTACGCTTCCAACTCCCGCTCCTTGAACTCGAGCGGGGAGCGACGGCGCTCGATCTCCTCGGCCTGGATACGGATCTCCTCGAATCGGGTGCGGAGGGCGTTCTCGCGCCCCACCAGGTCGCGCTCGCGGGAGTCGACCTCGGCCAGGCGCTGTTTCACCTCGTCGGATACGGGGCCCCGCTCGCCCGAGAGCATCTCCTCGCGTTCCTTGACCCGGTCGGCCTCCCCGCGGAAGTTCCGGACCTCGCCCTCGAGCTGAACGATCCGACGCCGCAGTTCGGTCTCGCGCTCGATGTACTCGTGCTCCCGGCTGGCGAACTCCTCCCGCAGCCGCTGATCGACCTCCCGGCCGACCTTCTCGGCGGCGTCCGCGACCGACCGCGGGGTGGCGCCGGCCAGGTCGGGCGGCAGGGGATTGGTGGCCGCCGGGGTCCCCGAGCCCTCCAGGGCGAGCAGACGGAGTTTCAACTCGGCGATCTCGTCATCCTTGCTCCGGAGAGCGATCTCGCGCTCCTTCGCCTCGCGCGCCCGGACGTACTTGATGACCGCGATCGAGCCGCGCTTCACGTGCTCGACCTCATCCTCGAGCTGCTTGCGACGGGCGCGTTCGTCGAAGAGTTGCCGGTGGACCTCCTGCCCCTCCTGGATGAGGGATTGCGGGTCGAACTGGTCGGTCTTGACCCGGTCGAGCAGGCCCGTCAACCAGCGGACGACCGTCTCTTCCCGGTCGGATACGGTGGAAGGGATCGCTTCGATGGCCGGAGCGGGTCGGACCGCCGGGGTGGTAGGCGGTTCCGGAGGCAGCGGGGCCGGCACGGACGCCGGCTCGGAGGACCGGATCCAGTCTTCCATCGCGCGGTCGTCGCCGTCGACCCACTTGCGGAGCACCTCCGAGGACTCCTTCGCGGGGGTCGCCGCCCGGCGGCGTCGTCCCCGGTCCGTCTTGCGCACGGAACCGGCGAACCGTTCGAGGATGCGGTCGGAGTCGAGGGGTCCGGACGAGGGCCCGGTCGGTGGGGCCCGACGGAGACGGGCCACCTCATCCGCCCCGAGGCCGGCCTTGGTCAGTTCGGCATCCGAAAGGCGGCGGACCTGCTCCGGATCGCTGTAGCCGGCCTGGACCAGCGCCTCTCCCGACTCGGCGGAAACGCCGAGGGCCTGTCCGAGCTCCGCACCCGGGGCCGACCGGGCCGTGGGCCCCGACGGGGCCGCATTCTCTGCCGCGCCTTCCATGACCGATTGCCGGGAACGTATCTAGCCCCCGACGGGGGATAATACAATCTCCCGAGGACGGGCGGCGTACCGAGGGCCCGGCCGGCGACCCCCTAAATACCGAGCCGCCTCCTCGTACGTCGTGGACCTCGAACGACGGGTGGAGCTGGTCACCCGGGCCACGTCCGAGGTGCTGACCCCGGACGAGACCCGGACCTTACTCTCGACGCACGAGCACCCGCGGGCGTACATCGGGTTCGAGCCGTCGGGGGCGCTGACCGTCGCCCATCTCATCACGACCCGCAAGATCCTCGACCTCGCCGACGCCGGCCTGGACGTCACGGTCTTCCTCGCGGACTGGCACGCCTGGATCAACGACAAACTGGGCGGCGACCTGGAACGGATCCGGACCAGCGGCCGGTACATGCAGGCGGCGTTCACCGCGCTCGGTGCGGACCCGGAACGGGTGCGGTACCGGTGGGCGTCCGAGCTCACGGCCCGGGCCGACTACTGGGCCCGCGTGGTGCGCATCGGACGCGCGACCAGCCTGGCACGGACCAAGCGGGCGATGTCGATCATGGGCCGGTCCGAGGAGGAGTCGTCGCTCGACACCTCCAAGCTGTTCTACCCCTCGATGCAGGCCGCCGACATCTTCGAGCTACCGGTCGACCTCGCCTACGGCGGCATGGACCAGCGCCGGGCCCACGTCCTGGCGCGGGAGATCGCTCACCAGTACAAGTGGCCCGTCCCGGTCGCGATCCACACCCCCCTGCTCTCGTCCCTGAAGGGCGGGGGCCGGATGGACCCGACCGAGGGTGGCGTCGAGCGGAAGATGTCCAAGTCCGACCCGTCCTCGGGGATCCCTATCCCGTCGACCCGGGCCGTGATCGCCGAGCGGCTGGCCGGGGCGTTCTGCCCGCCGAAGGAGGTCGACGGCAACCCGGTCGTCGAGATCGTACGGTACATCGTCTTT
>JASHSU010000065.1 GCA_030038605.1 Thermoplasmata archaeon | reverse complement strand
TCCGCGGGGACCCCACGGTCGTCGACAAGATCGTCCTCTCGCTCGCGCCGACGATCAAGGGGATGGAGGAGGAGAAGGAGGCGATCGCGCTCCAGCTCTTCGGTGGCGTGGAGAAGCGCCACCCGGACGGCATCCGCACCCGCGGGGACATGCACATCCTCCTGGTCGGCGACCCGGGAACCGGCAAGAGCCAGTTGCTCCGGTACATCTCGGAGGTCGCCCCGCGCGGCATCTACACGAGCGGCAAGGGGACGACGGCGGCCGGGCTCACCGCCGCTGCGGTGAAGGACGATTTCGCGGGCGGACGCTGGGTGCTCGAGGCGGGCATGCTCGTCCTCGCGGACGGGGGCATGGCGGTCGTCGACGAGCTCGACAAGATGAGCCCGGAAGACCGCTCGGCGATGCACGAGGCGCTCGAGCAGGGCTCCGTGAGCATATCGAAGGCCGGCATCGTCTCGACCCTCAACGCTCGCTGCCCGGTGCTGGCCGCGGCCAACCCCAAGTGGGGCCGTTTTAGCCCCGACCGGACCATTTCCGAGCAGATCGACCTGCCCCCAACGCTCCTGTCACGGTTCGACGTGATCTTCTCCATCCAGGACCACCCCAACGCGGAGAAGGACCGGCGTCTCGCGAGCCGGATCCTCGCCTCCCACAGGGAGGGCGAGGTCGCGGGCACGCCGGCGGCTCAGACGCCGTCCGAGAGCGCGCCGTTCTCCAAGGAGCTGCTGAAGAAGTACGTCGCCTACGCCCGGCGGAACATCCGACCGGTACTGACCGAGCCGGCCCTGACCGAACTGGAGGATTTCTACGTCCGGGTCCGGCGGCAGGGCGAGGAGCCCAACGCTCCCGTCCCGATCACCGCCCGGCAGCTGGAAGCGCTCGTCCGGCTCACGGAGGCGGCCGCCCGAGCCCGACTGTCCCCCGACGCGGATGTCCAGGACGCGCGTCGCGCGATTGGGATCATGGAGAATTTCCTCCGCCGGGTCTCGACCGCGGAGGACGGCAAACTGGACATCGACCTGGCCCAGTCCGGCGTCAGCCACAGCCAGCGCGAGCGGTTCGACATCGCGCTCCGGGTGATGCGCGAGCTCCAGGAAGAGGGCGGGGGCACGTTCACGATGGAGACCTACCGGGCCGCGACCGAGCGCGCGGGGATCGCGACGCCCCGGGCGGAAGCCATCCTGCTCTCGCTCCGCAATCAGGGCGAGGTCATCGAGCCCCGCCCGAACCAGTTCCAGCTCATCCGGTTCTAGGGCGCTCGGGGGCAAGGGTCCTATAGTCTTGCCGTCGCCCTAGAGGGGGAGGACGGGCGATGGCCGACGGCGCCGACGATCACGGGTTCATCATGCGCGTACACCGCGTGCGCGCGGAGTTCGTGGTCGCCGCTTGCGACGCCGAGCTGCTCGGACGTGAGCTCCCGGTCGGTGAGGCCGGCCGGACCGTCCCGGTCACGGCCCAGTTCTACGGTGAACGGAAGGTGACCCGGGAGGAGCTACTCTGGGCCCTTCAGCGGGCGACGATCGTCAACCTCCTCGGGGCGCGGGTCATCCGGCTGGCCGAAGAAGAAGGCTACATCGCTCCGGGCGGGACCGGCGAGCTGGGCGGGGTCCCGCACGCCGAGATCTTCGCGATGACCCGGTAGGGGGCTCCGATGGACGAAGGCGAGTTCTGTGTCGTCTGCGGCCGCACGGGCCGGCCCCTGGTCGACGGGGTCTGCGCCGACTGCGCGGCGGACCGGACGACGCTGGCGACCGCTCCCCAGCGGGTCGTCGTCACGATCTGTCCGACGTGCGGCTCCCGACGGGTGGGTCAACGCTGGGAAGGGGCCGGGTCCAGTTCGGCCCTCACGGCCTCCGACCTGACCCCCCACGTTCGCGTCGGACCGGAGGTCGGACTCCGGCACGTCGACTGGGAGGAAGTCGCTTCCACACCGACCGTCCGGGAGTTTGAAGGCCGCGCCCGGGTCGGCTTCCGGGGGGTCGAGCGCACCGTCCGGGTGCCGATGTCGGTGCGGATCGACAGCCGTACCTGCCCCGACTGCAGTCGGAAGAGCGGGCGCTACTTCACCGCGACCCTCCAACTCCGCGGCCCGGCCGACGGACCGGCGGAGAAGGCCCCGGCGCTGCGCGATCGGCTGGAAGGGCAGTGGAATCGCATGCTCCAGGACGCCCGGCCGGACTGGCGGAAGGCGGTTTCGTGGCTGGAGCCGCTGCCCGAGGGTTTTGATGCGTACTTCACCGATACGCTGGCGGCTCGGGGCATGGCCCGACTGGCCAAGGCGCGGTTCGGCGCGTCGGTCAAAGAGTCGGCCACCCTGTTCGGCCGCAAGGACGGCCGCGATGTTTACCGAGTGACGTTCTGCCTCCGGTTCCCGCGCCCGCCCGGCGTGGCGACGCGGTCCGTGGAACAGTAGTCTTAAGAACCGACCCATCCTCGAATCGGTCGGAAGCGGGGCCCCCGTCCATGATGAAGAAAAGCGGTATTCTCCGGCGACACCACGGCGCGGACACACTCGAAGAGGGATCGTTCCTCGACCTCGGCGCGATGTCGTTCGAGGACGAGGCCGGCGCGCTCGCCGGCACCAAGGGGACGGTCCGGCTGGCGGAGATCCTCCGATTCGAGGACCTGCACCAAGTCTCCAAGCTCGCCTACCAGGGCGACATCGTGCTGCTCGACTACACGTCCATCGCCAACGACCAGATCGCCGTCAAGCGGATGAGCCTCGACCTGAAGAACGTGGCCAAGGACACGGGCGGCGACGTCGCGGGTATCGCGAAGAACCTGCTCGCTATCACGCCGGCCGGCATCCGCATCGACCGGAACAAGATCCGACCCTCGTTCTAGGGCTGACCGGCCGATGAAGGTCGGCGTCGACCGCCGGGACGCCACCGCCGCCTCGGCGGATGCGATCGCGGTCGGGTTGTTCGAGTCCGAGGGCAAGGAGGACCATCTCCCCGCCGGGCTCGCCCGGGTCGACAAAGCGACGGGAGGGCAGCTCGCCGCCGCCTGGAAGCGCAAGGAACTCCGCGGGAAGCGCAAGGAGGTCACGGTGTTCCACACGACGAACACCCGGAGCCGGGTGCTCGTCGTGGGTCTCGGAGCCCGGGGGTCGTTCTCGGCCGAGACGGTGCGGCGGGCCGCAGCCGAGGTGGTCCGGGCGCTCAAGGGCAAGGGGGCCCGCACCCTGGCCGTGCACCTGGGCTCGTTCGTCGACGGCCCGGTCACCGCGGGCGGGGCCGCGCGGGCGATCACCGACGGGGCGGTCCTCGGGGGGTACGAGTTCCTCCGGTATCGGACGTCGACCGAGGGCACCGTCGAGGAGGTCGCCGTGCACCTGGGCGACGACCACGCCCCGGAGGAGCGGGGACTGGCCGGCGAGGTCGCGGAACAGGCGACCGTGGCCGAGTGCGTCGTCTGGACGCGGGACATCGCCAATCTACCGGCCGACACCGCCACGCCCGAGCGTCTGGCCGAGGAGGCGCGCGCGCTCGGCAAGGAGGTCGGGGTCAAGGTCACCGTCTTCGACGAGAAGCAGCTGCAGAAGATGGGTTGCGGCGGGATCCTGGCCGTCGGCGGCGGCTCGGTCCATCCGCCCCGGATGATCGTCCTCGAGTACGCGGGCGGAACGCGCCGGGGCCGGACGGTGGCCGTCGTCGGCAAGGGGATCACGTTCGACTCGGGCGGCATCTCGATCAAGCCCGCCGCGCAGATGTCGGCCATGAAGTTCGACAAGTCCGGGGCGGTCGCCGTCCTGGGGATCGTCCGGGCGGCGGCCCTGCTCAAACTGGCGCCCCGCGTCGTCGGGGTGATGTGCTGCGCCGAGAACCTACCGAGCGGCTCGGCCTACCGGCCCGGCGACGTGGTCCGCACGTACAGCAAGAAGACGATCGAGGTGCTGAACACCGACGCCGAGGGCCGGGTCGTGCTCTCCGACGGGCTCGCCTACGCCGTCGACCAGTACCGCCCGGACGAGGTGATCGACCTCGCGACCCTCACGGGCGCCCAGGTCATCGCGCTCGGCGATGCGATGGGCGGCCTCATGTGTCCGGACGACCGGCTGGCGGCCGGACTCCTCAACGCCTCCGCCGCGACGGGAGAACCGGTCTGGCGGATGCCGATCACGGACTACCACCGCGACCTCGTCAAGAGCGAGGTCGGGGACGTGCGCAACTCCACGGAGATCACGGTCGCAGGGATGCTCACCGCCGCCGCCTTCCTCGAGAACTTTGTCGGCACCACCCCGTGGGCCCACCTCGACATCGCGGGCCCGGCTCACGGGATCGCCACCACCCGCAAGTACCAGCCCGCGTACCAGAACCCGGGGGCGACCGGATTCGGAGTGCGCCTCGTCACACGGTACCTGCAAGACCTCGGGCGCACCTAGGGCGCTCGAACCCGGGCTACGCGGCGACGATCTGCACGCTCTCGCCGCCGTGCCGCGTGGCGCGGGGCCGGACCTCGCAGAACAGCGGGGTATGGTACCCCCCGCCGGTGACCAGGGCCACGCCCACCGGCAGGGACTGGATCATCTCGGTCATGCCCGGCGTCAACCCCTCGATCGACTGGGCGATCGCCTTCAGGTCGAGCGGGTTGGTGACCTGAAGGATCAGCTGCGTGTTGCACTGCGAGAGGACGCTCTTGTCGATCCGGGCCGCGCGCTGAGTGACCGCGCACAGGCCGAGGCCGAACTTCCGGCCTTCGCTGGCGATGTTCTTGAGGATCCGCGAACAGGTGGCGCTCCCCTGCTGCGGGGCGAAGTTGTGCGCCTCCTCGATCACGAGGAACAGCGGCGGGATCTTGTCCTTCTTTCGGTTCTCGAACAGGGTCGTGGCGATCCGGGCGACCACGAGCTCCTGAACGTCGGGCGCCACGCCCCGCAGGTTGATGAGGGTCGCCTCGCCTTTCTTCACGAGGTCGTTCAAGCTCGTACCCTTCGGACCGAGCAGCTTCGTCTGGTCGACGTACTCGAGCCGCTCGTGCAGCGTCTCGGCGACGGCACCCTCGCCGGCCTCCGCGGCCCGCACGAGATCGTGGACGGTGTAGTCGGGGTTGGTGAGCGCGACGTTCTCGATGATCTGCTTCAGCGGAGCGAGATACGTCTTCACGTTGGTCAAGCCCATGAAGATGAGCAGGTCGCGCGGGTCGGTGCTGCGCAGGCTGAAGGTGAGGGGCTTGGCCGACGGATTGAGGCTCACGTCCGGCGAGTACTCCTGGACCTGACGGGCGAACCCCTGCACCTCCACGCCGAACTTGGCGTGGACGCCGTTCTTCTCGGCGGGGACGCGCAGGGAGCCGTACTCCCCGTGCGGGTCGATGATGACGCAGGTCACGCGATGGCGGAGCAGCTCCTCGATGAGCACCCCCAAAAGGTAGCTCTTCCCGCCGCCCGTCTTCGCGAGGACGCTCACGTGGCGCTGCACGAGCTGGTTGATGTCGAGCTCGATGCGCAGCTCGTGGTTGCGCAGGAGGCCCACGTACGCCCCCGTGTTCGAGTGATGCTTCAACCCCAGGACGTCCGCGATGAGCGGCTCCTCGGCGCGGTAGACGTGCGCGCCGGGCCGGAACGGGATGGTCGGGATCTTGACCAGGCCCTGACCGTCGCGGTACCCGACGATCCGCGCCGCGCCCAGCAGACTCTCGTGGATCGGCGTCTCGTCGGTCGGCTGCATCGCTCCGGCGTGCTCCAGGTCGAGGTCGCTCTTGCGTCGCAGGTCGTCCAGCTGGCAGAGGACGCTGCCGTGCAGCTCGTCCACGACCGCGAGGTAGTCACCCCGCTCGACCGGTTGGGCCAGGCTCAGTTGGAATTGGCCGAGCCCCACATCGCCAAAGATGCGGCCGACCTCCTCCACGGGCCGTTGGAGCCGGCCCTTGGGATATTAGCGTGACGCGAGAGAGGAAACCCGGGCGCGCGCCCGCCGCCGGAAGTCTTTATATGACGGGGGTCGGTGGAATCCTGCTCCCCGACCGGATCGGTCGCGGCGGAGCGTGGCCTTGACGGACGCGTCGGACGAGCTCGAGCGCAAACGCGCGGAGTCGAACGCACGAGCGGATGAGCATCGGGCCAAGCGCGATAAGTTGAACGCGGAGGCCCGCGCAGTGGCGGACGAGCGCGGTCGGATCCTGGACGAGCTGCACGCCCGGAGTGCGGAAGCGCAGGACCACCGGCGCCACCGCGACCAGTTGAACGCGGACGTGCGCGAGGCCAAGCGGCTCCGCGAGGAGTGGAACCGGAAGCTCCAGGAACTCGGCGACAAGGTCCAGGAGTTGAAGCGCGCCCGGGCCCCCCGCCCCGGTGCGGTCCCGGTCTGGCGCCTGCGCAAGGAGCTCAAGGAACTCGAGTTCCGCCACATGACGACGGCCCTGACCGGCGACCAGGAGAAACGCCTGGTCGAGGAGATGAAGCGGCTCGAAGCCGCCCTGCGCGAGCAGGACGCCGAGCTCCGTCAGGACCCCGAGGTCGAGGCGACGCTGAAGGCGTTCCAGGAAGCTCGGGACGAGGCCGAGCGCCACCACGCGGCGGTCGGACAGCTCGCCGAGGACGCGCAGCGGGAGCACGAGACGATGGTCCAGCTCTACGAGCTGGTCGACGAGCTCCGCCGTCAGGCCGACGAGGTCCAGGCGAAGCTCATCACGGTCAAGAGCGCGGCCGACGAGGAACACCGCGCGCACATCGCCGCCATCGAGGAGGTCCGCGACCTGGAGAAGATGCTCTACGCGGCCCGCGGTGGACGAGCCCCGCCCAGCTGGGCGGACGCGGAGCCGCCCCGCGAGGAGGATTTCCTCGCCCGCCTCAAGAAGGGCGAGAAGGTCTCGACCGAGGACCTGCTCGAGCTGCAGAAGAGCGGCCGGGCGTAGTCCGCCGGCGGCTCCGAGACAACGTATATACACGCCTCGGTGGTGCCCGCCCCGGATGCGTCAGGTCAAGATCGACCAGGCCGAGCTCCGTCAGATCAAGGAGCTCTACGAGGGCGTGATGTCGCACGCCTGCCACGGCCTGTTCTTCAAGGAAGGGTCGGTGATCGCCGCCCCGATGGCCGAGGAGGCCCTCAAGGACAAGGCGCACTACTTCGACCGCGCCGCGCAACTCCTCAAGGAGCACGGCTGGGTCGAGGAGGTCACCTTCTCGGACCGGGAGGTCATCGTGAAGGGCTCGATCGAGGTCGTGCCCAGCGACATCCCGACCTGCCACCGATTGCGGGGCATGCTTCGCGAGTTCTACGAACGTTTTAAGGGGGGGCGCGTTAAATGCACGGAAGAGATGTGCGCCTCGACCGGCCACCCCGAATGCCGATTCCGCATCGAGGAGATGTAGGGAGGCTGGACAGACGATGATGGCAACCGGGAACGTCGGCACAGTGATCAAGGACCTGAAGGCCCGCATCGCGGGGACGGCCACGGCGCTGGTCTCCCGGGACGGCCTGGTGCTGTTCGCGGACGTGCCCGCGGGCGTTTACACCGAAACGTTCGCCATCATGTGCGCCACGATCCTCGGGGCCGCTGCCACCGCGAACACGGAGTTGAACCGCGCTCCGCCCGAGCGGATCGTCATCGAGGGCAACGACTCCAAGACGATCATCGTCGGCAGCGGCAAGAAGGCCCTGCTGGTCGCCGTGGTCGAGAAGAACGCCAACGTCGACAAGGTCCTGGACGAGGTCGGCAAGGTCGCCGAGCTCCTCAAGGCCAACTAGGCCGTTCCTCCGGCCCGTCTCGCCCGGTGCGGGCGTTCGCTCTACCCGCGGAGTCCGGTCCGCGCCGGCATCTGGGCGTCCAGGCGTCGGCTGCCGCCGGTGGCGACCCGGAACATGTACCCTGAGAGGGCGGCGGCCAAGCGCGCCCACGCGATGACGCCGCGCTGGCCCGAGATCAGGCGCCGCAGGCGGTAGTGGCCCCAGAGGTTGCCGTGCTTTTCGGTGAGCTGCTTGCGTCCGTAGCCGTTCCAGAACGCCTGAATGAGGAAGCGGAGGAAGCGGGTCCGTGAGTGGCTGAAGACGACCAGCTCCGGGTCGTAGAGGATCGAGTTGCCGTCCGCGACCGCCCGCAGGTTGAGGTCGATATCCTCCGCCGTCACGAACCGGGGGTCGAAGCCGCCGAGGCGGACGAACAGGTCCCGGGCGTAGCCCAGGTTGGAGGAGGGAAACGTCACGTCGTTCCCCTTCTGGAACAGCTCGACCCGGGCCATCTGGCCATACTTGGCCTTCCCCACCGGCACGGTCCGGCCGGCGACGACCGGGGAGCGCGTGAACCCCTCGCGCATCCGCTCCAGCCAGGCGGGGTCGGCGAAGCAGTCGCCGTCAATGAACGCGAGATGCGTCCCGCGGGCGGCCGCGACCCCGATGTTGCGACCGATGCCCCGGGAGCCGGCCCGCTCGATGACACGGAGCAGGTCCGGGCGCGACGCGGCGAACGCCCGCGCGAGGTCGGGGGTCCGGTCGCGGCTCTCGGAATCGACGAGGACGATCTCGAAGGGCGGAGCCTGGACCCGCAGGCTCTCGAGGAGCTGCGGGAGGTGCGCTTCCTCGTTCCGGGTGGTGATGACGACCGAAATCAGGCCGGGAGCCGGGTCACTTCCCAATGTCCATCACGACAACGTCCTTGACCGCCCGCATGCTCTTGAAGGGGAGCACGAGCCGGCCGGCGGTGTCGCTCTGGAACAGGCGCTGCTCGACGTCCTCGCTGGGGGTGACCAGCACGTGGGCGATGCCGCCCGAGATGGTGTCGACCACGAAGTTGTCGATGAGACCCAAGATCTGGCCGTCGTTCGTCATCACGGTCTTGCCGCGGAGCTCGGTCAGGAACTTGCGCATGGAGGAGGGCCTCGGGCGAGGATGGCGGAGGGCCCTATTTAATCGTTGACGGCGAGAGGTACGGCGTCCCACCGGCGAGGAATCCTCCCCGAAATTTCGCAGGCCAATGCTTATATCGGGCACCCGGGTCGGAGGCGACCCCATTATGGCCCGTCCTCCCATCAAAGGAAACCCGGAGCTGGTCCGGGTCATTCGCGAGCTGCGCACCGCGGCCCGCGCGCACGACGCGCCGGTCTGGGCCTCCGTCGCGGACCGGTTGGAGCGGGCGCGCCATCAAACGGCCGCGGTCAACGTGGGGCAACTCGACCGCATCGCGGCCGCGGACCAGACCCTGGTCGTGCCAGGCAAGGTGCTGGCGGAGGGCGAACTCTCGAAGAAGGTCACGGTCGCCGCCTTCTCCTACTCCTCGACCGCGCGCGCCAAGATCCAGGCCGCGGGCGGCTCGACGCTCACGATCCACGACCTGGTGCACGCGCACCCGGACGGTGCGGGGGTGCGGATCGTTGCCTGACGCCGCCCCGTCGCCGACCGTCGTGGATGCGTCGGGCCTCGTCCTCGGCCGGGCCGCGAGCGTGATCGCCAAGCGGCTGCTGAACGGCGAGTCGATCGTTGTCGTCAACGCGGAGAAGGCGGTCGTCACGGGTTCCCGCCAGCAGGTCCTCGCGTTCTACACCGCCGCGCGCGCCCGGGGCTCGGTCCGCAGCGGGCCGCATTTCCCCCGGTACCCCGACCGGATCTTCCGTCGGACCGTTCGCGGCATGGTGCCGCACTTGAAGACCCGGGGCAAGGACGCGATGGACCGGCTGCAGGTCCACATCGGTGTCCCGCCCGAGTTGCAGGGCCAGAAGGGGGAGAGCCTGCCGGCGGCGCATCCCCGGCCGGCCCTCCGACCTCCCCTCTCGCTCGCCGAGATCACCCGTCTGCTGGGAGCCAAGGTATGAAGGCGCCCCAGGTCGTCCTCGCCACCGGCAAGCGGAAGGCGGCCGTCGCCCGGGCCACCGTGCGCAAGGGCGCCGGTGCGGTGCGGGTCAACGAGCGCCCGCTCGAGCTGGTCGAGCCGGAGATCGTCCGGCAGAAGATCCAGGAACCGCTCCTGATGGTCGGCGACCGCTGGAAGACGGTCGACATCGCCGTCTACGTCCGCGGGGGCGGCATCATCGGCCAGGCCTCGGCAGCTCGCACGGCGGTCGCGCGGGGTCTGCTGCAGTGGTTGAAGGACGACAGCCTGCGCGACATGTTCCGGCACTACGACCGGTCACTGACCGTCAACGACCCCCGCCGCAAGCTGCCCAAGCGCCCGGGCGGACGCGGGGCGAGCGCCCGGCGGCAGAAGTCGTACCGTTGAAGGAGGACGTTCCATGACGATGATGGTCCCCGTGCGCTGCTTCACCTGCGGCGCGGTCATCGGCCAGCACTGGGACGAGTACCGCGAGCGGACGGCCCGGGGCGAGGACGCCGGCGCCGTGCTGACGAGCCTGGGCCTCCAGCGGTACTGTTGCCGGCGGATGCTCCTGACCCACGTCGACCTCCTGGACGAGGTCGGCCCGTACGGCTGAGCCGAGTCCGCGGGAGATGTCCCGCGAGGGCCGGTCCGTACGCCCAGAATTCCAAACGAGGTAGGGGAAAGGGTTCGTCCTGCGACGAGTGCGAGGGCGCTACGCGTCGTCCTCGTCCTCTTCGTCGTCGGTGTCGTCCTTCTCCTTCGACTTACCGCCGGAGGGACGACCGCTCGACCGCGAGGAGGTCGAGCCGCCCTTGTGGCCGGGGCGCCACCAGAACCAGTAGACCAGGAAGCCGATGACCGCGACGACCACGACTCCGAGCACGACGTACTCGATCAGCTGCTGGGTCGGGTTCGGGTTGACGGTGATCGACTGGGTCACGGTCTGAGGCCCGTTGATGTAGTCGCCCGCGTACTCGTTCGCCGCCGAGACGTTCGCGTAGAGCACGTAGTTACCTGAGACACCGGGCGTCCACGTAATTTGGGCGCGGACCGTCTTGTTGTACGCCAGCGAGGTGAGCGTGCCCGTCGCCGTCGGGACGGTGTTGACGACCCCGCTCGTGTAGTTGAAGAACTGGACGGTCCCCGGCGAGCCCGCGATGTAGTTCGGGTTCCCGGTGCCGCTCGGCGAGAGCGTGTAGAACTTCACCTGGATGCCCTTGCCGACCGCCTGCGAGCCTCCGCCGGTCGTGACGTTCACCCAGATGGTGTACGACGTGCCGGCCGTGTACGTGGTCGGAGCGGTCAGGTTGTTGGCGGCCATGATCGCCCGATAGGTCACGTTCGGCGACACCGTGAGGGTCTGGTTGGTGAACGCCGTGTTGCCCGCCAGGTCCCAGACGGTCAGGTTGACGACGTACGGCTTCAACTGCGGGTTGAGCCAGGTCGACGGGAGCGTCCCGTTCGGCCGGACCGCGGTCGTGTTGAGGCCCCAGTGGACCGAGCTGTTGGACGGGTTCGTCAGCAGCCAGTAGTACTTCACGATCGAACCGTTGTGCGGGTCGGTGGAGTTGGCCGCGTTGAGCACGACCTTGGCCGAGTCGTTCGTCCCGACCTGGATACCGCTACCGGAGATCGTGGTCCCGGCCGAGTTCTGTAGGACGAACGCGGGCGACGGTTTCTCCGTGTCGTTGACCAAGACGGTGTACGTGGCCACCGCGGACTGCCCGGTGCCGGACCAGACGGTCAGGGTGATGTTGTACTGCCAGCCCGTGAGCGTGACGGGGCTGCCGCCCACGTTCGCGGTCTTGGTGTAGTAGTTCCCCGCACCGAGGAACGTCGGCGTCCAGTTGCCCGGCACCGCGATCGCGCCCTGGCTGGCCGTGAAGTTGCGGGTCTGCTTGTAGCCCTTCGCCTGGATCGTCCACGAGGCCACCGAGATGACGTTCTTGACCGTCGCCGTCGGCGAGATGAGCGCCGAACTGCCGGTCGCGTTCACCTGAATGACCTGCGACCAGTTGATCCGCGCGTACGGCCCCGGTGACGTGAACGAACTCGTCCAATTGCCGGTGATCTTGGCCGTGACCCCACCGGTCTGGGCGACCCAGACCTTGAAGATGGTCGAATTCACCTGACCGCCGGAGCTCGTGATGTTCACGCTGCCGGTGTAGGGCGTGCTGCCACTGACCGCCGAGTAGGTGTGATTGACCGTCGGGGTGGAGCGAGTGACCGGCAAACTGCCGTCGCCAAAGTTCCAGACGAACTTGGTCCCGTTCGTGCCCGCGGGGTACGTCGAGTTGAGGGTCGAGAACGTGACGTTCTGGCCAACCCCCACGATCACCGTGTAGTTGCCGTGGGTCGAGTTGAGGACGTTGCTGGACGAGAAGGCGAAGTTCTTCACGCTCGCCGTCACGTTCGCCTCCAGGTTCGACGCCTTCACGAGCGTGAAGGTCGCGGTCCCGGACGGTGACGTGGACGGGAGCGAGGAGAGCGTGAAACTCGTCCACGTGTCGTCGTGGCCCGTCGGCGAGAGGGTCGCCCGGGACGGTGGGGTGGTGCCCGCCGCCAGGACGTAGCCGGCCGGGAGGACGAAACTGTAGTTGTAGACGTCCGCCGCCGAGGACGGGTGGGCGAAGCCGAACGTCAGGGTGTAGGTGCTCGAGTTGCTCGGGATCGAACCGTTGATCGCATACACCGAGTGCCAGCCGTAGCTGACGTTGCCGCCGGTCGACGGACCACAGCTCCCCGCGCAGGAGTTGGTGTAGTTGGCGATCGTCGGGGTCACCGTGGGCGCCAGCAGTCCGGTCCCGTTGATCGACAGGCCCGCCTGCAGGGCCGGGAAGACCGGCCCCTGGGAACCGAGCCACGCGCCGACCTGGGCATTGCCCGCGGACGAGTAGTTCACCGAGCCGAACCAGTCGAGTCCGAGCTGGGCCCAGAGCTGGCCGACCGTCCCGTTCGGGAGGTTGGCGACCACCGAGTTGTTGCCCAGGTTCACCGCCGAGACGACCGAGACGTTCCCCGTTCCGCGAGAGACGTTGACACCGGCCAGGTTGATGGTCGTGTTGTAGACGGCCAGTTGACTGGGTGCGACCGGGCTGACCTGCACGTTCTTGGTCACCGGGCCCGAGGCGGGCAGGTAGAACCAGGTCGTCGTGTAGCCCGATTCGGCAAGGAGCACGTCGAACTCCTGGGTGCCGCTCGTGAATCCGGCCGGATAGGTGCCGATGGCGTAGAAGCCGCCCGCGGTCCCGGCGGAGTAGATGTAGTGGTCGGTCGGGTCGACCAGCGTGACGTTACCGGCCGTGGGCACGGGGTTCCCCGTGCTCGCGATGCGGATCCGGCCGTTCACCACGTAGCTGTTGAGCTGCGGGTTGACGCTCGGCGGGGTCCGGGAAGTGACCGTCACCTGGGTGTAGTTGTACGTCGTCGGGATGCCGTTGAACGTCGACTGCAGCACCCAGGTGCCGAACGGTACCTTGAGGGTGTAGTAGCCGGAGGCGTTGGTCGTGTTGTTGACCAGGGCGACATCGTTGTACTGGGCGGCCAGGAGCGAAACGGTCGCGCCCTGCTCGGGCGAGCCGGACGAGGTGACCGTGCCCTTCAGCGTCGCGTTGTAGGGGAGGACCACGACGTTCGGCACGACGATCGAGTAGCTCTGGGTGGTGAGCTGGCTCGCGTCCTGGTAGTACCAGACCGGGGTCGTGTTCTGCGGCAGCACCGCACAGTTGAACGGGGCGCAGGCCCGCAGGGTCAGGTTCGTCTGGTCCGGCACGTACACGCCCCAGTACCCGGGCGTGAGGCCCGAGCAGGCGTTCGACCCGGAGCTGTTGAACTTGAACTGACCGCCCGAGAGGGTGCCCGTACCGAAGACGGTGGTCGTACAGATCGCACCGGTGGCCCTCGACACCAGGTCGACCTGCACGCCGAGCGGCACCGGCGCCCCACTGGGCTGCTCGACGATGCCCGTCAGCGTATAAGTCGGCGAGGCGGCGGCCGCGACCCCCACGAACGCGCCCAGCACCGAGGCCAGGACCACGATCGCGAGGACCCACAAGGCGGCATGGGACCACATTCGGACCAACTGCTTCACGTCTCCCGTTGCGTGCCTCCTCGAGGGGGGGAGGCGGCGCGGCGAACTTGGCCCTGCTACTTATAGCTTGCCCGACGGCGAACCACCGCGTCGCGCCGTCACGCGCCGGCGGTCACCGGACTAACGGTAGATCGCCTGCACCGGCTCCGCCCGCGGCGCGGTCCGGTCGCGCTGCAGGCGCTTCTCGTACTCCTCGTAGGA
>JASHSU010000005.1 GCA_030038605.1 Thermoplasmata archaeon | reverse complement strand
GCTCGGGGACGGGCTCCGCGATGTGCTCGATCCCCGGAGCCGCCGCGCCCTCGCCGTCACGTCCGCCTCCGCGGGGGAGCTCGGGCGGGAGACGCCGCTGGCTTGACCCAGCGGCTACCGTTTCTTGGTTTTCCGCGATCGGCCCGATCCGGACGCCTTGCCCGAGAGCTGCTCTTCCCGGACCGCGATGCCGCGCTCGGCCAGCATCGGAAGGACCGGCGCTGGATCCAACGTTTCCGGCGAGTGCATGCCGGGCTCGATCCCACCGGACGCCAGTAGCAGCGCTCCGATCGCTCCCCCGGTCCCGGTCAGATACGCCGTACCGGTGGCGCCGTGCTTGGCCGCCGCTTCGGGGTGGCCGATCAGGGTGGAAATTCGTACCTGGCGGGTTCCCCCGTTCTGGCGGCCGTCCACTTCGACCACGAGGGCGGCCGATCCCTCGACCTTGCCCGTGAGGTCGGCCGGCTTGGGGATGACGTCGAGGATCGCCTTACGGGCGGCAAGACGGTCCGGCCGATCGGAGCCGAAGATCTCCAGGTCCCGGAACGTCTGAAGGATCCGGACCGTCCGATCGTCCAACGCGAGCTTGAAGTCGACGTACTGGACCCCTTTCCCGATGAAGCGGGGCAGCGTGTCGACCTCTTCGTGGTCGACCTCGTAGACCGGTTGGGGGCCCACCGGCGCGGGAAACGAGTAGTTTTCAAATCCCCCGAACGGGGGGACGGCCGTGTACGCGCCGTTCCGCCAGATCCGCGAGGAGTTCAGCGTCTCCCCGATGAAGGTCTCCGGGCTGAACAGGCAGATGAACGGGAACGCGGGACTGGAGGCCGTGTCGCCGTCGCGGATCCGGATCGCGTCGACCGAATCCATCTGGTCCGCCCCGTACCGGGCAAAGACGTTGCTGAGCCCGGGATCCTCCCCCATGCCGATGATCGCCGGCACGCCGGCGGCCTTCCACTTCGCGTCGTCGACAAACGGATCGCTGGAGGCGGACGCGAGGTCGACGTACGCCATCGGACCCTCGCGGGCAGCGGCCATGAGGATCGTGTTGAAGCGGGGGACCGTGGCGTTGACCAGCACGTCCGCGCCTTTCGCGAACGACCCCACTGCGGCGGCGTCCCCGGCATCGAGCGCCATGCCGCGCGCGCGGGATCCCGGCAGGCCGGCCGCCACGCTCCGGGCCAGTCCGGCGTCGAGATCCGCCAGGACCAGCTCCCGGACCAGGGAACTTTCGACGAGATGCCGCGCGATGACCGTTCCGACCGCTCCGCAACCGACCTGGACTATCTTGACGCCCTGGGTGGGAATACTACCGAACCCCCGCGCGTCGGGGGGGCCGGTGGGCCCATTTAACCTAACCGCCCGACCCGGGGCTCCCCCGCCCGGGGGAAGGTGCCCGGACCGCCGCGGTCAAGTGGCGTACTCGGTGTTGCACTCGAGGTTCCAGGCAGGCAGGCAGCTGCCGATCGGGTTCGGAACGAGCCCCTGCACGTTGACGTTGTACACGGCGAAGAGGTTGGGAATGACCAGCCAGACATCGGTGTAGTTCTGGGCCATGGTCGTCTCGATCGTGGCGTAATCTTGGGCCGCCTTGGTGGCGTTGTGTTCCCCGGCCGCGAGGAGCGCCAGCGTGTTCATGGCCGAGTTGTTGTAGCCCCCCATGCATTCGTTCGCGGAGCCGTACTGCCAAACATTGTTGAGGGTCCAGTCGTCCGGCGAGATCCAGTCCGAGGTGTAGAACTCCCAGCCGAACGGGTACGGGCCGCCGTTCGAGGAGGTCTGCGCCACGCAGGCGACCCCGTTGAACGTCTCGAGGGTATAGTAGGTGTTGAGCGGGAGCGGCTCTGGATTGATCGTAATCCCGATCTTGGCGAGGTCCTGCTGGATCAGGTACGAGGCGAAGTCAAAGTCGGGGCTCGGCCCGACGTAGACGAAATTGATCGTGTTCGGGTACGGGTGGCCGATGGGCCACGGGGAGTCGTTCATCTCCTGCATTGCCAGCTTGAGGTTGTAACTGGAGTTCGACTGGGGCAGGTTCGCCGTGTTGTAGTCGGGGTACCCCGGCGGGACCGGCCCGACCCACTGGTACGCGTATCCCCCGAACGCCTCGGTGATGATCTGGCTCACGTTGATCGCGTGGGTGATGGCGGCCCGGACCGAGAGATTGTCGAACGGCTGGTAGGTCTGGTTCATGTAGAGCCACCAGCCGCCGTTCGTGGTCGAGTACGGCAGCGACAAGGCATCCACGACTACGCAGGACACGCCGGCCAGGTCGTGGACCGTGTCGGGGCCCAGGTAAGCGAACGACGCCCCGGCCACCGCGCCGGTCTTGAGGTTCTCCACGTTGATCGCCGGGTCTTCCTGGAAGCTGACCTCGATCGAGTCCCGGGCGGGCTGGATGTTGTTGTTCCATGGTTCGGCCGCGGCGAGGCTGGTCGCCCAGTAGTTGGGGCTCGGGCTGAACGAGATACTGCTCCCTGGATTCCAGGAACTGAGCACGAATGGCCCCGTCCCCACCATGTGGTTCTCGAGGTACGGGTTCGTCGCCCCCTCCTCGACTCCCCCGTTCTCTTGCACCACCTTGGGGTCGACGGCCGTAGCTCCCACGCTGGAGATCTCCGCGAGGAGGTAGGTGTAGGCGACCGTCACTCCGTAGTCGATGTATCCGTAGCCCAGATTGAGCTCGATCGTGGACGGGCTGACGACCTGGAACGACTGGTTCGTGGCCATCATGATCGCGGTCTCGTTCGCGGGTCCGTCGGCGGGGGTCAGGAAGTTGAAATTGTTGAGGTCCCAGAGGAGCGACTGCTCAGCCGCCTGGATGCTCGCGGAGGGCGAGTAGTAGCTCACGTTCGGGAGCCAGAAGTTCTCGGCGAGGAGGTACTGGTCCGAGCCGAACATCGCCAGCGTTCGATACAGGGAGAACCACATCACGTAGGCATTCACCGGGTCGCCGTTGGAGAAGTAGATGCCCGGCTGGAGCGTGAAGTTCCAGTGCAGGCCGTCGGTCGACTCGCTCCAGTTCTTGGCCAGCATGCCCGTGAAGTTCGTCGTGCTGGAGGCATTGTACATCACGAGGGCCTGGTACACCTGCTGGACCGCGCCCCAATCGGGCGTCGAGTAGGCCCAGTCTGGGTCGAGGGTGTGCACCTGCTCCGCCTGGTCGAAGATCAGCGGGTTCGTCG
>JASHSU010000001.1 GCA_030038605.1 Thermoplasmata archaeon | reverse complement strand
AGGAACGAGCATCGGGCGGTATCCATGCAGTCCGACGACTCGTAGAATGGCGCATAGTGACCAAAGGTGGTCGAAGCGACCGCCTGGCTGATGACCCCGGCGTCGTCGGCATCGTGCAGATGGAAGTTATCGTAGGCGACGACCCCAGAGTAGAAGGAGACCGCGAAGAACCCGACGACCAGCACTCCGAGCCAGAGCCGCGGGCTCTTCCAGATGGCTCGTCGGGCCATGACAGGCCTCCAGCCCGATGCCCCAAGCACGCCCCGTTATGACTACTTTGGCACGTCTATAGATCGACTTTCCGCGAGCCGGTAACTGGTCAAGGGCTCTGAGTCTTCGGCGTGCTGGGGAACCTCCGGACCAACCCGCCCCATCTTCTGGGAGGAATCCCCCCGCCCCCTTGCCGTTCCGTTTTACCGAACGAGCTGGGCGAGGCCCTAACCGTAAGACCTTCGAGTGGCGATCGACCACGACGTATCGTGTCGGGTTTAGTGCCGGGGCTTCACCGCCTGTCCCCGCCCGGTTCGAAGGTTCGGGGTCCGACGGGCCCTCGCCCGGCTACGACCAGCAAGCGCTAGGGTGGTGATAATCACACCAGGGATCCCGACCAGAGCCGCTAGGACGATGAGCCACCCGACGATCGGGTCGGCGCTGGATCCGGTGCGGGCGGGCGCGGGGAGCGTAGACATCGGGAGCGTGGTCGCGTTGATGACCCCGCTCGGCTCCGACGAGAACGAACCGTTCCAGGCCTGAACCGCGAAGAAGTACAGGGTATCCGGATGCAAACCGGACACGGTAAAGGAGGTCGTGAGGCCGACCGAGAAGGCCGGTGCCAGGGTCGAGGCGGCGGGACCGTCGAAGAGCGTGAAATTCGTCAGGTTGCCCGCCGGCGAGACCCATCGGATCGTGACCTCGGAGGAGGTGTCGTTCGTGACCGCGAGTCCCGTGGGAGCCCCCGGCGGGGAGGGCCCCGGGCCCGAAGAGGAGTTGCCGGGCAGGGTTGTCGCTCCCACCCCGGAGCTGAGCCCTGAGTCCGAAGAGCCGTTCCACGCCTGCACGGCAAAGTAGTAGGTCGTGTTCGAGAGCAGTCCGGGCACGACGTAGGCGGTGCCCGCACCGACGGAATGGGCGGCAGCGTACGTCGATGGGCTCGAACCCACCCAGACCGTGTAGTTCGTCACGTTCCCCAGGGAGGGGGCCCACTGGAGCGAAATCTGCGCGGTCATTACGCTCGTGACCGCGAGGCCGGTCGGGACGCTGGGCGGGTCGCCCGGGGTCGTGACCTCGACCGGGCCACCGACGCCGGAGTAGAACGAGGAGTTCCATGCCTCGACCCCAAGATACAGCCGGCTTCCCGGAGAAATCCCCTTCACTGTGCAGGAAGTGGAGACACCCGCCGAGAGGAGGGGTTGGAGCGAATCCGAAGCCGACCCGGCGAGAACGGTATAGTTGGTCACGGGCCCGCTGGAGGCGTTCCAGGAGAGATGGATCTCCGTAGGCGACTTGGCCTCGGCGGCGACCCCGGTCGGAGGTGAGGGGATGTACAGTACCAGATCATTCGTCACGCGCGTAAGGTGGGCGACCGATGCGCCCAGGTCTTGGAACCCGGGCGAGTTCGCAACGTCGACGAGCTGGAGCTTGGTCGGGGAACCGTTGCCGAGCGAATCGTACGACAGTCCATCGAAGCTCGAGTTCTGGGTGATCACCACGGAGGGAGCTTCCAAAAGGAAGCCCGGGGTCCCTCCCGAGATCTCGATGGCGTTGTCTTGCCAGATGTCATGAGGCACAGCGAGCTCCAGAGGGTCCTGGGTCCCCGTCCCGTTCGGAAATTCGAACGTATTCCCGGTCACGGAGGAGGTGGTTCCGCCAGTCGAGTTGGCCGAGGGGAGCCCGTCCACCGCGATGGGCAGCGTCATGGGGTCCCGGCCCATCAAGGACGGCACCCAGGTCAGAGTGTTATCGACAAAGGTCGCCGGAAGTGCGTCGATCCCTCCTTCGAAGGTCGAGTTCGTGACCTCGACCATGTTCTCCGCTGCGAATACTCCCCCCACGAACCGATCCCGGTTCCATCGGAGGTCGTTGAAATCGCTCGTCCGGATGCTGCCGTTCGTGTCCGAGATGTCGAGCGCGTTCGGCCCGTCGGTCCCGGTGACGTTCAAGGTGACGTTCTCAAAGAGCGTTCCACCCCACGAGCCCACCGGAAGGGGGGAGCCGCCGGTGTTCGTCGTCTCGTAGCAGGGATCGATCAGCATGTGCCCCTGGACATCCACGTTCTCGATCGCGCACCCCACCGATGGGGCGACCTCGAACTCCATGTTCCCGGTGCCGGTGATGTTCTCCTCGGTACAGTTCGTAACGTCCCCCGTGTTGAGGAAGTTGGGCCCGCCCGCGTAGAAGTCATGGGCACCGGACGGCCACGAATCCTTCTCCGCGGTGAAGTTGTCGATCACGTACCCGATCGCCGGATGATTGAACCCGTCGATGTGCAGTCCGTTCGGGTCCCCGCTGGGACCGTAGAGGCCGACCTCGGCCACGTCCGAGTAGACGTGGTGGAGTCCTCCTCCGGCATCCATGATCAGCGAGCCCGCCCAGTCCTCGCTCGCGTTGGTCGCTTGCGCGTCGACGGAGAGGGCGCACATCTCGAAATTGTCGAGCGAGGGCCCCAGCTGGACGAAATTGATGGCCGGTCCGTTCACGGGGCCACCCTTGAGCTCGTTGAAGAGGCCGACGTGCGTGCCGTTGTCGCTCGTGAAGTGCTGGACCGGGTCGAGCGGGAGCGAGATCGTGGTCTTCCCGATTCCGGAGCCCTGGATCGATACGTTCGAGTACTTCTGGAAGTTGAGGGTCTCGTTCACGTAAAAAACGCCGGGCCGAAGATCGAGGGTTCCGCCGCCTCCCTCACCCAGCGCGTCGTAGTCCTGGACCAAGATATTGTGCAGGTTGCCCGCGCCCGGACTGACCTCGATCGAGCGACCTTTCTGGCTGCAGTTGGCGGGATCCAAGGGCAGGGGGTTCGGACCCGATGGACCAGTCAATGAGCTTCCGTGAGCTCCGGCAGAGCCAGATCCGGCGTCGCCCGCGGCACCGGTTCCATGGTCACTGGCGACGCCAGAGGAAGGCAGGAACCCCGGTGCCAGGAACGTGGAACCGACGAACAACACTGCGATGGCGATCGCGAGGGCGAGAACTTCGGACGACGTTCGTGCCATGGACCGACCTTGTGGGACCGGGACCGGGTTCGGTTCGCCCTGTCGCTCGTTCTGCCCCAGCGGAGG
>JASHSU010000004.1 GCA_030038605.1 Thermoplasmata archaeon | reverse complement strand
GACGTCGCGCTCACCTCCTCGCTGTTCAACGTCACCGTCAACGGCACCAACTACACCAAAGGGTTCTACATCGCGCCCGGGACGTACTCGGCGCACTCGACCCTCGTCCTGGGCAACACGACCTACACGAACGTGAGCCGGGTCACGGTGAGCGCCACCGGTTCGATCACCCCGACGTTATCGGTACGCCAGGTCGGCGTCAGTGTGAGCGGAAACGTTCAGACGTCGAGCGGCAAGGACGTGGGGTTGAACGCGACGCTGACGCTCACCTCGCCCGACGGCGCCGTTGTCACGACCTCCCTCACGGACGGAAACTTCACCGCCACCTTGCCGTCGTCCTCCGTCTTCACCGTGTCGGCCGCGGGGACCGTGCTCACGAGCGGGCCGAACGGCAGCTACTACGTGAGCTACACGACGGCCCCCGGCGCACTCTGCGTGACCCGGACCAACGCGTCCACCTGTCCGATCCCTGTCGTGCCGGTCACGAACCTGGTCTGGTTGAACGGGACCCTCTCGGCCCCCGGCATACCGGGGTTGCAACCCGGCTCCGTCCGGCTGGTCGGACCGTACCCGTCGCTCGCGGTCGTCAACGTCACCACGACCAACGGGACGTTCTCTACCCAGGTGCTCCCCGGCGCGTACTCGCTGTACGCCACGGCCGGCGGCGGTTCGTCGCCGCTGGCGAATCTCACCACCGTGCTCGCCCTGCCCGGATCGGCACCGGTCGCGGTCGTCCTGGGTTCGACCTGGACGTCGACCGTCACGGTCGCGGGCCCGAACGGGTCGGCGGCCACGCTGGGCCCGGCCACGGTCATCGTCCGGAACGTCTACGGTGACCAGACGGTCTACACCGGCGTCACCGTCGGCTCGACCCTGGAGTTGCCCCTCCCGCTGGGCAGCTACGTCGTCACCGCGACCGCCGCGGGCGCGCCCTACGGCGTCGCGGCCAACGCGACCGGCACCGGCGTGCTGTCGGTCAAGGCCGGTAACGTCGCCCTCAGCGTCCCGCTCGCGTACGCGTTCACGTACCGGGCCAGCGCCACCCTGGTCGGCTCGGCCGGCCAGACCGTGCGGGCGCCGGGCAAGGTGTTCTACCAGTTCTCGGTCCGCGATTCGGGGAACGCCCCGATCACCGTCCACCCGGTCGGCTCACCCGCCTACTGGAATTTCTCCTTCAATCTCGGCAACGTCACGTTGCGACCGGGCCCGTCCGGTAACACGGTCACGTACGAGGTCGCGATCACCGTTCCGGCCGGCACGGTCGTCCTTCACCCGCCGGTGCTGATCGAGCTCGAACTCGCGAACGGTACCGTCGCGGGGACCGTGACACCGTCCCCCTCCGTGTCGGTCGTCGGCTACTACGGAGTCGGCATCGGGTACGCCTCCACCCAGGCGACCGTGCTCTCGACCAGCCACGCGGTCGTGCCGTTCTACCTCATCAACACGGGCAACATCTACGAGGACGTCCACCTGACGATCGTCGACGCGGCCCGCATCGTCTCGCTCGGCTGGACCGTCAACATCCGGGTCCACAATTCGACGCTGGCCGGGAACGTCGGGCTCACGCCCGGCATCAACTCGACGGCGCAGGTCAATCTGACCGCGTCCTCCTCCATCTACGTGCCGCCGGGGACCGTCAGCCTGCAGGCGTCGGTCACGAATGCGAGCGGCGCGGTCTCCGGGAGCGCCACGCTCCCTGTCCTGCTGGGCACGGTAGCGCCCGGCTCGACCAACGTGAGCCAGCCCTGGACGGTGACCGGACCCGGCGTGGGCGTGCCGCCGGCGACCTGGCCCCAATGGGTGATCCCGATCGTCGTCTTCATCCCGGCGATCGCCCTCGCCGTGGGCCTGCTGGTCCGGCGCTGGGTCAAGACGCGGAGGTGGACCCGCCGATGAGGTCCTCGTGGCTCGCCGTCCTGCTGGTCGTCGTGCTGCTGCCGAGCGCCCTGTTCGCGCTGCCCTGGGCCGCTCCGAACGCCCGGGCCGCGGGCAGTGGGGCTGCGGTCTCCGGCAATATCACCGGTAAGTCGGTCCTCGCCTACCACGGCTCCGCGATCTATACGATCCGCGGGACCGGCGGGCCCGCGACGCTGCCGAACGGCACGATCAACGGCAACTTGAGTTTCTACCTCTCGGTCGCCGGGCCGAACCTCACCGGCGTGTCGATGGCGCCCCAGTCGGGCAAGGTGCTGACCGGGATCCCCGGCACCTCCACGCTCACGGTCGGGAACCTGAGCGAGGTGCTGACGATCACCTGCCTGCTCGCGTCCGTGCTGAACGGGACGAACGAGTCGACCAACTTCACCTTCACCGTGAACGTCGTCCAGCCCTACGTCCTCTCCACGACGCTCTACAACCTGGGCGCGTCGACCGTCGGCTCGTTCCCGATCGTGGTTGACCTGGACGGCGTGCCGGTCGGCAACGTCACCGTGCCGACCCTCCTGGGCCACACGAGCTACCACTTCACGTTCAGCTACGCGACGGTGAGCCTCGCCTCGGGCACGCACGTCTTCTCGATCTACCTCACGACCGTCCACGGGCTGGTCCGGTTCGCGAACGGGACGACCGTCTACACGGTCGCGTTCACCATCCCCGGACCCCCGCCGAGCTACACGGTATGGTACGTCGTGGGGGCGGTGGCGTTCTTCGGAGCACTCTTTATATTTGGGGCCCGGGTGGGCGCGCGCCGGCGCGGCACCTCGAAGAAGTAGGCGCGGCCCGGGTTACGATGCAGTCGACCACCGAACTCCGATGCACGTCCTGCGGACGGGCCGTGCCCAGCCCGGGCGCGACCCAGTTCACCTGCCCGCAGTGCGGCGACGCGGTCCTGGGCCGTTGCACCCGCTGCCGCGACCAGTCGGTCGGCTACACGTGCCCCAAGTGCGGTTTCGAGGGCCCGTAGGGTCATGGGTCAGGTCGCCGTCCTCTTCCGGTTGATGCCCCAGGGCGTCGAGACCGACCTCGAGGCGGTGGCGAAGGGCGCCCGCGCGTCCCTGCCTGCGGGGGTCACCCTGCGCGGCATGCAGGTCAAGGACATCGCCTTCGGGCTCAAGGCGCTCCTCATCTCGGTCGTGATGCCGGATTCGGGCGGCGTGCTCGAGTCGGTCGAGCACGCGTTCGCCAAGGTCCCGCACGTCGAATCGGTCGAGGTCATGGAGGAGGGCCTCCTCTAGGCCCTTCCCGGCCGTGGACCTGTTCACCCACGTCCTCCTCGCGTACCTGCTCACCTACGGCCTGGTCGGCCCGAACCCCTCCTATCTCGCGGCCGGAGCGCTCGCCGGGGGCCTGCCGGACGCGGACGCCCTGTTCTTCCCGCTCGCCAAACGGTGGCCGATCCTGCGCCACCACGGGATCACGCACTCCATCTTCGGGGTCACCGTCGTCGCCACGGTGGGGGCGATCATCGCCCCGATGCTCGCGCCCGGCTCCCCGTTCGTCTACTTCCTCGTGATGGAGGCGGGCGGCATCGCGCACGTCCTGGGCGACGGGTTCACCCACTTCTCCGTGCCGCCGTTCCTCCCGTTCTCCGAGACGAAGCTGGAGCTGGACGCGGACCGCGCGATCAACTTCCTCACCCTGGGCGTCTCCGTCGCCTCCTTCTACCTCCTCCTCGACGTCGAGCGGGGCCACGTGCCGTTCGCGTGGTACTCGGCGACCGTCTACGGGCTGATGGTGTTCTACGGCGCGTACATCGGGATCCGGCTCGCGGGCCGGTACTTCATCGCACGGCACCGGGCCGCACTGGCGCCGGACGCCGTCCCGGTCCCGACCAGCAACCCGTTCTCCTGGATCCTGCTCTCCGAGCACCGGGACGCGACGACCGTCCGGACCACCTGGGCGCGGTACCACCTCGGCCGGGGGATCACCGCCGGGCCGTACACGGTGGAAGGCTCCCTCGTCCCGAGCGCGGACCCGCGGCCCCCCGCGACCGCGGTGGAGGCGCTAGACCGGTCGTACGCGGTCGCCCGTGGGGCCAGCCGGATGATGGACCTGACCTACCACTTCGGCGAGGCGTTCGAACAGCCCGGCGGAGACTGGGAAGCCGTGTGGTACTCGCTGGAATTCACCGCCTTCGGCCGCTCCCAGGCGGTGAAGGTGCGCTTCCCCGCCGCGGGCGGGCCCCCGCAGGTGCGGACGGCGTTTTACCGTCCGGTCAACATCGCGCTGTAGTCGCAGTTCACCCGTACCGGAGGACGGTACCGGCGACGAGGCACCCCGGGAAGGTCCCGGACCGGCCTACTTGTAGGTCGACTTGTGGACGGTCCCTTCGTCGTCGACGATGGTGATGCACTCACCCTCGCACTCGAAGAGGCACGCCTCGCACATGATGCAGTCCGGCCCGTGGATGACGGCCGACTTCTCGGCGCGGAACTGGAACTTCGCGGCCACGTTGGGGTCGTCCACGACGTTGGGCCAGTTCTCGCGAGGCTGCATCTCGAACACCGTCACGGGGCACACGTCGCGGCAGTGGGTGCATCCCGTGCACTTCTCGTGGGCCACCTCGACACTGACCATGGCCGAACCTGTCGCGCCCACCGACGTTGAATATATTAAATCACGCCGAGGTGCGCACGGCTCCCCGGCGCGCAGCGCTCGCCCCGGCCTCCGTTCCCGACCAAATCT
>JASHSU010000064.1 GCA_030038605.1 Thermoplasmata archaeon | reverse complement strand
CCCAGATCAACTTCGCCTCACCGGACAACGTCTGTGGCTTGGATGGGGCGACCGCCTCAGGCTTTGTCGCCAACACGACGAACGTCGTCCCCCTGAGTTTCGACGTAGACGGAGCGAACACGAGCTCCGGAAGTGGGACGCTGCCCTGCAACATCGAGACCGTCACCACGACGACGCCCGGCTTCTCGATCACCAACGCCTCGGTTCCGCTCGCCGTCCCGGCGAACGAGACCGTGATCCTCAGTTTCAACGTCGTGTGCCCGTCGAGCTCGTACTCGGGCGCGCTGGACATCACCCTCACGTAGAGCGCGACCCGGGGAGGGCGTCGTTGGCGGCGGGACTCCCGAGGCTGGCCCCGCCCGCGGTCTTCGACTGGCTGCTCGAACCGGACCAGCCGGCCATCCAGTACCGTACGCTGAGAGAGGTCCTGGGCCGTGACGCGAGGGACCCGGACGTGGTGGCCGCCCGAGACCGGATCGCCACCGTCGGGTGGGCCGCGGACATCCTATCGGAGCGGGCGCCGGAGGGCTGGTGGGTCGACGGGGAGAGTCTGTACCGACCCAAGTACCTCGCGACGAACTGGAAGCTCCTCGTCCTGGCGGACCTGGGCCTGACGCGGGCTCACCCCGCGGTGGAACTCTCGGCGCGACTCTGGATGGACCGGTTCGCCGGACGGGACGGAGGGTTCGGCGGCAGCCCCGGCAGCGCCGGGCACCTGTGCATCAACGGGAACACCGCGCGGGCTCTCGTGCAGTTCGGATTCGACGAGGACCCTCGGGTACGCTCCGCGTACGAATGGCTGGTCCGCTCGGCGAGTCCGCTCGGCGGGTGGTCGTGCTTCGGCCGCGGCCGCAACCTCGACTCCTGGGAGGGATTGAGCGCCTTCGCCGTGTATCCTCGGGACCGATGGACCGGACCGATGCGGGATGCCGTGGCCCGCGGCGCCGAGTTCTTTCTGGAACGTCGCCTGCTCCAGCAGGGGACGCGGTATCCACCCTGGTACCGCCTCCACTACCCGGTCCACTACTACTACGACGTCCTCGTGGGTCTGGACGTCCTGACGGCGCTCGGGTATGGTGCCGACCCACGTCTCGAGGACGCGCTCGGCGTCCTGCAACGTCGCCGGCGGTCGGACGGACGGTGGAACTTGGACGCGGCGCACCCGGACGTCGGCGGCGCGGTCGCTCGCTGGTTCGAGTCCCACCCCAAGCAGCGCCCCACGCCATGGAGTCTCGAGTCCCCCGGCCGGCCGAGCAAAATGATCACGCTCCGAGCACTGACGGTCCTTCGTCGGGTCCGGGACGCCCGTGCCCAGGGACCCCGCGGCCCGGGCGTCCCCCGAACGACGGGCAGGGCCCGGTCCAGCCGCCGAGTTCGGTCTACGAACTGAACGCCGACGGCTCGGGGGCGTCCAGCCGGGCCGGCTCGTCCGCCTCCGCACCGTTCTCGCCGGACGTGCGGAGCCGAGACCGGTCGACCACCAACCAGCGCCACCCATCCTCGACTTCGACCGGGGCCACGACGAGGTGATTCTGTGTGAGCTGGTTGTGGTACTTGAGGAGCGAACCAAAGACGGCGTCCGGGTCGGCCCGGGTCAGACGGCCCAACTCCCCCAGGGTGCCGATCCAGCCACCGCCGGCGGCCAGTCCCCGCAGCACCCGCAGGTAGCGAGGCAGGTCGTCCTCGACGACGGAGGTCTCGCGCTGGGCGCCGGAGAGGGCCGGATTCACCGGGGCCGTTCGGGGCGCGAAGGGGTCGCGCAGTTCCGGCGTTTCGACCCAAGGAGCCGGAATGCGACTTTCGGTCGGAGTCATCCCGTCCGTGGACCGGACCTCGTCGACCTCGCGCATCACACGTCGGAGTTCGGCTTCGAGCCGGGTCGAGTCGGGGACCTCCACGGGGTCGGCCGCGGGGGCGGTCGGAGGGTCCAGCGCGGGGGAGGTGGGGCCGGAGGGAACCGAGAACGCCGGGTCCTCGGCCGGGGGGTCGAAGAGCGGCAAGCGCACGTCGGGGTCGGAGACGCGGGCGGCGACGACGCGGGCGAAATCCTCGAGGTCGGATTCGGGAACCGGCCGGAGATTCCGGCGCATCCGAAACCGGTCGAGAGCCCCCCGAAGGGCCAGGCCGGGAACACGGAAGGTGCGGCGGCGCTCCCCGTCCTGGATCTCCACCCAGGGGCTCCCATCTCGGTCGCGCAGGAGATGCATCCCTCCGTGGGAGACCAGGTCCCGGTAGAGCTCGTGCGCCGGGGGACCGCCCATCGCTCCGATCGGCGGCGTCCATTCGCCCGTGCGCGGTCGGCTCAGGTCCCGGATCTTCACTTCGTCAGTCGTCAACGTGCGGACCCACGACCGGCCGGACCCCGCGCGTCGCGAGGGGGGTACATGGGCAGTTCACGCTGTTGGCTGGGGGTTGGGGGTATAGTCTTTTGCGCGGGAGTGGAAGCGATTTTTCGCCGGAGATCGAGCGGCCGGCCGCCGGGCCCCGGCGCGTCGTCGTGCGGGGGTTTCCGGGCGCGGACGTCCTCTGTGGGATGAGAGGGCGCCGCACGCTATCCTCTCGCCGGCTAAGCTCAAGAACCCCTGCCGACCTTTCATCACCATGAAGCGAATCCACGTCTGGGAAAACCACGTCTCGATTCCGCATCTGAACCTGGTTCTCGTGCGACCGGCCGACGAAACCCTCTCCGAGACCCTCGGGTCTCTCTCGCGCCGCGGCATCGGCATCGACGCCGCGGACGTCGAGGTCCACGGGGACGTTCGAACGGACTGAACCTTTTCTTTCCCGCCTGCCCGGCAGCCGCCGGTTCTTAACGGCCGGTCCCATGGCCCGGGCGAGGTATCGCCGATGGTCCAGCGGGTAACCGAAGTAGTGGGCAGCGACAAAGAGAGCTTCGCGCGCGCCGTACAGAACGCGGTCTCGACGGCGTCCAAGACGCTCCGGGGCCTCAAGTGGTTCCGCGTCGCGGAACTCGAGGGGTCGATCGAGGGCAGCACCGTGACGGAGTACCGTGCCCTCGTCCGGATCTACTTCGACTACGAAGGGAAGCCCTAGTCGGACCCGAGTCGGGTCCGCGGCCATGGCCGGGACTGGAGGCCGACCTGGGCGTCGCCCGACGCCGAGGATTGTGGGGTCGAACTGGGCCCGACGGCACGCCGCCGGCCGCGCCCTTCGGGCCAAGGTCCCGCGCAAGTCGCACGGGTCCTGGCGCCCGGCGGCCCACCGACCGGACCCTCTCGCCCTGGTCGCCGCCAGCAACGCGGGTCGTCTGCCCGGACTGGTTCCGATCCGGATGGGCCGGATGCTCGCTTCCCCGTTTTCCTTCCTCCGCGGCAGTGCCGTCGTGATGGCGTGGGACCTGGCGCACACCCCGACCACCGGCATCGAGGTGCTGATGGACGGCGACGCTCACCTGGCCAACTTCGGGCTGTTCGGGACGGTGGAGCGCGACGTCGTCTTCGACCTGAACGACTTCGACGAGTCCCAGCCGGGTCCCTGGGAGTGGGACCTCAAACGCCTCGCCGTGAGCTTCAACGTCCTCGCCCGCGAACTCGGCTGGGGTCGACGCTCGCGCCACTCGATGGTCGCCGCGTGCGTGTCCGGATACCGGGCGGCCGTGCGGAGGCTCGAGCAGCGGGGCGCCCTGGACCTCTGGTACGAATTCCTCTACGCCCGACGCCGCCGACCGGGTCTGCGACTCGACCGGGTCTCGCGCGCCCTGCTGGCCGGTGCCGGTCAGATCGCCGCCCGCCGTTCGAGCGACACCCTGCTCGCTCGGCTCGCGCAACGGTCGGAAGACGGGACCTGGCGGTTCCGCCGGATCCCGCCGATCCAGTTCCGGCTGCCCAAGGCTCGCCGCGAGGCGGTCCTCGCGGGCCTCCTCCCCTACGTGGAGACGCTGCCGCGCGGACGGCGGTACCTGTGGGATCGGTACCACGCGGTCGACGTCGCCGAGCACGTGGTCGGTGTCGGCAGCGTGGGGGCTCGAGCCTACGTCGTCTTGCTGTTCGGCAACGGAGAGGACGACCCGCTCCTGCTGCAGGTCAAGGAGGCATTCGCGCCGGCCGGAGCGCCCTACCTCCGCCCATTGGCCCCCGACCTGGCCCGAGCCCCGGGCAAGAGGGTCATCTCCGCCCAGCTCGCCCTCCACAGCTCACCGGACCTCCTGCTCGGTTGGACCGAGATCGACGGCCACTCGTTCTACGTCCGGCAGATGCGGAATCTCAAGGGCTCGGTACCGCTGGACGCCCTCGCGCCGGACCAGGTCCTGCGGTACGCGCACGCTTGCGGCGAGGTCCTGGGGCACGCGCACGCCCGTACCGGCGATGGGGCCCAGATCGCCGGCTACTGCGGGCGGTCCGGCGTCCTGGACTCGGCGATCGCCGCGTTCGCGGAAGCGTATGGAGCCCAGGTCGTCGACGACCACCGACGCCTGGTCCGGGCGGTCGCCGCGGGCCGGGTCCGGGCGACGGTCGAGTCGCCCGAGACTACCAGTCCGCCCACCGGTGGTACAGGCTCACGCCGTAGGCGACCCACATCGCGACGATCGTCCCGACGAGGGCCAGGAACGAGACCACGACCAGGACGAAGTCCTGGAACGCGGTGAATTGCGGCGCGAAGAAGGCGACGTAGACCAGGGTCAGGCTGACCCAAACGGCGGGGATGATCACGGTCAGGGCGACCCGGAGGGCCGTCCGATGGACGAACGAAGTCAGTCCCGGCGGAGTCAGCGAAGCCACGGCGTCGTGGGGGGGAGCCATGAGGAAGGGACCGCCGGGCGGGTTATGGGGGTAGGTCACCGGTGGTGTGCACGGAAGGCGAGCCCTCCTCCCGGGGGGAGGTGCCCGCCGGGGGGTTCCGGCGACGGGTCCACGCCCAGAGCACCAGGCCCACGGCCAGGATTCCCACCACCGCGACCACCCCGATCGTGTCGAGCGAGGTGGGCCCCCCGCCCCCTCCGGGCGTGCCCGTCGTCGTCGCGACGGTGAAGGTGATCTTCTCCTGCGTCGAGCCGCCCGCGACGGAGATCGATCCGGTGGCGGGCGAGGCCGCGAAACCGTTCGGGGGCGTCACGCGGAACGTGTGCGAACCGTTTCCGAGCTGCAGGGTGAGCTGACCCGTGGTCACGTCGTGGCTGACGTCGTCGACGACAACCGTCCACGAGGTCCCGGACGGCAGGCCGGTTTCGCTCACGACCACGGAATAGAGGCGGACCGACCAGGAGATGTTCACATACTCCGCCCCCGTCACGTCGAGCGCGCCGGTCGCCGGCGACGGCGCGAACCCGGGCACGCCACCCACGACGTAGCCGTACGACCCGGCGGGTACCAGGAAGGCGAGGGTGCCGGTCGTCCCGGCGATCGTCGACGTGCCGAGGGTCACGGACCAGTTGGTCGCCCTGGGCAAGCCAGTCTCGTTGAAGGTGACGGCCCAGAGTTGGGGCGTGAACACGATCGGGACGACGGTGGCCGCGCCGCTGACGGTCGCGTCACCGCCCGCCGGCGTGGCGGTCCAGTCGGCCACGGCCCCGACCGTGTAGGGGTAGGTCCCGGTGTTCTCGATGAAGGAGACGGTGGGTCCCGTGGACGACGCCGTCCCGCCGCCGACCGTCACCGACCACTGGGTGCCGGTCGGAAGGCCGGTCTCGGTGAAGTTGAGCGCGAACGCCCGGACCCCGGTGTAGGTGAAGGCGACCGACTGGGCGGCCCATCGGCCGTCGACCCGGACGGAGCCCGAGGACGGCGTGGACCCGTACTCGGAGACGGCGCCGACCGTGAACGAGTACGAGCCGTTGGTCGCCAGGAAGACGATCCCGGGACCGCTCGCGGACTGGATCGTGCCGCCGAAGGCGACGGACCAGTGGGTGCCGGCCGGCAACCCGGTCTCGTTGAAGTACACCGGAAATTCGGGATTGGGAAGGAGCGCGAAGGCGAGCGTGAGATACGAACCGGCCCCGGCGACCGTCACGGTCCCGCTCTCGGGCGTCACCGAGTAGTCCGGGACGTCGGTGACGACGTAGCCATACGAACCGTCCGGAACCCGGACCGTCAGGTTGGTCGCGTTCGAGTACGCGAAACTGGTCCCGAGCGTCACCGACCAGTTGGTGGCCGACGGGAGGCCGGTTTCGTTGAACGTGACGGCGTAGTAGGGGACGAAGGCCAGCACGACGCTCGCCGGGTGCCCCGTGACGACGAACGACCCGTTCGCCACGAGCGGGCCGTAGTTGGCGTCCCCCGTGACGTAGGTGTAGTTGTACGTCCCGTTGGGGTACGAGGACGACGTGCTACCGTCGGCGGTCCATTGGAACAGCAGCGCGTGGCCCGTCACGTTGACCGTCCAGTTGGTCCCCTGGACCGGCAGGCCCGTCTCGTTGAAGGTCACGACCGACACGAACGAACGCCAATGGACGGTCACGAACTGCGGGGTCGCGTTCACCGTGAAGTTGCCCCCGTATGTGGTCGCGTAGCCGGTCGCGCCGAACGCGCGATACGGGGTGGTCCCGTTGGGCGCCTGGAAGCTCAACTGCGGACCGTACGTCGTCTGCGTCGAACCGAGGACGGTGACGGACCAGTTGGTCGGGTACGGCAGTCCCGTCTCGTTGAACGTGACCGTGTACGTGACTTGGGTCCACGGAACAGAAACGGCCCGGTACGTCCCATTGACCGTCTCATTGCCCGCGTAATGGGCGGTCGCCCACCCGGCCGAGGCGAGGAGGAACGGGTAGGTCCCGTTCGGCTCGTAGAACGCGAAGCTCCGGGACGTACCCTGCTGCGTGGTCCCGTTGAACGTCACCGACCAGTTGGCCCCCGAACCGAGCCCGGTGGCGTTGAACCAGACCGTGAAGACGGAATGGGAGGGGGCCCAGGTGATCGGAACGAAGGGCGTGTCGCCTTTCACCTGGACCGAACCGGAGAGGACGTTGGGCGTGTAGCCGGTGACCGGGTGGACCGTGTAGCTGTAGGTCCCGTTCGGCAGAGCAAAGTGGATGGTGGTGACCATCGAGGTCCCCGTCGACCCGTTGAGCGTGACCGACCAGCTCGTGCCGGCCAGTAAGCCGGTTTCGTGGAACGTCACGTTGTAGATGACTTGGGTCCAGTTCAGCCACACGGTCACGGGTTGGGCGGCGACCGTGAAGTTGCCCCGGAAGTGCGGGAGCGTCCAACCGGACTCGGGGCCCACGAGGTAGGAGTACGTTCCGTTCGGCTCGACGAGCGGAAGGGAGGACGCGCTCGTGGTCGACTTCACGCTGCCGATCGTCACCGACCACGGCTCCCCCGCCGGGAGGCCGTGCACGACGAACGTGACCGGGAACGTGACGACCGTGTAGGGAACGATGACGTCGGCCGGGCCGCCGGCGACCGTGATCGACCCGGTGAGCGGGGAGGTCCGCCACCCGGCGATCGGCGTGATCGAGTAGCCGTAGGTCCCGTTGGGTTCGTCGAACTCGAGCACGTCGCCGCTGGTCGTGAGCGTCGTGGACCCGACGGTCACGGACCAGGAATGGACCGAGGGCAGCCCCTCTTCGCAGAAGCTCACCGCGTAGTTCGACCCCCGCGCGCCGGCCGAGGCGTTCGCGCGGCAGACCGAGACGAGGATCACCCCGAGCGGCGGGACGACCCAGCTGGGGCTCGACTGCACGGCGAGCGTTTGGCTGAAGGCGCCCGCGGTCGAGGTCGTCGAGTTGTTCGCGCGCCAGATCGCATACGACCCGTCGCGGGGCATCATCGGCCCGGTCACGTTGAGGGTGAACGACGCGGTCGTGTTGGTGTTGACCGCGAGGACCGTGAGGGCATCCGAGTCCGGCGCGAGCGCCGCACCGGCAAAGAACGATTTCGACGTGCCGCTGAGGGTGGTCTGCAGGACGAGCGAGCCGTAGTTCGGCAGGATCTGGTCGTAGAGCGAGTCGACCGGCAACGGGATCCCGGTCGCGTTGTAGAGCGAACCGTTGTAGCCGGACCGGAGGGAGAAGATGTCCGCGTTCGTGACGTTCAACTCGCTCATCATCACCAGCTCCGCGGCGACGAACGGCACCTGGTAGTACGTCTGCATGTACGGCTGCCACGGTCCGGTCACGCCGGTCCCCGCCCCGAACTCGTCGACGAAAAACGGGATCGGGCCGCAGCTAGGACACGCCGCTCGGACGTCCTGCTCGTCGGTCGAGATCCGGCTCACCATGTAGCTCTTGGATTCGGTGAGGGTCGCGTAGAACTGCCCGACGCTGCCCCCCGTGGCGGGGCCCCGCTCGGCCGGATAATCGTGGATCGCGATCGCCGACAGGTTGGGTCCGTTGAGGCTGACGGTCGCGTTGATCCACGGCCCGTCCGGTTTGGTCCCCGCTCCGACGCCCGGCAGTCCGATGAATCGGGCCGTGGGGTCGACGGCCCGCATGGCCGTGATGTAGGCCTGGAGGACCTGCGCGTACTGCGTCGGAGTGACCCCGAGGTTGTCGGTCGCGTTCCACTGCGTCCAGGGCTTGCCGAAATGGGTCCAGCCGTACGGCTCGTTGCCGACTTCCCAGTACGCAGGATAGAAGTCGAGGACCTGTTCCGTGTACCAGACCTCGTACGCGCCGAGCGCCGGACTGTCGACCTCGCCCGGCACGGTGAAGATCGCGTGGCATGCCACCGACTTGCACCACGTGACGAACTGGCTCTCGTTCGCGGGCTCGGTCGTGGGATAGCCGTCCGTCCAGATTTGGCCCGTGGTCATGTTGTACGTGTCGGCGATCTTGCCGGCGGGCCACACATACCAGGTGATCGGGGTGCCCGAACTCTCGGCCGAGGCGTTCTGGAGCGTGACGCTCGGAGTGATCCCGGCCCCCCAGAAATTGGACAAATTGTTGATCGTGTGATTCAGCACCGAGAGGGTTTCGGTCCCGGACGAGGCGAGAGGGCCGACCGCGGTCGAGACGGGAGCGGGCGAGCCCGCCGCGTACACGGTGCTACCGACGCTCGTCGGGAATCCCGAGACCAGCAACACCAGGACGCACGCGGGTGCCAAGCCGAGCAAAGCCCTCCGGCGGAGCGCCCGAGTACAGCGGTGTACCATGGATGGGGAGGGAGGTTGGAGCCTCGGCTCTGACCATAAAGTCACGTCCCACGGGTTTAGGGTATCGGGTCCCCCGAGAAAGCGAGAACCTGGGTCCCTCTCCCCGTTGGGCGGGTCCTCGCGCCCCCGGGTGGACCGAGCTCCGACGGCGGGGTCTGGGAAATCCCGGCATCGAACGTCCCTCCCCGAAACCGATCGGCCCCCGAACGGTCGCCTTCCGACCCGGGACGTCGACCATCGATCTACGGGCTGCGCTCAAGGGCGGGGAGATTCCCCGTGCGACCTTCCACGGCCACTTCCGCCAGCGGGCGCCGGGGGCTGGGCTTCTCCCTTTCGACCAAGGCCTCCGGCAGGGTGCTCGGCGAGGCCCTCGTTCCGATAGCAATGGCGATCAGGGCCGTAAACTCCTCGGACGGCACACCGGTGACCCGATGGGCGACCTCCGCGTCGATCCCTCCCATCGCGTGGGTCGATAGGCCTTCCAGATGGGCCTGAAGGGCAAGCGACATCCAGGCGGACCCGGCGTCGAACGCGGCCGCGCGGTTGGTCTGGCCCTGGAACGGCCCGGGCTGAGAGTATCGCTTCCGTGCGAACAGGAAGGCGAGCACCGGGGCTTTCTCGGCCCACACCCGGTTGAACGGCAGGATCGCCTCAAGGAATCGAGCTCGGTCGTCCGGCTGGGCGGCGTAGACGAACAGCCACGGCTGCTCGTTCGCTGACGAGGGGGCCCAGCGAGCGGCCTCGAACAACGACCGCAACGTCTCCGGAGCCACGGGTTCATCGCCAAACGCTCGGGGAGACCAGCGCTCGCGGAACATGGGGGCGACGGGGGCTTCGGGGGATCGAAGCCGGTCGAAGGCCGGGAGCCGGGTCTCCACCGATCGAGTTTCCTGCGGCGCAACCTGGGTCAGGACGGACGTCGACATAATGCAACTATACTAACTGTAGTAATAAAGATATATCATGTGAATTGTTAACATTGCTCGGGCTCGGAAGTGGCCCAAATATCAGATCGAACCGGGGGCGCTGCGGGGTATCGGAGCTAAATCTCTAAATCTTCAGCCACTATAGTAATGACGATGCCATCCTCCGGCCGACCTTCCCAGCCCCCCCCCGCGAACTCCCCGCCCCGCGGCGGCTGCCGGGTCCAGGAACTGCTATCGTTCCTAGGGCAGCCCCACATGCTCGAATTGCTGGCCGCGCTGCGCACGGCCGGGCCACGATCCCTCCGGTTTACCGAACTCCAAACGACGGTCGGCGTCTGTCCCCGTACGCTCAGCCTTCGGCTCCGGACGCTCGTTGAGGCCGGCTTCCTGACGCGCCACGCCTACCGCGAAACCCCCCCGCGGGTCGAGTACCAACCCACCGCGCGCTTGGAGCAACTCAACGAGGTCTTCGCCCTGCTCGAGTCGTGGTCGCGTACCAATTCCCTTCACGTCACCCCCATCGTGTCGACTCTCGGGAAAGTGGAATCCGCCGTTACCTCCCGGAACGGGTGAACCGGCGGACGAGTGTGGCGGGTAGGACACATGGTGGAGCCTCCTCGCTCCGCACCGGAGCCGGTCACCATCAACGACCTGCCCCACGAGGCGCGGGACGTCGCCGTCCCGGTGATCGTCGATTCGTTCACCGGAATCTATCGGTGGCACGCCAAGAGAACCCTCTATCGCATCGATACCGTCCGCGGCGCCTGGGTCGATGATCGGCTGGTCGGGATCTCCCTGCTCGAGTATCTCGACCCGGCAGTCGGGTATGTCTACTACATCGCGGTCCTCCGCGAGTTCCGGGGGCACGGCGTCGCCAAGCGGCTGCTGGACGACGCCCTGGACCGCTTCCGACGCGGCGGAGCGCGGGTGGTCTACGCCGCCGCGGAGGAGGACAACGAGCCGTCCCTCCGTCTGTTCCGCTCTCACGGGTTTCGCGTGACCGAGCCGAAGGAGACGGGCTGGAGGGAGGGTGGTCTGGGCGCCTGGGGATATCGGAGCCGGATGATGGTCGTCTCCGGCGAGGTCCTGCTGGGGCTCCGCCTGGCCCCGGAGCCGCGGTCCGACGCGGCCCGCGCGCGGCCGACCGAAGGTCTATAGAGCCGCGGCTACGGTCGGGCGGCCGTGCCCTTGCTCTCTCCGACGGCGCCTTCCGACCTGTCCACCGACGACCGACGGTGGCTGCACGACAAGTACGAACGACTCGCGTCCGAGGAGAGCCAGCTCTCCGCGTCCCGGACCGCCTACTTCGCGGCGGTGGGGACGGTCCTGCTCACGGGCCTGGTCGTTTTGCTGGCCGACCTGCTGGGCCAGCCGGTGCTGTTCGTCGTGGCCGCGACCCTCGTCGGGGGCTTGGGGATCCTGACCTCGACCGTGTGGGCGGTCCTGCTCCACCGTACGAACGACGCGCAGGCGATGTGGCGCGAAGCCGCCCTGAACGTAGAGCTGAGCGCTCCCCCCATCGCCATCCCCGTCCCGAGCCAGGTGACCCTCCGGTCCAAAGCCACGATCCCCGTCGACCTCGGTTCTCCGTACCGGATGCACGAGACCCGATTCTCGCCCGCGAACCACATCTCGCTCCTCGACCGCGTGAACCCCGCGCGGCTGACGGAAGCGATGCCGCTGACGCTCCTCATCATCTGGGTGGGGGCCCTCGCCCTCTCCTGGGGCTGGTTCCTGTTCGGCCGGTAGTCGGCCCGCCTCGCGTCCTCTACCAGACGGCGGCCCAGAACCCGGCGATGTAGTCCGGTCGAACCCGCGGCGACGCCGGACCGCGGCGGGGAGTCCGAGCAGCACGGACCGGCGATTTCGGCTCGGACGGCTCGCCCCGGAGGTATCGGAACAGCCGGCGCGGCAGCTCCAGGGCCCGTACCGTCAGGGCCACCGTGAGGACCAGGAGAGGGAGGGCCGCCACCACACCGAGCCACGCCAGAGCCAGTTGCCACGTCGACCCGAACGGGAGCCCCCGGGCCAGGTACTCGCCCCGCAACTGGATCCACTCCCACGCGAAGTACCAGAGCGAACCCAGCGTGATCGTCGAGAAGGCGGCCGACCCGAGGATCACGTCCCCGAGGACCACCGCGCCCAGTCCCGCGACCACCGTCGGCCCCCGTCGCGCGCCATGCGACGTCGTCGCATGCCACCCCATAGTCTATGATGGGCTATGGCCCGCTATATAGGCTATTGGTTGAACTCGGTGCCGGACGCCATCCGGCCCGCCCCCGGGGGCGTCGGAGTTAGGTACTCGGCGCGGGACAGCGGAGAGGATGGACCGTTCCGACATCCTCCGCCGATTCGACCGCGAACTCCGGGAGGACCCGCCGCCCGCGGACGGGGTCCTCTTCGAACGCGACGGCGCGGTCGTCCGGGAGATATCGGACGAGACGACCATCGTATTCCACCGGTTCGGCGAGGCGGACGCTCGGGGCCGGGTCGACCAGGAGCTGGCCCGGGCACGAGCAAGGGGTCAGCCGATCGAATGGAAGGTCTACGCGCACGACCTTCCGCCGTCGATGCCCCGATGGCTTGCAGCCGCGGGGTTTGCTCCCGACCTTCCCGAGACCCTGGTCGTTCGCGATCTCGTCGATCATCCGGCCGCCCCGGTAACCGACCCGGCACTGGAGGTGACCCTCGCGAGCGAAACGGCGGGTGGAGACGACGCGCTACGGGTCCGGCGATCTGCCTTCGGCGACGAGGACGACACCGCAGCGGACCGTTTCCGTTCGTTGCTGACGGACCCGGCCGTCCGGACCTTTGTGGTGCGGCGGGACGGTCGGGCTGTCTCCAGCGGCCGGGTCGACTTGCCGGCCGGGCGGACCTTCGCGAGCCTCTGGGGGGGCGGAACGGTGCCCGACGCCCGGCACCGCGGGGCCTATCGCGCTCTGGTCGAGGCGCGAGCCGCCTGCGCGGCGGAGGCGGGGTTCCGTTATCTTCTGGTCGAAGCCCGCGAAACGAGTCGGCCCACGTTGGAACGGGTCGGATTTGTCCCGTTGGACGCGGTGCAGGGGTGGCGAGCGGAGGCTCGCGCCTAGGCGAGGACCGTGATCTTGCCGGAACGGCCCATCGAGACCTGGAGCTTGCCTCGGAAGTCCTTCACCCAGCCGTCGGTGATCTGGACCTTCTGACCGACCGAGTACCGGGTGATGTCGTCGCCCCAGAGGGTCAACGTCGTCGTCCCGGTCTCGTCCTGAAGCGTGGCATCCGCGACCTGGGTCGGACCGCGGGACGTGGTGACCTGGCGGGGCGCGGAGACTGCGGTGATCGTCGCGGTGAAGGTAGCGTTCGCGTTCGCGCGCAGGGATGCGATGCCCGGCATGACAGACCCCCGAGCCCCACCGGGTTAAGCCACTTCCGATGCCCCCGGGTCACGCCGGGGGACGCCGGGGCCAGAGCTTCCGCGCGGCGACCAGCGACAGGACTTCGCTCGAACCGTGGGCGATCGCGCCGGACCGGACGTCCCGCCAACGCTGCTCGAACGGCAGATCGTTCGAGTACCCACGTCCCCCGTGGAACTGGACAGCGTGGTCGATGGTCCGCAGGGCGATCCGCGTGGCCATCGCCTTGGCGAGCGCCGCCTCCCCCTCGACGTCCTTCCCTTCGTCGAGCCGGGCCAGGGTTCGCGCCGTGTACAGCCCGGCGGCGTCCAGGTCCGCTCCGTCCTCGACCAGGGGAAACGCGACGGCCTGGTTCGCGGACAGCGGTCGGCCGAACGCCATCCGTCGGCCCGCGTGCTCGACCGTCTCGACCCACGCCGAGCGGGCCACACCCAGGTAGATCGCCGCCAGCATCGCCCGCTCTCGCGTGAGTTCGGGCCGGACGTACTCGAACCCCTCGCCCTCTTCGCCGAGGCGGGACGAGGCGGGGACGTGCACGTCACGGTACGTGACCGAGCCCCGGCGCTGCCACCGCTCACCTAGGTCCACGCCGACGACATGTCGGGTCACGCCCGGACGTTCCTGGGGCACCAGGAACGCTGTGACCCCCTCCGGACCCCCGGTGACCCGACCGTAGACGATGGCCGCGTCCGCTTCCGTCGCGAAGGCGACCTCGCTCTTCTCGCCGGTAAGTCGGTATCCGCCGCCGTCCGGCCGGGCCTCCAGGCGAATCGCGAGCGCGTCGGACCCGGCGTGGGGTTCGGTGATCTGATTCCCCACCAGACGACGACCGGCCACGAGGGGACGGAACCATTCGTCGACCAGTCCTTCGGAGCCCTGCTCCCGCAGCACGGTCGAGAACTCGGGTTGCAGCGAGAGCTTGGCGAAGACCGTGCCACTCCGGAACGCGAGCCGGTAGAGAAGGGCCGCCGCACGGGCCGCCGGCAATCCACGACCCCCGAGGGCGGAGGGAGTCGTCAGACCCAGCCACTGATCGGCGCCCATCGCCTCGAATTCGGGCCTCGGGAAATCCGGGGTGCGGTCGAGCGCGCGACCCCGTTCCGCCAGATGGTGGGCCGCAACGAAGGCATCGAGCTCGCCAGCGAGCGGATCGTCCGGGAGTTCGAATCGCTCCATCGCTTACTCCTCCGCAGGGGGGGCCGGCCCGGAGCCCGGCGGGCGCGGCGCTCCGACCGGCGGATGTGACCCCAGCACACCACTCGTCGTGAGACTACGAACCCGTTCCGGAGAGTAGCCAAGGATCGTTTCCAGGACCGAGGCGTTGTCCTGGCCCAGCCAGGGAGCCCCGCGCCAGACCCCACCGGGGGTGGCGGAGAATTTGGGCGCGACACCCGCGCCCTGGACGTGCCCGGCCACCGGGTCGTCCCACTCGACGAACATGCCGCGCGCCCGATAGTGCGGGTCTCGGGCGATGTCCTCGATCGACATCGTCCGCGTGATGGCGACATCGTGCTCTCGTCCCAAGCGCTCCAGCTCGTCGCACGTGCGCCCGGCGCAGAACCGAGCGATCGCCTCGTCGACCGGGCCCCGATGCGTGAGCCGGAAGTCCCGGTCGTCGTAGGTCGGGTCGGAGAATCCGATCAGGTCGCGCAGTCCGGCCCACGCCTCCGGGGTCGGCGCGGCGACGACGACCCAACCGTCCCGGGCGCGGTGTACGTCGTACGGGTGGAGCCGGGGGTGGGCCCGGCCGTGGCGACCGCGCACGACGCCGCGAACGAAATAGTCGAGCGCGAGGTTCTCGAGCAGGATGAAGAACATCTCGTACTGCGCGACGTCCACCGACTGGCCCCGGCCGGTCCGCTGTGCGCTGAAGTATCCCATCAGGCCGCCCATCGCGGCGGCCAAGCCGGTGACCGTGTCGTTGAGGGCCGTGCCCGCGCGCATGGGCGGACCGGGGTCGGGTTCGCCCTGTAGCGAGAGGAAGCCGCTGAACGCCTGGGCAGTAAGGTCGTAGGACGGAGCCCGGACCCGGTCGGGCGCACCGGTTTGCCCGTACCCCGACACATGGACCACCGTGAGGCGCGGGTTGGCCGACCAGACCTCGGCGTCCGAGAGTCCCAGACGGTCGTACGTGCCCGGCCGGGAGGACTCGATCCAGATGTCAGAGGCCCGGAGCAGGTCGAGGAAAACGGCGCGACCCTCGGGCCGCCGGACATCGAGCCCAACGGACAGTTTGTTCCGGGAGTACTGGACCCACGACTCGGAGACCTGGTCCCGGGGGTCCGCACCGTTCACGAGCGGTCGGAGGGTCCGGGTCGCGTCGGCGTAGGGGGGCTCGAACGGCGGCCCTTCCACATGGATGACGCGCGCGCCGAACTCGCCCAGGTACGTCGCGGCCCAAGGTCCCGCGACGAAGCGAGCCGACTCGAGGACCCGCAGGCCCGCGAGGGGGCCGAACGACGGGACGACCGGGTCGGACGACTCCGTA
>JASHSU010000063.1 GCA_030038605.1 Thermoplasmata archaeon | reverse complement strand
ACGGTTCCCGGTGAATCTCACGCCCGCACCGTCCGGCAACGGCCCCGGCGGCCAGAACAGCCTCGCGCTGCTCCCGCCGGACGCCGTCTCGGTCTGGCCGTTGCTGGTCCTGCCGTTCGTCGCGGTCGGAATGGCCCTGGTCTACCTGACGGTCCTGCGCGCGCCCGAGGCCCCCGCGCCGGAGCCCGACGGGACTTCGCCGGAACCCGAACCGATCCCTCGGCGGGCCCGGCGCTGGCTGCGTCGCGGAGGCGGAGCCTAGGTCCGGCCCGGAGACGGGGCGGGTGGGGTAGCCGTCCGTGATCGTCGCGGGCGCGTGACCCCGACCACGCCCAGCGCGATGAGCGCGACGACGACCCCGAGGACCAGGTCGAGCGGGGCGAGCAGAGGTTCCTCGAACGCCACCCCCAGGAAGGCGGAGCTCACCATCGCGGCCAGGACGACCGCGTCGAGTCCGGGGGGCCAGGCACCCGTCGGGGGCCGGTCGTGGGACCGCGCTCGGAACACGGCCCGTTGGGCCTCCGAGAACTCCGCCAACGACCCGTTCGTGTCGACGGACGCCGTGGTCGTCAGGGAGACCGCGACCGGCAGCGGCACGTCGCGCCCCGAGCGGGGCCGCAACGCCAGCAGCAGGACCCCGGCGACGGCGAGCGCCGTGAGCCCGGTGAACCAGGGGTCGAAGACGGCCTGGAGCGGCAGGTCGGGTCCCGGTCCACCGAACGCGAGGGTGACGAGCCCCTCGAGCTGATCGAGGTTGGTCGTGAAGAAGGACTGGACGAAGTCGGTCGGGTCGCTCGGCGAGGTGCCCGCGAGCACCGCCGCCCGCGTCGCGAGCAGCGACGTGCCGGCCGCGATGGAGAGTCCCAGGGCGAGCGTGCGGTGCGCGAGCCCGGACCGCTCGCGCCAGGCGAGCGACGAGAGGAGGAACGGCAGTCCGATGAGGACCCCGGCGGTAAGCGCGCTCGCCAGACCGCCGAACCGGGGGGCCGCGAGGAGCGAGGCGACGACGACGCCGACCAGCAGGAGGTCGAGAAGGACCGCGACCAACTGCCCGGTCGGACCCCCGAGACCGAGGAGGAGGGCGATCGCGACGCAGGTCGCGAAGGCAAAGTAGACGCCGATTGGGACGCCGGAGAAGAGGGAGAGCAACACCCCGGCCAGATACAGGAACGGCACGAGGAAGAGGCCGGTCGCGACCGCGCGCTCCTTCACGCCGCCACCCTCCGCCCCCGCACCTGGGCGAACACCAGGGTGACCCCCTCGGTCGCATCGCGACGACCGAACCGGGCGACCGGCAGCCCCAGGGACCGGACGCCCTCGACATGCGCCTCGACGCGTCGAACCTCCGGCGCGCGCAGGATCTCGAACGCCCGCTGGCCCACTGGATCCGGGATCGGCGGGTAGAGCCGCTCCAGGTCGGGAACAAAGACGTGCAACTGGTGGCCGGCGCGGGCGAGGCCGCCCCAGGCCCGGGCGAGCTCGGCCGGCGGGTCATCCAGGGCGGTGAAGGCGAGCAGATGGGCCGGGAACGCGAGTCGGGGTCCGAGGTAGTCGAGGACGGAAGCAAGGGACGACGTACACGGTTCGACCTCCGCCCCGGCGAGGGCACGGGCGATCTCGAACTCATGCTCGGCCCCCCGCTCGGGCCGCAGGTGGCGGACGATGTGGTCGGAGAACAGCAGCAGCCCGAACCGAATCTCCTCGTCCACGGCATACTGGGCCGCGAACCCGGCCGCCTCGACCGCCGCCTCCAGGGCCTCGGACGTGCCCGGGCCGGCCGACATCGCTCGCCCCAGGTCGAGCAGGACGACGACCTCCTCCTGACTCTCCCGCTGGAACTCCCGGACGTACATCGGTCCCTTCGTCGACCGCGACCAGGCGATCCGTCGCGGGTCGTCCGTGCTGACGTACTCGCGCAACGAGTGGAACTCCATCCCCGAACCCCGGGCCGGATTCGGCGAGGCGCCGAAGGTCGGCGTCGGGAACCGCGCCGACCGACGGAGCCGGACGGACGGATAGTGGGGGATCGCTTCCAGGGTCCACGGGGTGGGGAGAGCGGTCTCCCGGAAGGCGAACCCGAAGGTGTCGTGGGCGACGACCCTCGTGGGGCCGACCTCGAACCGGCCGCGGGACGACGCTCGGACGAGGTAGGCCAGGGTCTGCTCGTCGCCGCGCTCCCACCAGGTGACGAGACGCGGCGACCCCCCGACGACCTCCAGTCGGTCGGGGTGGGCGTCGAAGACCTCTGCGTAGAACCCGGCGGTCGTCCGGGGACGCAGCCGGACGGCGACCATGCCGACCCCCTGGACCGCCACGAACGAGCTGCACTCGACGCGTTCGGTCGCGAACGCCTCGGGCCCGAAACCCCGAGTGGCCCAGCCGAACAGGAGGATCTCGGCGGTCACGAAGGCGAGGACGAACGTCGCGAAGAGGAACAGTACGAGCGCGAGGGTGTAGAAGGCGAGGACCAGGACCAGCAGGCCGGCGGCGACCAGCGTCGCGCCCCGGGGGGTGAGGACGACCCGAGTCACCGTCCCGACCGCCCTCCGGGAGGTTCAGCGCGGAACGTCGACGTGGGCGAGGTCATCGAGCAAGATCGTCCGCACCGTATCGGACATCCGCGTGAGGCCCGACGGCTGGGCCGAGAGGACGAGCGCCTCCGGCTTCACGATGACCCGGTGGCTGAGCACCGCCAGGGCGAACTCGCGCACGTCATCCGGGATGACGTAGCGGCGGCCGTCGAGCACGGCGGACGCCCGCGCCGCATTGAGCAGGTGCACGCTCGCCCGCGGCGAAGCCCCGACCAGGAGCCGAGGGTCGCTGCGGGTCTCCCGCACGACCTCGGTGATGAATCGGAACAGGTCGTCCCCGACGTGGACCTGGGCGGGGAGCGACCGCACCCGTTCGAGCTCCTCCGCGCTGACGACCGGGGGGCGCCCTCCGTTGCTGGGAACGTCGCCGCGCGTTCGGAGGATCGTCACCTCGTCCGCCTTGGACGGGTAGTCGAGCACCCATCGGAAGAGGAACCGGTCCAGCTCCGCCTCGGGCAGGGGGTACGTCCCCTCCTGCTCGATCGGGTTCTGGGTCGCGATGACCATGAACGGACGGGGCAACGGGTGGCTTTCGCCTTCGATGGTCACCTGGCCCTCCTGCATCGCCTCCAGGAGGGCCGACTGGACCTTCGGTGGAGCCCGGTTGATCTCGTCGGCCAGGATGATGTGGGCGAAGATCGGGCCCGGGCGGAACTCGAACGAGCGGTCCTTCGGGTTGAGCACCGTGGTCCCCAGGATGTCGGCCGGGAGCATGTCGGGCGTGAACTGGATCCGGCGGAACGAGAGGTCCAGCGCCCGAGCGAACGTCCGGACCAGGTACGTCTTGGCCAGACCCGGCACCCCCTCGAGCAGGACGTGGCCGTTGGCCAGGAGGGCGTCCGTGAGCGCTCGAACGACCGGCGCGTACCCGATGACCTCCTGACCGATCGCCCCTTGGAGCCGGTCCAGGATAGCGCCCGCGACGGTGACCGAGTCAGCGTCCTGCGGACCGGCCGGTACGGCGGCGGGGGCGTCGGCGCTCACGACGCCGACCCCCAGACGCTGAGGACCTGCTCCACGTCCGACGCGGCCCGCCCGAACTCACGGGCCGCCCGACGTCGGCGCGTGGGACCGAGATAACCCGCCAGCACGTCGGATGGTCGGGCGCCTTCGGCGAGGTAGGCGGACCGATACGCCGAGCGGAGGTCACGGAGGACCCGACGGTACGATAGGGGTTCGGGCAGTACCGGGGCCTCGCCACTCGCGGCCCACTGGGCCAGACGGGACGGTTCCACCCCGAACCGCTCGGCAGCGGCCTGAGCCAGTCGCTCGCGGAGGAGGTACGCTGCCAGAAGGTACCTCTCCTGACGGAGCGACTCGTAGGCGGCCGCCACCGGATTGACCCGCCATGAGTGGAACGCCGGGCTCGCGACCAGGCGAGGCGGAGGTGCGATGCGGACCCGCCACCACCACAGGCCGCCCGCCACCACGAGAAGGAGCAGCGGCAGCGCGTAGGACGTGTTGGATAGGACGGGGATGAAGGTCAACGATCGTGCCACCTCGTACCGCTAGCGAAACCCGGGTGGTCGGGGGCCGAGCGGGTCATCGGTTCCCACGGCCGGGGGCCGGTGGCGCTCGTCGGGCAGCGAGCGCACCCCTGGGCGGTAGAGGTCCCGCATCGCCGGCTCGGCGTAGATGGCGCGGAGGAGCCCGACCAGGTCACCGGGCGTCCAGTCCGACGAGGTGCCGTACCGTACGGGCTCATACAGCCGGTAGAGCCGTTCCACCAGGACCGTCACTTGGCCCATGTCCTCGCGCAAGTACTCGGTCAGGAACTGGCGGTGCGTCCATTGGGCCGGCAGCGTCAGTCCGTACGCCCGCTGGAGGTCCAGGACGACCCGATGGTACGCGTCCGCGACGGCCGCCGGGTACTGGCCCCGGGCGACCTTCTCTTCGGACGCGGAGATCACCGGGACCGTGACCGTGGGCCCCCCGCCGCCGTTGCCGGCCATGACCCCCGCGCTGGAAACTCGGGGTCCTTTAAGGACCCTTCTCCCGCGCCGGGAGGGCCGGCCGAAGGGATTACGTCGCCCTGGGGTTCCGGACCCCGTGGTCGGCAGAGTCCGAGGTCGTCTACTCGCTCGCTCCGGGTCCGTCGCATGACCGACACAGGGTCACTGCTCACCTCGCTGGAGTGTCGGGCCTGCTGCACGACGGTCGACCCCGAACGGCCGGTGGGGACCTGCCCGACCTGCGGTCACACCCTGCTCGCCGCCTATCGGCTGGACCGGCTCGACGGCCCTGCGTGGTGGGACAGCCTTCTCGCGCGCCCTCCGATGTTGTGGCGCTACGCCGAACTCTTGCCCGTGCGCCGGGCCGAATCGATCGTCACATTGGGCGAGGGGTACTCTCCGATCGTACGTCTTCGCAACCGCCCCGAATTCCCGGGCCTCACCCTGCTCGCCAAGTCCGACGACCTGCTTCCGACCGGTTCGTTCAAGGCGCGCGGCATGGCGGTCGCCGTCAGTCGGGCCTCCGAGCTCGGGTTGCGTGACCTGTACGTCCCGAGCGCCGGCAACGCCGGGATCGCCCTGGCCGCCTACGGGGCGCGGGCGGGCCTCCGAGTCCGCATCTACCTCCCCGATCGGACCGCCCCGACCGTGATCGAAACCTGCCGCGCCTACGGCGCTGACGTCGTCACCGTCCCCGGAACGATCCGCGAGGCGGGCGCGACCGCCCGGAGCCAGGAGTCCGGTCACGGGGGATTCGACATGTCGACGTTGCGCGAGCCGTACCGGGTCGAAGGCAAGAAGACCATGGGATTCGAGATCGTCGAGCAGTGCCGGGCCGGTACTTTGCCCGACGCGATCGTCTATCCGGCCGGCGGCGGAACCGGTCTCGTCGGGATGTACAAGGCGTTCACGGAGTTGCGTACGCTCGGAGTGTTGGACCGGATGCCGCGTCTCTACGCGGTCCAGCCCGAAGGATGCGCGCCGGTCGTTCGGGCGCTTCGGGACGGTGCGTCGGCGGTGACCCCCTGGGACCACCCCTCTACGGTCGCGCCGGGCCTGCTGGTGCCTGCCCCGTTCGCCTCCGAGCGCATCCTCGAGGCGATCCGCGGCAGCGGCGGTGGCGGCACGACGGTTTCCGACGACGAGATCCTGCGGGCAATGGAGGCGCTGGCCGGCGAGGACGGCGTGTGGGTCTCGCCGGAAGCGGCCGCTCCCCGCGCCGCCCTCCCCCGCCTGGTGCGTGAAGGGGCTTTGCGGAGCGGGGAGACGGTGCTCCTCTACCACACCGGATCGGGTCTCCCTTTTTCGCTCGGTCAACTCCGAGCCTCCCTCGACCGGGGGCCTCCGTAGTGGGCTCCGCACGGGGCGTCAACCCGGCCTGACGGGGCCTACTTGAGGCGCGGCCGCGGTCGAGCCCGCGAGGATGCGATGATCGAGGTGCGATTCCATGGCCGGGGCGGCCAGGGGGCGGTCGTCGCCTCGGAACTGCTCGCGCACGCGGCGTTCCGCGACGGAAAGTTTCCCCAAAGCTTCCCGTTCTTCGGCGTCGAGCGTCGGGGCGCGCCGGTCACGGCGTACGCCCGCATCGACGACCGGCCCGTCGACGTACGCACCTCGGTGACCGCTCCGGACATCGTGGTCGTACTTGATGCGGGTCTCCTGCGCCGGGTCCCCGTCACGGCGGGACTACGGGCCGGCGGACTCCTGCTCGTCAATTCCCCTCGGCGACCGGAGGAGTTGGCCGGCCTGGGTCCCTTTCGCATCGCGGCCGTCGACGCGGCGCGCATCGCCCTCCGCCACGGTCTGGGCTCGGTCACCTTGCCGATCGTCAATACCGCCGTCCTCGGGGCGTTCGCCCGGGTGTCCGGGGTCGTGTCGCTCGATGCCGTGCGTGCGGCGATTGAGAGCTTCTCACCGGCCCGTCAGGTCGAGAACGCCGCCGCCGCGTCCGACGGGTACACCGACGTCGTGACGGCCGAGGTCGGGCCGATCCCGGAACTCGGGCCCGCTTCCCCTCGGACGGTCCCTCTCGTACTGCCCGAAGACCCCGTCGCCTCGCGCTCGAGCGAGACCCTGCCCACGGCCGACTGGCGGTCCCTGACCCCCGTCATCGACCTCGGACGATGCACCCGGTGCAACTTCTGCTGGAAATTCTGTCCGGACAACGCCATCGAGTTCGACGCGGCCGGTTGGCCGGTCCTGCGGGGGGAGTTCTGCAAGGGCTGCGGAATCTGCGCGGCCGAGTGCCCGCCCCGGGCAATCGCGATGCGCGCGGAGGCGTAAGGGGCGACCCATGACCCGGTTGGTGCTCTCGGGGAACTCGGCCCAGTCGTACGCGGCGCGGCTCGCCCGGGTCCAGGTGGTGGCGGCGTACCCGATCACACCGCAGACGTCGATCGTGGAGAAGCTCGCGGACTTCGTCGCCGACGGCGAGCTGCCGGCGCAGTACGTGAAGGTCGAGTCGGAGCACAGCGCACTCCAGGTCTGTGTCAGCGCCGCCGCGCTCGGTGCGCGAACCTACACCGCCACATCGAGTCAAGGGCTCTTGCTGATGCACGAACTCCTGCACTGGGCCTCGGGACTGAGGGCACCCATCGTCATGGGCGTCGTCAACCGGGCGGTCGCCCCGCCCTGGAACATCGGGGCCGACCACACCGATACGATCGCTCAGCGCGACACCGGATGGGTCCAGTTCTACGCCGAGAGCAACCAGGAGGTCCTCGACACCGTCCTGCAAGCATACCGCCTCGCCGAAGACCTGGCCGTCCGACTGCCGGTCATGGTCAACGAGGATGCGTTCTACCTTTCCCACACGGTCGAGCCGGTCGACGTTCCGGACCCGGCCACGGTCGACGCGTTCCTTCCGCCCCGGACCCCTCGCGCCGTACTCGAGCTCGGCGTCGGCGCCCGGGTCGGCTCGTTCACGGGACCGGACCATTATGTCGAGTTCCGCCGCCAGGTGGCCCGCGGCCTCGAGTCGGTGCTGCCGACCCTGACCGAGATCGAAGTGGACTACGCGCGCCGGACCGGACGCGACCACGGCGGCCCGCTCCCGACCTACCGCGTGGACGATGCGGACGCCGTGCTCGTGACGATGGGGACGATGACCACGACCGCGCGCAAGGTCGTCGACGAGCTCCGGACCCAGGGCCGGAAGGTGGGCCTCGCCAAGCTCCGTGTCTTCCGACCGTTCCCCGCCGAAGCGGTCCGGGCGTTGGGCGCCACGGCGGACCGGATCGGTGTGGTCGACCGGTCGTACACCTTCGCGGGCCTCGGCGCGGCCGCGACCGAAGTACGCTCGGCCCTGTACGGACGCACCGGAGCCCCGACCGTCGCCTCGTTCCTGGCGGGCGTCGGGGGACGCGACGTGACCCCCCAAATCGTCCACCGGATGTTCGACGCCCTCCTGAGCGAGCCCGGAACCGGTCCCGCGTGGATGGACCTGGAAGCGGAGAGGGAGGTGACGGTCCGTGGCTAGGCTCACGATACCGGCGCCCGAGCTGATGCACTCCGGCCATGCGGCGTGTCCCGGATGTGCCCCGGCGCTCGCGATGCGACTGTTGCTCAAGGCGCTCGGCCCCAGCACCATCGTCTCCGTCCCGGCGTGCTGCTGGACGGTGATCGCCACGCCGTACCCGACCACGGCGCTCGGGGTCCCGATGCTGGACAATCCGATCGAGGCGACCGGTGCGTCGATCTCGGGGCTCCGGGCGGCGGCCGACGCTCTCGGCCTGTCGGACGTCCGCATCGTCGGATTCGCGGGGGACGGCGGAACCTCGGACATCGGGCTGCAGTCCCTGAGCGGGATGCTCGAGCGACGGACCGACGCGATCTACGTGATGTACGACAACGAGGCGTACATGAATACCGGCGTGCAGCGCAGCGGTTCCAGCCCGAAGGGCGCGTGGACGACGACGACACCGGTTGGGGAGCGGAGCCACGGCAAGGCCGAGCCGAAGAAGGACATTCTCGGCATCGTCCTGGCCCACCGGCCCACGTACGCGGCGACCCTGAACCCCAGCTTTCCCGAGGACTTCGTCCGGAAGGCCGAGCGGGCCCGGGACCTCCGCGGCCCCCGCTTTCTCCATGTGTTCGCGCCGTGCCCTCCCGGCTGGAAGTACTCGTCCGAGCAGACGATCGCCATCGGACGGCTGGCAACCGACACCGGAGTCTTCCCGCTCTACGAGGTCGAGGAAGGGACGTGCCGCATCACGCGGACCATGAATGCCCTCAAGCCGGTCGCCGAGTATCTCCGTGCGCAGGGCCGATTCGCTCACCTGAACGATACGGACATCGCGGAGGTGCAGGCCGAGGTCCAGCGCAGCTGGGACCGATTGCGGGCGCTCGCTCGCTCGGCCGAGCGACCGTGGCCCCCCACTCTGTCTCCGCCGACACCGGCGTGAGCCCGGAATCGATCGACCCCGGACCCGGGCCGACGTCGGGGTAGGCCGGCTCCTTCTCCGAGACCGGCCGGTCGACTCAGCTGACGGTCAGGGTGCCGGTCATCATCCCCGGCACGCCCATCGGGGGGCTGTTGTACGGGTCCGTGCCCGTTCCGCACGGCGCCAGGCAGTACCAGGTGTAGACGCCCGGGTGGTCGACCTCGAGGTAGAACTGCACCGTGCTCTGGCCCGGACTCAGGACCTGAAGGCCCAGGATCGGGATGTTGAAGGTGTGGGCCACGTTGACCCCCGAGACGACGCCGACGGGCGTTCCGTTGACGTACTCCACGCCACCCACCGTCCCACCGACATGGCAGGGACACTCGCTCCAATTCGCGGGCGCATCGTGGTCGACGATCGTGAACTCGACCAGGCCCGCCCCCACCGTGAAGTTGGCCGGCGTGTAGTACGGCATCCCGGTCGTGTTATTGACGTCGATCGTCAGGTTGACGTACGCCGCGGGCGCGAGCGGAGGGGTGCCGCCGCCCGAGGGGGCCGCCGGTACGGCGAGGACGAGACCGAACCCGACCGCCAGCGCGAACATCGTGCCGGCGACGAAGTAGACGAAGATCGTCTGGGCCGGGATCGGGGCCGTCCACGTGTGGCCGAACGGTGCGCGCCGGGGAGCGCTCGCGGGGGCGACCCGCCGCCGGGCCGACCAGACCTCCCACGCGTCCCGGAGGTAGGAGTCGACCGACAGGCTCGCGCCGGCGCCTCCCACTACGAGCGTACCGTAGATCAGGATGTAGAGCGGGTGCTCGCCGATGTCCGTCCCGCCCGGGAAGAAGAACGTGGACCCCCACTGGGTCGCGAGCAGGATGGCCGAGAAGCCACTGCCGACGAAGCAGGCGATCCGCGTCGTGAAACCGAGCGTGAACGCGAGGGCGAGGTAGCCGGTCACTAGCGCCACCAGCCACGAGAAGAACAGCGGGTGGGCCGATACGAACTGGGCAAACCCGGGACCCCCGATCGTGGTCGGCGCGAACGTGAGGGCTACCGCCGAGAACGTCGACCAGTAGTGGTTCGCCGGGTCGAGAATGAACACCAGGTTGGCGACCCAGACGAGGCCCACGCCGATGCGCAGGTACTCCATCACGCTCCGCGCCGTGCGCGGGGTCTTCATCGTCAGCGTCGTCCCGAGTCGTCCCGGGGTCTCGTGGGTCATGGCCTTGGGGTCGGGGGGGAGCCGACCGGGTCTAAAACCGGCCGTCAACTTGCGTTCACTCGGCACGACGGCCGAGGACGAGCCAGGTGATCGACGGGCGGCTGACGGGGGGGGTGCCGCCAGCTCGTCACCCTACATGGCGCCGGGCGGCGGTCCGCTGCCGGTGGAGGGCGGTGCCGTCGGACTCGACGGAGGAGGCGGAGAGCGGGTCCGCCGCCGGCGCGACACGAGAGCGAGCGCCGCGATCGCCACGAGAACCACCACCACGGCCACGATGATCCACGTGAGAGCCCCACCGGGGAACCCGCTTCCCGAAGTCGTCCCGGAGGACGGAGCCGTCACGGTCACGGTGAGATTCTTCTCGATCGAGGAACCGAGGGAGTCGTTCACCCAGACGCGGGCCGTATACGTCCCCGCGACCGCATACATATGGGTCGGGCCCACGAGGGCGCTGCCGGCCGACCCGTCGCCGAACAGCCACGAGTACGTGTAGGTCCCGCTGCCGCCGGTGGCGGTGACGGAGAACGTCACGGTCGCGCCGGTGGTGACGGAACTCGGGGTCGCCGCGACGGTCGCGATGAGGGCGGGGTTGACGACGAGGGTCTTCTGGATCGTCACGAAGCCGCCCCCGCGGTCCGTCACCGTCAGGGTGGCGTGATAGGTACCGGCCGTGGTGTACGTGTGGGTCGTGTTCGCCGACGCACTGGCAGGCGACCCATCGTTGAAGTCCCAGCTGAAGTTGTACGGCCCGATGCCGCCGTAGGCCACGGCCGCGAACCGGACCGACTGTCCAAGGTCCACCACCGCTGGGCTGGCCGTCGCCAGCGCCGACAGCGAGGCGTTGACCGTGACGTTGACCGCCGCGGACGCGACGGCGAGCGTGAAGAAGTCCGTCAGTCGGACCGCGACCGAGTAGTTCCCGACCTGGTTGTACGTATGGGCCACGTGCTCATAGAACGGGGCGCCCGAGGACAGGTCGTACGTGGTGAAGTTGGTGCTGGTCCCATCGCCGTAGCTCACGCTCCACGCCCACGTGGGACCCGAGCCGCCGTCCGGCGTCCGCGTGACGTTCACCTCGGCCACCGACCCGTTGTCGACCGGGTTGGGGTCGACGTCCGCTACGGACGGGGCCGGAGGGATCTCCCAGGTCCATTCGTTGCCCGCACACCCGACCAAGGCGCACGAGCCTCCGACCAGGAACGGGGCGATGCCACTACTGTTGACGGCGAGGGAGGGACTGTAGATCGGCGCGAAGGCCGAGGGTGTGGGGGTCAGGAGAACCAGCGGAACCCAGACGCCGTCCGTGAAGATCCACGAGTCGTTGTAGTATTCCCCCGATGACCCGTTGTATCCGCCCACGAGGAAAATCGCCCCGTACTGTCCATCCCAGGTCATGCCGGCTCCGTACCGACCGGCCGGTGTGAGGGAGCACACGATGAGCAGGCAGCCGCCGTCGGTGTCGGTGACGTTGACCCAGCCGGTCGCCGGCGTGTACGTGAACGTGTAGTTGACCGTACCCGCGTACGCGTCGTACCCTCCGAACCAGAGCATGGCGGCGTCCCGCTGGTCGTAGGCCATGGATCCGAGTCCCAGGTAGGTGTAGTTGTAGTCGGTGCCGGGGCCCCAGGCCGGCAGCGACCAGGGCGACGTCCCGTTGAGGTACCAGGTCGCCCCGATTTCGGTCAGGCCCAGACAGTCCACCTCGAGACATCCGTCCACGAGGAGGAGCCCTCCGGTCTGCGGGTCCCAGGCGAGCGAGCCGCCCCAGATGCCGCCCGGTTCCCCGTCTGTGTCGATGTAACCCAGCTGAGCGGTCAAGTTCCACCACGTTCCGTTGAACAGCCAGGTATCGTTGTACGCATAGACGGATGTGTCCGCCCCGCCGACCAGGACGAGGCCACCCAAGGCGGGGTCGAAGTCCATCGCCGCGAACGACCGGGGGGACGGAGCGGTCGTCAGGGTCCCGGTCAGGTTTTGCCAGCCCGATGCGGTGTACGCCCACGTTTCGTTCGTTGCGCAGGCCGTGACGGAGCAGCCGACGAAGAGGACGACCTCTTGCAGAAGTGGGTCGTACGCCATCGGCGAGCCAACGGTCGGTTGCGGTAGGGTGGTGCCGTAGTTGGTGGCCGAGTTGTCGGTGATGTTGCCGGTGATGTTGAACCAGCCCGGGGCGTCGAGGCTGGCCCCGCGGGGCGAGATGGCATCCGCGGGCCGAGTTCCGACACTATGGGCGGCACTGGGCGAGAGGAGTTCGGTCGGATGAGAGCCGACCCCGGCTGGAGTCAACCGGTGCGCCGTGTCCGCCCGTGGTGCTGTGCCGGGGGCCGTGGCTCGGCCGGACGGAGTCCTGTCGGAGCAGAGGCCCGTGTCGGCGCTCTGGACCTGGCAGTGAACGAGACCGACGGACCCACGTTGGTCCTCGGCATTCAGACTGGCGGCAGCGCGCTCCAGAAGCGACGGGGAGGGCGCCACGGGCGCCGGGCTCGAGGCCGAAGGCACCGATGCTCCAGTCCCGACCCAGGGCGCGAACGACGCGGCCAACATACCCACGACCACGGCGATCGCCCAGACCCAGAACGTCGAGCGCGACACGGGTCGGGAGTCGGGGTTCCTTCTATTTGAATGTCGATTTCCTTTCCGAGGGTACGTGACCGTTGCTCTCGCAGGCCTGCGGGGGTGCCCTTCCTGGGCTGTCGGGAAGGGGCCGTACCTCAAGTGGGTCGATTTCTTGCTCGGGGGAACCCCCATGCTCGAGGTCCGGTACGACGGTTGGCTCCGCGAATTCGGTGCGCCGAATCGCGAACAACTGGAGGCCGGCTCGTTGGCTGAACTCCTCGAGACCGTGGAGCAGCGCCACCCGCGCCTACGCTTCAAGCTCCGGGACGAAACCGGGCAGCTCCGTCGGTATGTCCGGGTCTTTGTGGACGGCTCGGACGTCAGCGGGTCGACGGGCGTCACGACGTCGCTTGCGGGCGCCCGCACCATCGATATCCTCCATTCGATCGCGGGAGGCTAGAGGAGAACAACCATGGCGAAGGACCAGAAAGTGCGGATACTGTTGGGAACGCGAAAGGGCGCCTTCATCGCGACCAGCGACCGTCGCCGCCGGACGTGGAAGATCAGCGCGCCGGCGCTCGAGTCCAACGACGTCTACCACGTGGCCGCCGACCCACGCCACCCCGGTCACCTGTACGCGGCCGCGAACAACGAATTCTGGGGGCCGATGGTCCAGCAGTCCAGCGACTGGGGCAAGACCTGGCGCGAGACGGCGACCCCGCTCACTCCCGTGAGCAAGGACCGGCCTCACGGGGACGGCCCGGTGCCAGCGGGACCGATCATCCACCTCTGGCACTTCGAGCCCGGACCGTCCGAGCAACCGGGCCGGCTCTACCTCGGTGCGGACCCGCACCTCCTGTTCCGGAGCGATAACCTCGGGGAGTCGTGGGAGCCGGTCGAGGGGATCAACCAGCACCCCAACCGGAAGGACTGGCAGCCCGGCAACGGGGGCGCCTGCCTGCACACCGTGGTCCTGGACCCACGGGACGCCCGACGGATCTACGTCGGCATGTCCTCCGTCGGGACCTTCCGGTCCGAGGACGGGGGCCGGAGCTGGACTCCGACCAACAAGAACGTCGAATGCCCGTTTCTACCCGAGGAGAGCCGGTTCCCCGAGACGGGTCAGTGCGTGCATAAGGTGGCTATCGACGCCGCGAACCCGGACACGTTCTACCGGCAGGACCACGGTGGGATCTACGTTTCGCACGATCGGATGAATTCGTGGACCCGCATCGGCAAGGAACTCGGCGACGACTTTGGGTTCGGCGTCGCCTCCCCCCCGGCGCGACCCGGTATCGCGTACTTCGTCCGGCTGGACGGCTTCCGCGTCACCAACGGGCATTTCCAGGTCCAGGAGTGGAACGACAAGACTCGACGCTGGAAGCTCCTCCTCAAGGCGACCGCATTTCCCGGACGCTTCACGGTCCTCCGAGAGGCGGTGGCCACCGATGCGCTCGACCCTCCCGGGATCTACGTCGGGACCACCACGGGGCAGGTGTTCGTCAGCCCGGACGCCGGAAAGTCCTGGCAAGTGCTGCCGTTTGTCTTCCCCGCGATCCGGTCCGTCAGTGTCGCGGGTCCGGCGGCCCAGTAGGTCGATGCGCTAGGACCGACCTGGACGCCGGGGGCTGCACACCGTCGACGGAGGCGGGCCGGAGACCTCCCTCACGCGGACCCGGGATGGGCTCGGCCGGATTCGAACCGGCGGTCTTCGCTGTGTGAGAGCGACGTCGTAACCACTGGACCACGAGCCCGCGGTGCGGGAGCGAGCCCCTTCGCCGCTTAAGCCGTTCTCTCACGGGAGGGCCAAGACCAAGGGGAGCACGAGGCTCGCGGCCACCGTCAGGACGAGGCCGCTCGCCAGAGAGAGGCTGGCGGCCTCGGCCTCACCGTACCGGGTGACGAAGAACAGGGTGGTGTCCATCGACGTAGCCCCTCCGAGCGCGGCCAGCCCTTCGCCCCGCATCCGACGCCCGAGCGCCGGCGCGAGGATCATCGTGAGGTCCTCGCGAAGGAAGTTGGTCGCAAAGGCGAGAAGGCCCAG
>JASHSU010000062.1 GCA_030038605.1 Thermoplasmata archaeon | reverse complement strand
CGGCTACTTCACGGGCATCAACGCCAGCCACGGCGGCCTCACGTGGTGGGACCTGTGGGGCGACCGGAATTTCACGTTCCTCGATCTGACGGGCTGGCTCGGGGGGAACGACGTGGCCGGGCTCACCAACTCGACCGACATCGTTCTGGAGGGCGTCCACCTCGTCGAGCAATCCGGCGGTCTCGAGGGCGCTCAGTTCGACCAGGAGGTGACGGTCACGAACGTCACGACCTACACCGGTAGCGAGGGGGTCGGATGCACCGGCTGCACGGGCCTGTCGGTGAGCCAGGGCACCGCCTTCTCGAGCAGCTTGACGCTGATCGCCCTCGAGTCGGACCGAATCACGGCGAGTCATCTCACGGCCGAGGGGGGCAGCCTGGCCGTCGACCTGAGCGACACGGACAATTCGACCGTCTCCGGGGTCGCCGCGAACGGGCGGTCCGTGGCCCTCTCCTGGTGGAGCGGAGACAATGCTACGGTGACGGACCTGGTCGCGACCAACGAGTCGATCGGGGCTCAGCTGGTCGGTCTCGACAACGCGACCGCCGCGGGGGTGTCGGCGAGCAACGCGGTGCCGGGCCCCGCCTACTTCACGGAGAACCTGACCGGTGTCACCTATCCCACCGCGGCGGTCCAGACGCTCTACGACAGCGGTCTCACGGCGGAGAACCTCTCCGCGGTCAACTGCTCGTTCGCGCTTCAGGACGTCTTCTCCATGAATCTCACCGTGGTCGACGTCGCCAGCTGGGGCAACGGGACGACGGTCGAGTTGAACGGCAGCGAGCACGTCCTCGTCGACCGGATGTTCTCCGCCTCGGACGTCCACGGGCTCGTGGCGCAGGAGGCGAACAACGTCACCCTCGTGCAGAGCACGATCGAGGATGCGACCAGCTACGCCCTGTACCTCCTCGACGAGGCGAACGACACGGTCTACGGCAACAATTTCGTCGGCAACGACGGGTCGAGCGCCCTCGGCGTGTACAACCCGGCCCACGTCCAGGTGGTGGTCTACCTCGGGCAGGCGATGAACTTCACCTGGGACGGGATGGGCAACTACTGGTCCGACTGGCCCGGTGGCGGACCGTACCCGATCGCCTCGGGCGTCGAGGACACGGCGCCGGCTCCGGCGTTCTTGAGCCACTGGCTCGACTTCACCGCGCAGGGCCTGGGCGAGGGGGACCGTTGGCAGGTGACGGTAGGAGGCCACACCTACCGACCCGCGACGCCGCTGCTCGCCCTCCCCTCGGCGTGGGTGCCCGAGGGGACGTACTCCTATACGGCCGAACCCCCGCCGAACTGGCGCGTGAGCCCGCGCTCGGGCTCGGTGACCTACGAGGGAACCAATGCCACCGTCCCCCTCACCTTTTCGCTCCCCGAATACACGGTGCAGTTCGTCGAGACCGGTTTGCCCCCGGACCTCGTGTGGAACCTGACGTTCGGGACGACGACGGAGAGCACGGTCACCGCCGTGTCCGGGGCGAGCCTCTCGTTTTCGGACCCCAACGGGACGTACGCCGAGTCGGTGGCGGCGATCCCGGGGTACCAGGAGTCCGCGATCGGACCGGGGAGCGCCCTCGGCATCGCTGGAGGGAACGTCACCGTCCTCGTCGCGTACTCGCCCGTACAGTACTCGATCCTCTGGTCGGAGTCCGGCTTGCCGGCCGGGACGGCATGGGGGGTGACCGTGAATGGGACGTACCTCCCCGCCAACGGTTCCCAGCTCAGCTGGACCGCGCCGAACGGCTCCTACGCGTACGCGATCGCTCCGATCGCCGGATGGCATCAGGCCTCCCTGCCGTACGACGGGCAGTTCACCGTGACCGGACGACCCGTTACGGTGGCCCTGACGTGGTACCGGGAAACGTACCGCGTCGTCTTCCTCGCCCAGGGGCTGCCGCCCGGGACGAGCTGGCGGCTCGACTTCGACGGGACGAACGGAACGACCGACGTGGACACCCAGACGTTCACCTTGCCCAACGGCACCTACCCGTTCTCCGTCGCCGCCGCGGCGACCTCGAGTTTCGTGGTGACCCCGGCCGACGGCAACCTCACGGTCGCTGGCAACGGCACGACCGTCTCGGTCGACTTCGGGGCCGCCCCCGTCCCGGCCGGCAGCGGACCGGCGTCCGACCTCGCCTGGGCCCTCGCGGCCGCGGTCGTGGCGGTGGTCGTCGTCCTCGCCGCGGTCGTGGTGCGGCGGGCCCGCCGCGTTGCCGAGCCAAGCGATCGTTCGGAGGACCCGGACGACCTGCTCGACGAGGGCGCGTCGCTTGACGAGCCGCCTCCGCCGGGCGGCGTCCGACTGTAGTCCGGGTCGTCGCCCGCGGCAAACTACATATTCCGACCCCCTACTCCGCGCGCCGTGCCGAACGCGGTCGAGGTGGCGCCCGGCACCCGTTCGACGGCGGCCGAGCTGCGGAAAGCCCAGGTTCGGGTCGAATCCCCGGGCGAGGCGTTCCGTTCCGAGATCCTCCGCCAGCTGGATGGCTTCCGTGCGAAGGGGCTCGACCGTCCGACGGCGATTCGGGCCCTGTTCCCCCACACGGTCCTGCCCGAGTCGACGTACGAGGACGTGGTCGCGTCCCTGGTCTCGGGCGCGCACGTCCTGTTCTTCGGTCCGTCCGGCGCCGGCAAGACGAGCCTCGCCAAGGACCTCTGGGACCTCTATCCCAAGGGCGCCTGGGTCGTCGAGGGGTGCCCGGTCCTCGACCACCCGCTGAGCCTCGTGGACGCGGCGACCGCCGAGCGGTTCCCCCCGTGCCCGATCTGCACCCGGCGGTTCGCGCCCGGCGGTGATCCCTCGCTGTTCGACACCGCGCGGGTCGACCCGGCCAAGGTCCCGGCCCAGTTCATCCACCTCCGCGAGGGGTTCGGGTTCGCCCGGTTGCAGGGCAGCTCGGAGGTCTTCCCCGACCACCTGACGGGCAACATCAACCTGCGCAAACTCGAGGAGGTCGGCGACCCGATGAGCCCGCTCGTCCTCGAGCCGGGCAAGCTGCTCCAGGCCAACCGCGGGTTCCTGCTCGTCGACGAGATCGGCAAGCTCCCGCTCGGCACCCAGAACGTCCTGCTGCAGGCGCTGCAGGAGGGGACGGTCACGCCCGCCAAGTCCCGGGAGAGCTTCCCGGGCTCGTTCGTCGCGGTCGGCACGTCCAACCTCTCCGACCTGGACAACATCAACGACCCTCTCTCCGACCGTCTGACGAGCCTGCACGTCGGCTACAACGACCACCACGCCGACAACCGGCGCATCGTCGCGCTCGCCCGCGACCACGACCTCCACGGTTGGGTTCCGGAGATCCTGACCGACGCCGGCGTCCGTGTCATCGAGGCGTGGCGGCTGCGGATGAGCGACGACAATCCCGACATCGGCGAGGTCGGCTCCAACCGGACGCTGCTCGACGTCGCGGCCCGCACGGACGCGATCGCCCTGCTGGCCGGACGCTCGGTCGCCACGTTCCCGGACCTGCGCGCGGGGCTCGTCCACGCCATGCGGGGCCGCCTGCGGGCCCGCAGCGGCGAGTCGTTCCGGCAGAACGAGAAGCGGGTCATCGACTTCGTCGACCAGTACCTCGGTCCGTCGGTGAAGCGCAGCGCGGGCGTCTACTGGTGCCGGTACTTCCGGGACAGCCTGAAGGCGAGCGCCTCCGAGGGCGAGGCCCTGGTCGGCGAGGGCCGACGCTTGAAGGACGATGCCGCGCTCCTGCGCCAGTCCGCCAGCGACCCGACCGTCTTTCCCCGGTTCCGCGCGTTCGCCCGGTATGTGACCGAGCGGGAGCGGCCCGGCGAGGGCGTGGCCCCGTTCGACGCGGGTGCGAGCGTCTTCCGTCTCCTGGACGAGCACTCGCTGTTCGCCTGCTCCAACGAGGACGACGACGACGCCCCCCTCTAGCGGCGAGGCGGTCCGCCTCCCCGACTGCACGGCGTTCGCGGACGACGTGGGCTCCGACGACCTGCTGGACGCCCTCGACCGCGCGGCGCTCGTGCGCGCGCTGGCCGAACAGGGGGTCGACGGCGCCCGCCAGTTGCTCCGGGCCGGCGCCGAGTCCGACCCCGAGCTGCGCGCGCGCCTCGAGCGACTGCGGGAGCGGCTGCGGCGCCAGGCCGACCGTCGGGTCGCCCGCCTCGTGACCCAGTACGACCAGCGGATCGCCGAGCTCGACCAGGTCCGGCGGCGGTCGGACGAGGAGGTCGCCGCCCAGATCGCCGCGCTCGAAGAGCGGCTGCGGTCGGCCCGCTCCGTCGACTGGTCGAAGCTGCCCTCGGCCGAGTGGGCCGGGGACGTCCAGGCCGCGCTGCTCCTCCCCGATGCCTCGTGGAACCGTCCGCCGCCTCCGCCCGGCCTGCTGGCGCGGATCCGGGCGTTCTTCGCGCGGCTGGCGGCCTGGTTCCGGGGTCTGTTCGGAAAGCGACGCGCCGCGGCTGCTCCCCCGAAGAAGGAGCGGACGGTCACCTTTGCCGTCGCGACCGCGGGCGGGCGCGGGCTTGGCGCCTCCGACCTGGGCGAGGCGCTCGCGCGGCTCTCCCCGCCGCAGCGGGAGGAGCTCTCGCAGCGGGTCGAGGACCGTCTCCACACGCGGGAGCGCGACCTCCAACGGGAGGCCGAGGAGAAGCGCCGGACCGCGGAGGCCCAGCGACGCCGC
>JASHSU010000061.1 GCA_030038605.1 Thermoplasmata archaeon | reverse complement strand
GACCGGACGGAAACGTACCGTCGGGTCGAGGCGCTCGCCGCCTGGAACTCGAGGGTTCGAGACCGCCGGAAGCGGTAGCCCGCGGACCGCTCAGCGGGCGAACCGGTGGGCCAGCACGTAGGGCAGTACGCCGCCGGCCTTGTAGTAGGCGACCTCGGTCGCGCTGTGCAGCCGCACGTCGACCGTGAACGTTCGCGAACCGCCGTCGGGCGTGTGCGCCGTGATGAGGACCTGCGTTCCCGGGGCGAGCGTCCCCCCCGGTGGTAGCGCGAGGTCGAACGTCTCCCGACCGGACAGACCCCAGGACGCCCAGCTCTCGCCGTTCCGATAGGTGAGAGGGAGGACCCCCATCTCGATGAGGTTCGACCGATGGATCCGTTCGAAGCTCTCCGCGACGACCGCCCCGACCCCCAGCAGTCGGGGGCCCTTGGCCGCCCAGTCGCGCGAGCTGCCGGAGCCGTAGTTCTTGCCGGCGAAGACGAGGAGCGGCACCCGGTCGGCCGCGTACCGCTGGGCCGCGTCGTAGATCGACTGCGTTTCCCCGTCGGGAAGATGGAGCGTGTAGCCGCCTTCCTTGGGCTTCACCAAGTCGTTCTTCAACCGCACGTTGGCGAACGTTCCGCGAACCAGCACCTCGTGATGACCGCGTCGGGCGCCGTAGGTGTTGAACTCCGCTGGGGGGACGCCGTGCTGCCGGAGGTAGAGGCCGGCGGGCGACCCTTCCGCGATCTCCCCCGCGGGCGAAATGTGGTCGGTCGTGACTCGGTCGCCGAGGATGACCAGCGGTCGAGCCCCGTGCACGGCCGGTCCGCCGCCGTCGAGCCACGGCGGCGGGAGATGGAGGTACGGGGCTTCGGCCAGGTACGTCGAGTCGGCCGACCAGGCGTAGTTGGGACCCGTCGGAGGGTGCAGTGACTCCCAGTGGACGTCCCCGACCTCGATCGCCCGGTACTCCTTGTGGAACATCGACGGCTCGATACTCGCTTCGACAACCTCTCGGACCTCCCGGGGGGTGGGCCAGAGGTCGCGCAGGAATACCGGCGTCCCGTCCGCGGCCCGCCCGAGCGGGTCCGTCGTGAGGTTCACGTCCATCCGCCCGGCGAGCGCATACGCCACGACGAGCATCGGCGAGGCCAGGTAGTTGGCCCGCACCAGGTTCTGGATCCGCGCCTCGAAATTCCGGTTACCGGAGAGTACCGCGGCGACGAACAAGTCCTGGTCGGTGACCTGCTGGGCGATCGGAGGAGGGAGGGGGCCCGAATTCCCGATGCAGGTCGTACAGCCGTAGCCGACCAGCGCGAAGCCGAGTTCGGTCAGTGGGGCCATGAGACCGGCCCGCCCGAGGTAGTCGGTCACGACCTTCGACCCGGGGGCCAATGAGGTCTTGACGTGCGGGGGGACCTTGAGCCCCCGGGCCACCGCCTTCTTCGCGATCAGCCCGGCGCCGACCATCACGTACGGGTTGGAGGTGTTCGTGCAGCTCGTGATCGCCGCGATGACGACCGAGCCGTCGGCGACCGGCGGGTCGACGGCGGGCCGCGTGCCGGACGATTTGGCCGGCCGGGCCTTCCGGAACGCCGACAGCGCGTCCCCGAACGACCGAGCCGCCTCGGCGACCGGCACGCTCTCTTCCGGGTTGCGGGGACCGGAGATCGTCGGGACGACCGAGGCCACATCGATGCGGACGACCTCGTCGTAGTCGACCGAACCGACCGCGGGCGAGCCCCACAGGCCCAGCGCGCGCGCGTAGGCCCCGACCCGTCGGACCACGGCGGGGTCCCGACCCGTGAACGTGAGATAGGCGAGCGTCGCGTCGTCGATCGGGAAGAGGGCGGCGGTCGCACCGTACTCCGGACACATGTTCGAGATGGTGGCGCGGTCGGCGACGCTCAGATGCCCGACGCCGGGACCGTAGAACTCCACGAACTTGTCGACGACACCGTGGTCCCGGAGCCGGCGGGTGACGGTCAGAACCAGGTCCGTCGCGGTCGCGCCGGCCGGTAGTTCACCGACCAGTTCGACGCCCACCACGACCGGGCGCGGCAGGAAGTAGGGCTCGCCCAGCATGACGGCCTCGGCCTCGATCCCCCCGACGCCCCAGCCGAGGACGGCGACCCCGTTCACCATCGTCGTGTGGGAGTCGGTCCCGATCACCGTATCCGGAAAGGCGACGGCCGCGTCGTGCGGCCCCCGGCGGGTGACGACCTGCGCCAGGTGCTCCAGGTTGACCTGATGGCAGATCCCGTTGCCGGGTGGTACGATCCGGTAGTTCGCGTACGCCTGCTTGGCCCACTGCAGAAACCGGTACCGCTCGTGGTTCCGCTCGTACTCTCGGTCCAGGTTGATGAACGCCGAGCGGGGGGTTCCGAAACTGTCGACCTGGACCGAATGGTCGACGATCAGGTCGACGGGAACGGTCGGGTTGACCCGTTCGGGGTCGACGCCCTGCGCCGAGGCGGCGCTGCGCAGGGTGGCGAGGTCCACGATCACCGGTACCCCGGTGAAATCCTGAAGGAGGACACGCTCCGGATAGAAGGCGAACTCGACCCGCTCGGGCAGTGGCTCTCCGTTGGCGAGCGCGCGCAACTCCGCGACGTCCCCGTGGGCGCCGTCCCAGTGACGGAGGACGTTCTCGAGCAGGATGCGCACCGTCCGGGGACGACGCGCCAGGCGCTGCGCGTCGACCCCCGCGAGGCGTTCGATCCGGTAGACGGTGGAGGACTCGCCCCCCAGGTCCATGAGTTCGGCGGTGTGCAGCGGGTCGGTCGGGCTCATGCCGGGTTCAATCCCGGCTCGTTCTTGGCCTCTTTGGCCGTGGGAGACTCTCGCAGGCGGATCGAGCGCTCCCAACGAACCCCGACCCGCTCGCCCACCCGCGGCAGCGGGCCCGCCGGAGGTCCCCGGGCCTCGTATCGCCGCCCCGCCGAGCCCTGCAGGAGCACCAGTCGCTCCGCTCCCGTGATACCCGCCGCGAGCACCTCAGCGTCCCACGCACCGGACGCCGGGGGGCCGAGCCGCAGGTCCCGCGGGTCGACCGCCTCCGGGCCCGAGGGCCCATCCACGACATTGTAGCCCAGGAATCGGGCGACCCGGTCGGTCCCGGGGTCCTCAAAGACGGCGGCCGGCGGGCCGACGCGCTCCAGCCGACCGTCGAACAGCACGCCGACCCGGTCCCCGAGGAACAGCCCTTCGGGCCGGTCGTGGGTGACGAGGACGGAACTGATGCCGGCGGCCCGGAGCACTCGGCGAAACTCCGCGCGCAGGTCGGCCTTGCGCTCGGGGTCGATCGCGGCGAACGGTTCGTCGAGGAGGACCAGCCGGGGCCGGGCCGCCAGGGTGCGGGCGAGGGCGACCCGCTGACGTTCCCCGCCCGAGAGCTGGTCGGGCCGTCGGTCCTCGAATCCGGTCAGTCCGACCAGCTCCACCTGCCGAGCGACCTCCTCCTCGACCTCCGTCCGTCCCCGGTGCTGGAGGAGCGGCGCGTAGGCGATGTTCTCGGCCACCGTCCGGTGAGGGAAGAGGGCCGCCTCCTGCAACATGAGCCCGATCCCCCGGCGGTGAACGGGCTGCCCGAGCACGTCGACACCGTCCAACCGCACCCGACCGCCGGTCGGACGTTCGAGCCCGACGACGCAACGGAGGAGCGTCGTCTTCCCGCTCCCGTTCGGGCCCAGGAGGACGAACATCTCGCCCGGTCCGACGTCGAACGAGACTCGGTCGAGGACCGGCGCGGGGCCCCAGGCCGCCGAGAGCCCCTCCACCCGGAGCACGGGATCAGAGCTCGACACGCCGACCTCCGACCGTGAGGGCGAGGAACACCGCGACGCTGAGCAGCAGCAGCAAGCCGGCGGCCGCGTCCGCCGCGGCGAACTGTCGGGCCCCGATCAACCCGTACAGCGCCACCGGGACCGTCGTGAACCGTGGGGTGACGAGGAAGTACGTCGCGGTGAACTCGCCGAGACCGAGGGCGAAGGCGAACAACGCGGCGGTGGTCAGCCCGCCGCGGACCCGGGGCAGGTCGGCATCCAGGAACGCGGCGAACCGGCTGGCTCCGAGGGATTGCGCCGACTCTCGACCCGCGGCGGTCAACGAGCTGAGCGGGAGTCCGAGACTCTGGAGCGCGAACGGCAGGGCGAGAACGGCCTGACTTACGATCACCAGCACCCAGACCGACCCGGACCCCCCGAGGAGAGGTCGCCAGAACGTCGCCAGGGAGAGGGCCAGGACGACGGGCGAAAGCAGGAGGGGGACGAACAGAACGAGCCCGAGGGTGGGCCCCCGGGCCGGCCGCCGGAGCACGGCGTAGGCGGCGGGGACGGCCAGGACCACCGCGATCCCGGCCGCTGCGGTGGCAAAGACGAACGTGTTCAGGATCGTCGTGGGAACGGTGACGCCGAGCCGCTGGGCCGTCGCCGGTCCGAACAGTAAGTCCCAGGCGGAGCCCTCACTGCCTCCACCGGTCGGGAGCAGTGTCCGGGCCAGGACGGCCCCGAGCAGGGCGACGACGGCCAACAGGACCGTGGCCGTCTCGACGGCGAGCGCCACGACCACGGGCGAACCGGACCAGGGCAGCGGGCGACGGACCCGAGTCCCGGTCGGTCGAGCCAGCCGACGGACCAGGACGAGATAGCCCAGGGCCGGTAGCAGGAAGATTACGACCATCGCCGCGGCGAGGACGCCGGCCTCGTTCGGTGAGAGGAGGATCTGGTCCAGGGACCAGATGCGGGCCTCGACCGTGTAGCAGCGCGGTCCGCACAGCAACAGCGGGGGCGCGAACGAAAGCGCCGAGAACAGGAAAGTGAGGAATCCGCCCGCCGCCGCTCCGACCCAGGTCGGCCGGCCCCAGGCGTCCCAATAGGCCCGGGCCGGAGCGCCGCCCAGGGTCCGGACGGTCTCTTCGAGCTCCACCGAGGCCCCTTCGGTGCCCGCGGCGGTCAGCAGGACGACCAGCGGCACGTTGAAGACCAGGTTCGCCGCGACGATCGCCGGAAGGCCCTGGCCGACGACGGCGAGGCCGGGGAGGCTCCCGACGACCCAGCCGCCCGCCCCGAACAGGTCCTCGACCCCCAGGACCACGATCAGGCTCGGCAGGAGGAATGGGACCAGCAGCAGGGAGCGAACGACCTCCCGGCCGGGCCAGGTGTAACGACCGACGAACACCCCGGCCGGGTACCCGAACGCGACCGCCAGCCCCGCCGAAAGCCCTCCCTGGACGAGCGAGTTCTCGAGCGCGCGCTGGTTCAACGGGCTGCCCAGGATCGACGTCACGCCCGACCAGCCGCCCGCGTTCCCGAGGGCCGTGACGAACACGACCGCGACCGGGAGCAGGGCGAACAGCACGACGAAGACGACGATCGGCAGGACCGGCAGCGCGTCGCGCGCGACGGTCCTCATCCGGCGCCGGTCGCCAGCGTGAGCCACGTGTCGACCCACCCCGTCAGGTTGCCGGCGACCTGGCTCGGCGTCACGTCCGCGTTGAGCGGCGTGACCGTCGCCGGGTTGATCGCCGCGTCATAGACCGAGGGCAGCGGGATCGTCCCGTTCGCCGGGTACTCCCATTCGTTGAGCGGGATGAGGGACTGCACCGTGCCGCCGAGGAACCAGTTCTCGAACGCTTCGTCCAGCGCGAGGTGGTGCGTCCCGGCAACGATGCCGATGCCATAGATCGTGCGCCAGCCGTACGCGGTCCCGTTCCACCAGGAGACGGTAGAGTTGTACGCGCCGGCCTGCCCATACGCCGCCGCGTAGGCGGGGTCGGTCGTGTAGGAGACGACCATCTGCGGGTTGTGCGTCGGGCTCGTGAACTCCCCGAACGCGGTGCCCCAGTCGGTCGCCGGCGGCGGGAGGTTGGGGAGGACCGACGACCAGAACCCCTGCCACGGTTCGTGCAGGACGTGCTCGTAGTACTCGATCTCCCAGACCAGAAACTCCTCGCCGGTGATGTCGACCGAAGGGTCTTCGATGAGCAATTGCCGGGCCCACGAGCTGTTGGCGACGAAATCGGGGAACGTGGCGTGGGCGACCGCGCCGTCGGTCGCGTTCAGGAACGAACTGTTGTAGTCGATGCCGAGGAATCCCCACTCGTAGGGCACGACGGCGTCGTCCGGCGACAGCTCCGCCACCAGGGTCGGGGAGACCTGCGCGAGCTCCGGGGGTGCGTACGGTATCAGCAGATGGTCCGCGTCCGCCGCCGGGGCGGTCAGCTCGTCGAGGCCGATGACCAGGTCGGCCACGGGGGCGTTCTGCTGGGCGAGTAGTGTGCTGGCCAGCGTGCCGGCCGGACACTCGACGTCGATGTGGATGTGGTGCGCCGACTCGAAGCTCCCGAAGACCGTCGACCAGTTGGTCGCCCCGCAGTCCGACCCGCCGAACAGGCTCGGATAGGTGTAGATCACCAGCGTCGGGGTCTCCTCGGTCGTGAGCGTGTAGACCGCGAGGCCCGCCACGAGCACGACCACGACAGCGACGATCACGAGCAACAGCCGCCGGGCCCTCCCGGGTCCGCGGAGCCGCCGACGGGGTGGGTCGGTGGGGGGTCCTGAGGTCATCCCTCCGCAGGACCGGCGGAGAGTCGCCTTACGTGTCGCATCGCGTTCCCTTCGCGGGCATTATCCCGTGCAGGTTCCTGGGGTCGACGAGGTTGCCCTCGTCCTCTCAGCCGTTCCAGCTCCCCCTGCGAGCGAACGAAGCCGGTTGGACATTTAACGACCCGCCCGCCCGCCGTTCTATTATACCGTCACGACGCCTACCGGCGCCGGGGGGAACGTTACGGCGGACCCGATCTCAAAACTGCGCTTCGGCACCGAGCTGGTGAAGCGCGGCTTCGCGCGCATGCAGCAGGGCGGGGTCATCATGGACGTGACGACCGCCGACCAGGCGTCGATCGCGGAGGAAGCGGGCGCCGTGGCCGTCATGGCCCTCGAGCGCGTCCCGGCGGATATCCGGGCGGCCGGTGGTGTTGCGCGGATGGCCGACCCTGTGAAGGTCCGGGAGATCGAGGACCGCGTCTCCATCCCGGTCATGGCCAAGTGCCGGATCGGTCACACGGCCGAGGCCCGCATCCTGGAAGCGCTCAACGTCGACATGATCGACGAGTCCGAGGTCTTGACACCGGCCGACCCGTTCGCCCACGTCGACAAGAGCGCCTTCAAGGTCCCGTTCGTCTGCGGGGCCCGCAACCTAGGCGAGGCCCTGCGCCGCATCGATGAGGGCGCGGCGATGGTCCGTACGAAGGGTGAGGCGGGGACCGGCAACGTCGTCGAGGCGGTCCGGCACATCCGCCAGATCCGCTCGGAGGTCGAGGAGCTGGTCGCCATGCCGAAGAAGGACGTGGGGGCCTGGGCGAAGAAGGAGCGTGTCTCCGAGACCGTCTGCAACGAGGTCCGCTCGCTGAAACGGCTACCGGTCGTCAATTTCGCCGCGGGCGGGATCGCGACGCCCGCGGACGCGGCCCTGTGCCGCTTACTCGGGGTCGACGGCGTGTTCGTCGGCAGCGGGATCTTCAAGGCCGAGCACCCGATGAAGGTCGCTCGCGCGATCGTCGAGGCGTCGCTCCACTACGACGACCCCGAGGTGCTGGTCCGTGTCTCGTCCGGTTTGGGCGAACCGATGCGGGGGCTGGACTTGAACGGTCTACCTCCGGAGGCGCTCCTCCAGGGACGCGAGTCCGGTCCCATGACCGCGCTGCGGCGGGGGACGTCCGAGGCCTAATCGGCCGTGAGGATCGTCCAGGTCTCACCCTTCTTCTACCCCCACACCGGCGGGGTGGAGTCCCACGTCCGCACGCTCGTCCGCGAATTCGTCCGGCAGGGACACGAGGTCACCGTCCTCACGTCGCGCTATCGACGCGGACTTCCGGTCGAGGAAACGTTCGAAGGGTATCGGATCGTTCGGACGGCGACCCTCGCCACGATCTTCAACACACCGATCGACTACGGTACCCGGTCGACCGCCCGCGCGACGCCGGGGGACATCTTCCACATGCACTACCCGCCCCCGCTCACGTCGTTCTTCGCCACCCGGGGCGTGGGACCGCGCCGGACGCCGGTCTGTCTCACCTACCACTGCGACCTCGACCTGCCCGGGTTCGCCGGTCGGGCCGTCGCCCGGCTGTATCAGCGGGTCTTCCTGCCGCCCACCCTGCGCCGGGTCGATCGGGTCATCGTCCACACCCGAAGCTACGGTAGCACCTCCGCCGGTTTGCGCGGACGGGAGCTCGCGGTCATTCCGTCCGTGGTCGACCTGGACCGGTTCCGACCGGGCCTCGACCCGGGGCCCCTGCGCGAGCAACTCGGGCTGGACGGCCATCGCGTCCTCGTGTTCACGGGCCGACTGGTGCCGCACAAGGGCGTCGATGTTCTCCTGGACGCTCTGGCCGCGCTACCGAAGGACGTGGTGCTCGTCGTCATCGGTGCTGGCCCGCGCCTGCCCGGCCTGCAGAGCCGTGCCCGTCGGATGGACCTCGAAGACCGGGTCCGGTTCTGCCCGCGCGTGTCGGACGACGACCTGCCCCGGTACCTCGCGCTCGGGGACGTCTTCGTGTTCCCGTCCGAGAACCGCCTGGAGGGGTTCGGACTCGCGGTCGCGGAGGCGATGGCCGCCGGTCTACCGGTCGTCACGGCCGACATGCCCGGCGTCCGTGAGGTGATCACGCCCGGCGTGGAGGGACTGCTCGCCGAACCGCTGATCGCGGACGACGTCGCCGCCAAGACCCGGACCCTGCTGGACGACCCCGCCCTGGCCCGGCGGATGGGCGCCGCCGGCCGCCGGCGCGCCGAGCTGCGCTACGGCGTCGGCACGGTCGTGGGCCAGCTGCTCAACCTGTACGCAGACCTGATCGCAGCTGGTTGATCTGCGTCGAGAGGCGCTCGGCCTCCGCGCCGGCCGCCTTCTTCCAGTCCTTCCCGTTGGAGGCGAAGATGATGCTCCGCGACGCGTTGACGAGGAGCGCCCGACCGTCCGCATCGACCCCGTCGCGCACCACGGTCGCCAGGGCCCCGCCTTGGGCGCCGATCCCCGGGACCAGCAGCGGCACGCGGTTTCCGAGCGTCGAGCGCGCGAGGCGGAAAGCGTCCGAGTAGGTGGCGCCTACGACCGCCCCGACGTTGCCATGCGCATGCGCGAGGCGACGCACCTCGCCGACGATCGCCAGCCAGAGCGGCCCCCGGGGCGTGGGGATCTCCTGGAAGTCCACCGCGCCCGGGTTGGACGAGTGGGCCACGACGAAGACGCCATGCGCCGGGTCCGCGTGGAACGGTTCGAGGGTCTCCCAGCCCAGCCACGGGGTGACGGTGATCGCGTCAAACCCGAGGGTACGGAACGCGCCGTCCCCGAACAGTCGGATGGTGTTCGGGATGTCGTTCGCCTTCAGGTCCAGGATCTTGAGCCGGGACGGACCGATCGTCCGAACGATACGGGCCAGCGACCGGATCCCCGCCTCCCCGTACGGCAGGTAGAATCCGAGCTGCATCTTGTAGGCGGCGGCGTGCGGCAACGTCGCGGCGACGACTCCGTCGAGAAAGCGGTCGAGGCGACGGGCCAACGGCAGCGAGCGGAGGGGTTTGGGCAACAGGGCCGGGTCGGGGTCGAGCCCGACACACAGGAGCGAGTTCCGGGCCTTCAGAATCCGGTCGACCCGGTCGATGAATCGGGGCGGCACCGTCGTCCCGAGGGTCCCCGAAGGAAAAGGATTGCTCGACCGGGGACGGTCCTGCCTCATCGCCCACGGACGGCCCGAGGTTTTTATCGCGAACCCCGGTCTTCCGCCTCCGATTCCGATGGCCGACGCATCGCCGCCCTCCGAACCGGTCGAGGTCCGTCTGCGGGACCTCCGACTGGGGTCGGGGCCGGTCGAGATCGTCGCCCGCGTCCTTCGGGCCGAGCGTCGGGAGATCACGCGCAGCTCGGACGGCGGACGGCGGTCCCTGCTCTCCGGATTGCTCTCGGACGGGACGGCGACCGTGCGATTCACCTGGTGGGACCCGCCGCGCGAGGGGGTGGAACGGGGCGACGTCCTCCGCGCCGTGGCCCCGGAAGTGCGCGAGTTCCGGGGCCGAACGGAGCTGTCGTTCGGCTGGAAGACCCGGGTCGGCCCCGCGAGTGAGGCCGAGCTCCCGGTGGTACGACCGGAGGAGATCCCGAGCCGGGGTTTGAAGGACCTGACCGATCCGATGGAGGGTTTCCGGGTCGTCGCACGGGTCGTCCGGGTCGCGGAGCGGTCGGTGACCGTCGGCGACGAACGGCGCGTCGTCTACGACGGGCTGCTGGCGGACGGGGGCGCCACCGTCGGATTCTCGGCGTGGGTCGACTTCCGGCTCCGTTCCGGAGAGGCGGTGGAGATCGTCGGCGCGTACGTGCGCGAGTTCCGCGGCACGCCGCAGCTGGTCCTGGACGAGCGCGCGAGCGTGCGGCGGGTCGAGGGGACGGACCTCCCGACGCCCGCCACGGTGCTGGACGCCCCGCCCGTCGCGATCGCCCAGCTGGAGGACACCGGCGGCGCCGCTTCGGCGTCCGTGCAAGGAGTGGTCGTGGGGTTGCTGCCGCCGAGCGGTTTGGTCTATCGATGCCCCCGCTGCCGCCGCTCGGTCCAGGACGGAACGTGCCGGGAGCACGGTCCGGTGACGGGCATCCCGGACCTTCGGGCCCGGCTCGTGCTTGACGACGGTACCGGAGCGCTCACCGTCAATGCGGACCGGGCGACGACCGAGCGACTGTGGGGGACGACGCTGGAGCAGGTGCTGAGCGGCCTTCGGGACCGGCCCGATCCCGCGGCGTGGGAATCGAGCCTCTTGGAGGCCGTCTTCGGCCGGCGGCTCCGGGTCCGGGGTTCGGCCACGCGGGACGACTTCGGAGTGACCCTCCAACCCGACACCGTCGAGCCGGCGGAGGTCGACCTGGACGCCTCGGCCGACCGGCTCTCGGCCCGTCTGGGGGATGGCCGTCGGTGACCGGACGGGAGACCGCCTGGCGGGTCTTCGCACGGGAACTGGAGGCGTCGCTCGAGCCGGAGCGCGGGACGGGCGAGCGGGCCACCTCGTACGTCCTCTCGCCGTTCGGGGCCCGGATGAACCGGGTCCTCCTCGCGGGAACGTTGTCCACCGCGGAACCGGTCGGACGGGACGAGACCCCGTCGTTCTGGCGGGCCCGGTTGACCGACCCGACCGGGGCGGTCGCCGTCACGGCGGGGACGTTTCAGCCCCGGGCGATGGAGCAGCTGCGCGCGGGCTCCGGTTCCCGGACCGTCCTCGTGGTCGGCAAAGTGAACTTGTATCACGGCCGGGACGGGACCGCCTACGTCTCTGTCCGGGCCGAATCGCTTCGGGACGTGACCGAAACGGAAGAGCGAGCCCACTATACGGAGGCACTCGAGCAGACGCTCGACCGGGTCGACCTGGTCGACCGTCTGGCCCGCGGGGAGGCCGCGGCACCGCGGGAGGTCGGGTTCGTTCCGCCGCCCTGGGTGGTCGCGGCCGCAGAGTCGCTCAGACGCTACCCCAGCGCGGACCGACTCCAGTTCCGGCGGGACCTGCGTCCGGTCCTAGGGCGGATCGTGGGGGTCGCCTCGTCGGCGCTGGTGCCACCGGCCCCTCCGTCGGTCCAGGTCCGGCGCGACCCGGCGCCATCGCCGTCGACCGCTCCGACCGCGGCGGAGCGGGCCGAGGAGTCCCTCCTGCTGGAGTTCCTCGATCAGGTTGCGGAGGCCTCTCTCGACGCCTACGCCGACCGGCGGGAGCTACTGGCTCGGGTCGGCGCGCAGGGACTGGGCACGGACCGGGCGGAAGCTGTGCTGACCCGTCTCGAGGACGAGGGCGTGGTCGAGGAACCGGTCGTCGGCAAGTTGCGGCGCGCCTGAGAGCGGGCCGCCGCCTCACGAGCATTTATATCGGGACCGGGCTCGGGGCGCGGGGGAATGAGGACCACCTGTCTCTCCGATTCGTGACGAGACCTGCGACGAACTGACCCCCAACCCCGCTGCACAACCGACCATGGCCGAACCAAAACCGTCCCGCTGGCTCCTCGTCTTCCTTGTGGTGGTGGGCCTGGTCGCCGCAGGGGCGGGCGCCTGGGGCATCTACTATTACACGACCCCCCGGCCGCAGAGCGGACTCCTGACCGTCGAGCTGGGCGACAACGCGACGGTGGACTACATCGGGATGTTCGGGAGCGGGCCGCAGTCGGGCAAGGTGTTCGACACCTCGATCTACAGCATCTACCAGAACAACGTGAGCTACCCGAAGTCGCTCTACTTCGCGTCGACCCACAGCAGCAACCCCGCCAACTACACGCCGCTGCCGACCCACATCGGCCCGACCGGGTCGTACACGATCGGCAACCTGACGTTCGGAACGACGGTCACCGGCTTCTGGACCGGGCTCATCGGGATGCACGGCAACCAGACGCGCTACATCATCATCCCGGCGGGGCTGGGTTATGGACCCCTCGACCCGGCCTGCCTCGCGACCGAGCCGCTCCGCTACACGGTCCCCGTCACCGTACCGTTGAGTGCGGCCAACTTCGCGACCACCTACCCGGGCGTGAGCGCCACCTCAGGCACGATGTTCACCGACCCCGTCTACGGTTGGACCGACCTGGTCCTGAGCGCCAACAGCACGGCCGTGGTCGTCCAGCACCTGCCCACCCTCGGTCAGACGACCGCGTTCGGGGCCTGGAACATCACCGTGACGAACCTCTCGAGCACGACCATCACGGTCGAGAACCTCATCACGCCGAGCAACTACGCCCGCCTGCTCGGCACGTTCGCGACCGGACGCGCCTGCGGCGGGTCGACCTCGGACCACTACCTCATCAACTCGGTCAGCCCGAACGCCGGCACCTACACGATCAACTGGAACAGCGAGGTCACCGGCCAGACCCTCATCTTCCGGGTGACGGTCATCGACATCTTCCAGGGCTGAGGGCCCTACGACCGGACGGTCGGGGTTCGTCTACCCGCCCAGCGTGATCTTCCCGCGCTTGAGCAGTTCCTGAAGTTGGGCGTCCGCCAGATTGGCGGCGACCTCGTCGTTGGTCCGGCCCCGGGGCCGGCTGTACGCCCGCAGCGTGCGGACCGCCTCCTCACGGCGGGCGCGGCTCTCTCCGTAGATGCGCCGGGCCTCCTGGTCGAGCTCGGCCATCTCCCGGCTCATCCCGTCGACCTTCTCCATCAGCTCGGCCCGGGCCTTGCCCTTGGCCCGCATCTCGGCGACCATGCCACCGGCCGCCTCCAGCTTCGTTCGGATCGCGGTCATCAGCGCATCCCGGTCGGCGCGGGCCTGGGCGAACTCGACGCCCAGCCGGTCGACCTCCGTGCGGCAGGCGCGGACGGCCGCGTCCGCCTCCTTACGCTGCTTCTCGTGCTCGGCGACCGTGGCGGCCCGTCCTTCGGCCGCCTTGAGTTCCTTGGTCCGCTCGCGAATCCGGCCGATCAGCGCGTTCTCCTCCTCGATCGGGAGGGCGGACGTCTGCTGCTTGTGCTCCAGGTCGGCGATCTCCTTGCGGATCTGCTCGGGTCGGGCCCGCTCGGTGACCGGGTGCGCACCGCGCATCTCCCGGACGGCGACCACGGCCGCCTCCAGGTGGCGGCGGGCCTTCTCCCGGGTCGTCCGCAACTCGGCGAGCCGGTGGCCCAACTGGGAGTGCTGGTCGTAGAGTTGCTGGACCTCCTGCTGGGGCGCCTGCCGGCGGTCGTAGAGCGCCTTCTGCTCCGAGGAGAGCTGCCGCATCTCGCCGAGGAGGCTGGCCCGCCGGGTCTCGAGGGACCGGAACTTCCGCTCCAGCTCCTGGAGCCGGCCCCGGTCCTCCCGGTCCTTCTGCTCCTCCTCGTCGGAGAGCATGGCGCGAGGGGACATTGGCGTCCGAGGAGCCGGGGGCCTGAAAAGCCCTTCGCGCACGGCCACCCCTACGGACGACGGTCGGCGATGTACCAGAAGTGGAGCCCGGATGGGAATTCCGTCGCGACCCGCTCGAAGCCGAGCGCCGTCAGGGCATCGATCGACTCCCGGCGGAAGTACCGGTACGGAGGGGTCCCGGGCGTCCGGCGCCAGACATCCGGGGCGACCAATTCGCCCTGGCCGGCGATGGGATCGGTGGTCGACCGGACGGCCCACAGATGCAGTCCGCCGGGATGGAGCACGCGACGGACCTGCTCGAAGACCGCGCGCAGTTCGTCGTCCGGCAGCATCATGTACACGGCGTGGGCGTAGACCACGTCCAGCGAATCGGTGAGCGTGTCCCGCAGCGCGGTTAGGGCATCCGTCCGCCGGAATCTCAGTTGGGGCGGCGTGTCGGCCGCAGCGCGGCCCCGCGCGATCGCGGTCGCCGAGTGGTCGACCGCCGTGACCACGTAGCCGACGTTGGCCAGTCGACGCGCGTCCCGCCCCGGGCCGCTGCCCAGCTCCAGGATTTGACCCAAGTGAAACCGGGACCGGATCAGAGGATAGGCCCAGTCGGAAAAACGACTGGGCGGACCCTCGAACCGGTCGGGATCGCCCTCGTAGATCCGGTCGGCGGCCGCGGCCCGCTCGGCCACCGCGGGCCAGGGTGAACGCGGTGGGACTGCGGTCATCGCCCGCGCCCCCGCCCGTTCGGCCGGGCGAACTGCTGTGCGGCGAACAGGGCCGCCGGAACCGCGGCGTCGATGTTCACGACGGCGAGCGGAGCGCACGACTGGAGCATCGCGTTGAGCGCCGCCTCCCCTCGCCCGCCCCGTCCGTACCCGACCGACGTGGGGACCCCCACCACCGGGGCATGGACCAGGCCGGCCACGACGGTCGGGAGCGCGCCCTCCCTTCCCGCGAAGACGAGGTAGACGCTCGGACGAGCGCCGGCGATCCGTCCGAGCGCTGCCGTGAGTCGATGGAGACCCGCCACCCCCACATCGTACTCGGCGACGACACGGATCCCCAACTCTTCCAACACCGCGCGGGACTCCTCCGCCCAGAGCACATCGCTCGTACCGGCCGTCAGGATCGCGACGACACCGCGACGGTACTGGGCCCCCAGCGGACCCTCGAGCCGGACCAACCGCCCCGCAGCGCGGACGGTGAGAGGGAGTCCCGCCGACCGCAGCGCATCGACCGCGACGAGTTGGGCGGCCGTCGGTCGGGAGAGCAGGGCCCCGAGGCCGGCCCGGTGGAGGGCCCGCAGGATGGCCACGACGTGCTCGACGCTCTTGCCCTCGCCGAGGATCACCTCGGGCACGCCCACCCGCCGCGGCCGGTCCCGGTCGACCCGGGCGACGCGGCCGACGCGCAGTTCTCGCGCCGGAGGAGGACTCCGGCGGGTCGCGCGACGCGGGGTCACGCCTCCGAGCACCCAAGCCGTGATATAGCGCGTTCCGGTGGCACGCCGGTCTCTCGGAGAATGCCCGATTTTGCGCTCTCCCCGGAGCAGGAAAGTCTCCGGGACATGGCCCGCAAGTTCGCCCGGACCGAGATGGCGCCGCACGCGGCCGAGTGCGACCGGACCCCTCGGTTCCCCGAGGAGATCTACCGTAAGGCGTACGACCTGGGACTGATGAACCTGAACGTGCCGACCGAGTACGGCGGCACCGGGCTCGGGCTCTTCGACCAGTGCCTGCTCGTGGAGGAGCTCGCGTACGGCTGCGGCGGCATGACCACCTCCGTCATCGCCAACTGCCTCGCCCTCGAACCGATTCTGCTGGGTGGAAGCGAGACGCAGAAGCAGCGATTCCTGACGCCGTTCTGCTCCGCGTACAACTTCGCGTCGTTCTGCCTGACCGAGCCCTCGGGCGGTAGTGATGCGGGGGCGCTCAAGACCCGGGCGCGGCGATCCGGTGAGGAGTACGTGCTCGACGGGGAGAAATGCTTCATCACCAACGCCCCGCACGCTTCGTTGTTCACGGTCTTCGCCACCGTCGACCCCGCGCTCCGGACCCGCGGCATCACGGCGTTCGTCGTCCCCCGATCGGCCGCCGGTCTCTCCACGGGAAAGGACGAGGAAAAGATGGGGCACCGCGCGTCCTCGACCAGCACGGTCCGATTCGAAGGGGTTCGTGTGCCGGTCGCCGACCGTCTGGGCGAGGAGGGCGAAGGTTTCTCCCTCGCGATGCGTACGCTCGACCAGACTCGGACCCCGATCGGCGCCCTCGCAACCGGGATCGCCCAGGCGGCGCTGGACCACGCCGCCGGATACGCGCTCAAGCGCCAGTCGTTCGGCAAGCCCATCGGCGAGCACCAGGCGATCCAGATCAAGCTCGCCAACATGGCCCAAGCCGTGCGGGCGGCCCGGCTCCTGACCTGGTACGCGGCCTGGACGATCGACCGCGGGGCGAAGGGGACGCTCGAGTCGTCCATCGCCAAGTGCTTCGCTTCGGACGCGGCCCTGCACGTCGCCGACGAAGCGATCCAGACGTTCGGCGGGTACGGGTACATGAAGGAGTACCCGGTCGAAAAACTCCTGCGGGACGCGAAGCTCACGCAGATCTACGAGGGCGCGAACGAGATCCAGCGGACGGTCATCGCCCGCGAGCTGCTCCGGCAGTACGCCTGACGGCGAGGCGCCGTGGAGATCGTCGTCTGCCTCAAGCCGGTCCCCGAGGCGGAGACGCGTCTGCGGGTGGCGTCGAACGGCACCACGCTCGATGTCGAGGGTGTGAAATTCGTCCTGGCCGGGTACGACGAATCGGCGCTCGAACAGGCCCTCCTGCTGAAGGAGGCTGTCCCCGGGTCCAAGGTCCATGCGGTCTCGTTCGGTCCGGCGCCCCGGACCGAAGAGGTGCTTCGATCCGCGATCGCGTTGGGCGCGGACCTCGCGACCTGGATCGAGGGTCCCTCGGGTCCCGGGGCCGACCCGGTGACCGCCGCGCGGGTCGTCGCCGCCGCGCTGGCGGACGTACCGCACGACCTGGTCCTCTGCGGTAAGCAGGCGGGGGACGACGAGGCCGGGCTCTTCCCCGGCGCTCTCGCCGAAACGCTCGGCCTCCCCGACTTCGACTCGGTGGTCGATCTGCGGTGGGATGCGGGTGCCGGCCGGTTCACTTTCCTTAGGGCGACGGACGCGGGCGGGGAGCGCTGGCAGGTGCCGGTCCCGTGCGTCATTGGTCTTCAACAGGCCTGGAACGACCCTCGGACCGCGAAGCTGCCGAACATCCTCAAGTCCCGCAAGGCGCCGATCGCCAAGCGCGCGGCCGCCGAGGTTCCCGGGCCCGCGAGCGTGCCCGTCGGGTTCGCCCTCCCTCCGCCCCGGACCGGCGCCCGCCTGATCGACTACAAGACGCCGGACGAGGCGGCCCAGAAGCTGGTGCGCATCCTCCGCGAGGAGGCGAAGGTGTTCCCGTGACGGGGGCGGTGCTGGTCGTCGGCGAGGTCCAGGGAGGACACCTCACACCGTCCACCGGGGAAGCAGTGGCGGTCGGTCGGTCTCTGGTCGCCGGAGCGGCCGAGCTGGTCGGTTACGCCGCAGGCAGCGCGGGGGCCTCGGCCGCGCCGGAGTTCGGCGGGTGGGGCGTCGCCCGGGTCCTGGTCGCCGCCGACCCCGCGCTCGACGGGGCGCCTGTCGCGGCGACCGCGATCGGCGTCGCCGCCGAGGCCGAGCGCCTCGGAGCCGACATTGTCGTGGTCCCGGGGTCCACCTTCGGTCGCGCGCTCAGCGCGCGGCTCGCGATCCGATGGAAGGCGGCCGCCGTCACGGGGGTCACCGAAGCTCGTCGGGACGGGAGTAGCCTGGTGGTCGCACGCCCGGTCTTCGGCGGACGCGCGACGGAGCGCCGTCGGGTCGACGGGGGCCGCGTCATTCTGGCCCTTCGACCGCACGCCTTCGCCTCTCCGGCCGGAGCACCAACCCCGGTGCGTACCGAGGAGGTTGCCGTCGGCCCCCTGCCGCCGGTCCTCCTGTCCGCCCGCCGCGTGTCGGTAGAGCCGACCGCGAAGGGAGCCGGGCCGTCGCTGACCGATGCGTCGATCGTCGTCTCGGGAGGGCGAGGGCTCCGGTCGGCGGAGGAATTCCGTCTCGTGGAGGACCTGGCGGTCAGCCTAGGCGCGGCGGTCGGGGCGTCCCGGGCCGTGACCGACGCCGGCTGGCGGCCCACGTCGTACCAGGTCGGTCAGACCGGCCGGTCGGTGTCCCCCCAGCTGTACGTCGCGGTCGGGATCTCGGGGGCGATCCAGCACCTGGTCGGGATGATGAGCTCCCGCGTCATCGTCGCCATCAACTCCGACGCAAGCGCTCCGATTTTCCGGGTCGCGGACTACGGGCTGGTCGGCGACCTGTTCCAGCTCGTACCGGCGCTCACCGCCGAGGTCCGCCGGGCCCGGGCGTCGTAGCCGTCACATCGCGAACCGGCCCGCCTCGTGGAGCACGGTGAGCGCCTGCGCGCTCACCCAGTCGTTCCGGGTGCGGGCCCCGTGGGGTCCCCAACGGACCCATTCGCCGCGACTCTGGAACGTCGTCGGGCGGAGTTGGCCGAAGGCCCCCTCGGCCGGCCAGCCCCCGCCCGGTAGTCTCCGGGACTCGAGGTAGTCGAGCGCGTCCGCGCAGCGGGGGTCGCCGAGCCGGCCGACCGCGGCCATACCGAGGAGTCCGCCGAGCACGTCGTAGTAGTAGTACCGTGGGTAGTGCAAGGCGACGAACTGCGGTTTGATGACCCGCCCGTCGGAACGCCGACGAAACAGGCGTCGGGTCAGGAACACCTCGGCGGCCCGTCGGGCCGACGTCCGGGCCGCCGCATCGTGCCGGCGCTGGCCGTACGCGGCCAAGGCCGTCATCGGCAGCAGGGTCTCGAGGAAGGATGAGGTGTCCGCCGACGGGTCGCGGTCGCAGTTCCAGCCTCCGTCAGGCCACTGCCAGTGCCGCAGTCGCTCGGCGAGACGACCCGCCCGTGCGTCGTCCAGGCCGAGCAGGACCGACGACCGGAGAGCGTTCCCCTGTTGGGACGCGCAGCGCCGGTACCGCCCCTCGAGACGATGCACGCCGGGCGCCGGGTAGGGCCGCGTGGTCTCCTGGTAGTAGGCCGGCGCGAGCCACAGATCGACCATCCGGTCGTGGGCTGGCCGAAGCGACCGGTCGCCCTCCGGATAGCCCAGGTCGGCGAGCGCCTGGAAGGTCCACTGGAGCCCCTGCCACTTGTAGTAGACGCGACGGTTCGTCCCGATCCGTCCGAGCACGCGAGTGTGGGAACGGAGGGTCTTGGCCCGTGGCGACGTTCGGATCTCCTCACGGAGGCGGACCATCGTGCGGGAGTCCGGGTCGTCCCCGAGGACGCCCCGCCGCATCAGCCAACGAAGGGACGGTTCGGACGAGCCCAGCAGCTCGAGAGCGAGAGCCCGGTCGTCCATGCCCGTCAGGAGAGTCGGGACGCCTAAGCTTTCCGGCGGCGCCGCCGCTTCGGCGACGACGGACGCCGCGCCGACCGTCGGACCCACGCCGGGGGCCGCAACCAGAGCCGCATCTCGCTCGTCGGTTCGAATCCGAGGCGGGCGTAGACCGGCCGCCCCTGGTCGGACGCGTGCAGGGTCACCCGGTCGGCGCGGCGGGCCCGAGCCGCGCGCAGGAGCGCTCGTACGATGGCCGAGGCGACGCCGCGACCTCGGGCGGTGGGCTCGGTGTACATGGAGAGGATGTAGGGGACCGCCGACGGTTGGCCCGGCCGGGGCTGGTCCGGTCGCCACCAGAGCGCACCGGAGCCGACGACCCGTCCCTCCTGCACGGCGAGGATGGCCTCGACCTCGCCCGAGCGCAACCGCGGCGAGAGCCAGTGCGCGTAGTCCGGTCCGTGCGCGCGGAGCTGCGCGGGCGTGTGGTGCCGGATGTCCCGCCACATCCCGACGCGATGGTCGACCAGGACCGCCCGGTCCTTCGGCGTCGCCGGCCGGAGCCGGAACCGGACGGCCGGGCTCACAGGTCGCGCACCAGGTCGACGCCGTCGCGGAGGAGCGAGGTCGTCCGAACGCCGGCGGCCCGCTGGGCGGACCGCAGGACCTGGCGCAGGTGCCGCTTCGGAGCTCCGGTCTCGGTCATCAGCCCATGGAACAGCTCGACCGCAAACCGAGGGTAGACGGTGTAGAACCGGGGATTCCACTTCACCCGGTCCATCGACTCGAAATCGCGGAAGTCGCTCAACACTCCGGTCGTCTCCAGGCGCCGGGTGTACTCCGATAGCACCGCGGCGTTCGACGCGCCGGCTTTCTTGGCGGCGAGCGCCGTCTCGGCCGCTTCGAGGCCGGTCCGCACGGCGTAGTTCATTCCCTGGATGACGATCCCATTCGAGAAGACGAACCCCGCCGCGTCGCCCGCGACCATCCACCCGTCGCCGTGGAAGGCGGCGGGGCGACTCGCCCAGCCGGAGCTGATCAGCTTGGCCCCATACTCCACGAGCTCCGCGTCGCGGAGGCGGGCGGCGATCGTCGGATGAAGTCGGAACTGCTCGACCAGCTCCTGGGAGTAGGCGCCCTTGCCGAATAGAGAACCGATGTGCAGGATGAGCCCGACCGAGATCGTGTCGGTGTTGGTGTAGAGGAAGCCGCCGCCCATGACGCCGGGCGGAAGATGACCGGCGACCCACTCCTCGGCGTGGCCCTCGCCGGGCCCGAGCCCAAACCGCTCTTGAATGCGGGCCGGGTCGAGGCGGTAGACTTCCTTGATGCCGAGCTCGGTCGCCTCGCTTCGAAGGCGGGGCTCCGGACGTATCGGCGTTCCCAAGGTGAGCCGGGAGTTGGCGCCGTCGGCGATGATCGTCACGGGGGCGGTCATCGGCTCACCCGATTGCACGACCCCGTGCACGCGGGTCCCTTCCCACAGCAACCGCTCGACCGGAACACCCGTAACGACGGTCGCCCCCGCCTCTTCCGCTTTCTTCGCGAGCCAGGCATCCGTGCGGGCGCGCAGGACCGAGTGGGCGACGTACGGCTCGCTCCGCCAGGCCGCGTCGTCGACGTCGAACGAGACCGAGCTGTCCGCCGAGAGGAACCCGAACCGCTTGCGGACGATGTGCCGCTCGACCGGCATCTCGTGCCACCAGCGGGGGAGGATCCGGTCGAGGTCGTGGCCCCAGAGAATGCCGCCGGAGAGATTCTTCACACCGGCTTCGGAGCCCCGCTCCAGCAACAGGACGTTCGCGCCGCCCTGAGCGAGCCGGATCGCGGCCGAGCAACCGGCCATGCCGGCCCCGACGACGATCGCGTCGAAATCGTCCGGCATCGGTCCGGCGAGTCGAGCCGTGGAGGGAGTTTAGGTCTGCGCGCGACCGGGGTCTACCGGGGCGGCGGTGTCACGGGCGGGGCCGCCGGAGGTGCGGCCCAGTTGGGGTTGCTGAGGTTTTGGGTCGCGTCCTCGATGTGCTTCTGGAAGCGGAACGGCTTGGGGATCCCCTTCCAGTCCTCGTTCCCGACGGATGCGCCACCCTCGGAGCTGACCCGGACCGTTCCGTAACCCAGGAGGCGCTGCAGCAGGCTCTGGTGGACGTCGACCCCGCGAACTTGGGTGACCGGGATCTCATCGAAATCGCGGCCCAGGATCCCCTTCTGGACGATGACGCGGCGGGAACTGACGGCATAGACGGTCGAGATCCAGCGCAGGTACCGCGCCAGGATCCAGAGCAGACCGATGATGAACAGGAGGGCCCAGAACAGCGTGACGTACTTCGACGTCGTCGCGTTGTTCGTCCACTGGTTGAGGCTCAGCCACTGGGTCAGGCTGCCGAAACCGGGTGCGCTGGAGTACCCCGCGTTCGCCGAGAACAGGGCGACCAACCCGAAGACGAGGGTGAACAGGACCGGGCCCGGAAAATAGTAGAGTTTGGTGCCGCGGGTCTCTTCGAGCAGGTACTCCCCGTCGGCGAGATACGTCGCCTTGAGGTGCTTCGGCATCACGCGGACCGGGGTCGAGGTGGCCATGCGGCCGCCCACGGGACTCATCCCTGATAACCGTTGGCGTGCAGGCCCCCGGTGGCGCGTTATATCGGCGACCACGCTCGGGCGGCCCGATGGGCGTCACCGACTGCCACGTGCACATCAACCCGATCTGGGAGATGCGGCCGGACGCGGCCGCCCTGCTCGGGTACAACGCCGAGGCTCCCTCCCGCTACCTGACCGATCCGGTCGCCTTCCTGGAGTACCTCACGTCGGCCGGCGTCGAGCGCGCCGCCCTCATCAACTACGTCGCCCCGGAGGTCATCGGGTACACGGAGAAGGCGAACGACTTCGTCAGCGAATATGCCCGGGCCGACCCGAACCGGCTCCTGGCGGTTGGGGGTCTGCGGCCGGACCACCCGTCGCCGGCGCGCGAGGTCGCCCGACTCGCGGAGGAGCTCCATCTCCGAGCGATCAAACTCCATCCCCCGCACCAACTGTTCCGTCCGAACGCCTACGTCGACGGCGAACTCCCGGGACTTCGCGAGCTCTACGCGGCCTGCGAGCGATTCGGTCTCCCGGTGATCTTCCACACGGGCACGAGCGTCTTCCCGCGCGCGCGCAACCGGTTCGCCGACCCGCTCATGGTGGAGGATGTCGCGGTCGATTTTCCCGACCTCACGATCGTCCTCGCCCATGGCGGCCGTCCGATCTGGATGGAGACGGCCGTGTTCCTGGCCCGACGCTTTCCCCGGGTGTGGCTTGAAGTGAGCGGCGTCCCACCGAACCGGCTGATGGAGTACTTCCCGACCCTGCCCCGGCTCGCGGACAAGGTCCTGTTCGGAACCGACTGGCCCGGTCCGGGTGTCAAGGACATCCGGGCGAACCTCAACGCGTTCCGGGCGCTCCCGATCCCGGCCGACGCGCAGAGCCGGATCCTCGAAGAGAATCCGCTCAAGGTCTTCCCCCGGCGAGGGCCGACCTGAAATACTGGGCCCCGCTCCACGACGTGTGAAGGACGGCGCCGACCCGGACCCGCCGAACGGCGAGGCTCCGACGACCGAACCGGAGGAACCGGCACCGGTCGTCGAGATCGTCGAAGAGAGCGGCGAGGTCGGACGGCTGCCCCTGCCCCGCCGCAACCGCGGCGAGGTGTTCGGCATCGCGAGTCAGCTGCTCGGGGCCGCCCGCATCCGGGTGATGTGCGAGGACAATGTCGCCCGGATGGGACGCATCACCGGCAAGATGAAGAAGAAAATGTGGATCCGTGAGGGCGACCTGCTCATCGTCCGCCCGTGGGGATTCCAAGAAGGGAAGGCGGACATCCTCTTCCGGTACAGCCGGACGCAGTCGCAGTACCTCTCGCGACGCAACCTGCTGCCCGCCTCGGTGAATCTGTTCGGTACTCCCGACAGTGCGAGCGAGGCGACCCCGTCGACGTAGGCGGCCATGGGGGTCCCCCTCGACCGACCGGTCTCCGCGGAGGAGATGGCCGTCGCCGAACTGAATGCCCAGGCGCTCGGCCTCTCGACCGACGTCCTGATGGAGAACGCCGGCCGCGTGGTGGCCGAAGAGGCGGTCCGACCTCCGCTCCCACCGGGGGCGCGCGTCGGCGTCGTCGCGGGACCCGGCAACAACGGCGGCGACGGTCTCTGCGCGGCGCACTACCTTCTCGATTGGGGCTACCACCCGGAGGTCTGGATGGTGCAGCCGCCCTCCCAGATCCGAACCAGCGCGGCGCGTCGCTGCTACGAGCGGGTCGCGCGGCGGTGCCCGGTGCATGTCGGGATCCCGACCTCCTCCGAGCTGGGCGCGTACCCCCTGATACTGGACGCGCTGCTCGGTACCGGGCAAACCGGTCCGCTGCGACCCCCCTTCCGCGAGGCCGTGCAATCGATCCGGACGAGCGGAGCGCCGGTGCTCTCCGTCGATGTGCCGACCGGGGCGACCGACCCCGAGGGTCTTCGCCCGCAGCGCACGGTCGCTCTCGCCGCGCCGAAGGTCGAGTTCGGCGACGGCAGCGCGGGCGAAGTGACCGTTCGGGACATCGGCATTCCCGACGCCGCGTGGCGGGAGACCGGACCGGGTGACTTCCTGTTCTTCCGCCGGGCCCGTGCGGCCGAGCCGCGGGGCCGGACCGGCCGGCTGGTCGTCATCGGCGGTGGCCCCTACGCCGGCGCACCGGCGCTGGCCGGCCTCGCCGCCCTCCGTGCGGGCGCGGAGCGGGCGACCATCTACGCTCCGGGCGGGGCGGCCGACCGGATCCAGTCGTTCAGCCCGAACCTCATCGTCCGGCCGTTCGGCCGGGACCGATTCACGCAGGCCGACGTGGGCCCGGTGCTCCGATTCCTCGACCAGACCCCGCCCCGAGCGGTCGTCATGGGGATGGGGATCGGTACGGAGTCGGAGACCCTGGAAGCGCTCCGGGGCCTCACCCGGTCGATCGTCGGTCGGTACCCCTGCGTCATCGACGCGGACGCCCTCGCGGTCCTCCCCGAGATCGTCCGCGGGCGTACGCTCGCGCACCCGGTACTCGCCACACCGAACGGCGGAGAGTTCATCCGGGTCTTCCACGGACCCAAGGACCACGCCCCCGAGGAGCGGCGGGCGGTCGCGCTCCGGGCCAGTCAGGAGCTGGGCCTCACGCTCGTCGCCAAGGGCGACCCGGACCTGATCACGGACGGGCACGAGATCTACGAGAATCGGCACCATGCCCTGGCGATGACGGTCGGCGGGGCCGGCGACGTGCTCGGCGGGGTCATCGGGAGCCTGCTCGCTCAGGGGCTGGGTGCGTCGGCCGCGGCTCGGCTGGGGACCTACTGGGTCGGCGAGGCGGGGCTGCGCGTCGCAGCGACCCGGGGCGACGGTCTGATGGCGACCGACTTGATCGAGGAGCTACCGGCGGTCCTCGTCGCCGGTCTCAACCGCGTCCGGCACCCGGAATAGTCCGGCCTAGACGTACCGCATCCGGCCGCGGATCTCCTTGGCGCGCTGGCGCACCGCCTTCACCCCGTCGGGGTTGCCCTCGGCGTAGCCGTCGTGGAACGCGCGGATGAGGCCCTCGGCCTTCGCGTGCAGGGCCCGCAGATCGCCTTCGGCCAGGTGGAGGTCGATTCCCAGCTCTTCGAGGCCCGGACTCCGGCTGCCCATCGACAGGTCGAGGAACGCCGGCGGGCCGGCCGGACCCTCGGGGAACAGCACGTTCGAGCTCGTGAGGTCACCGTGCGAGATCCCGCCGGCGTGCAGGCGACCCAGGGTGACGCCGAACGCCCGCACGGCGGCCGTGAGCTGGTCGGGGGCGAGGTGGCTGTCCTCGAGCATCTCCTTGAGCGTGGCCCCGGGCAGCTCCTCCAGGATGAGCCGGTGCCGGGGCAGGTCGATGTCGTAGAGCAACGGGGTCCGGACGCCGAGGCGACGGGCGTCGACCAGCAGGCGTGCCTCGGTCCGTGTCCGTTCGCGACGAAGGCGGTCGTCCAGGGCCTTGGGGCGATAGTTCTTCGCGTCCCGTTCTTTCGCGAGGGCGGGGAAACCCCACCAGTCGACCTTGCGCAGGGACGCTTCGGCGCCCCGGGCGGTCGGTGCACCCTCCGCCGGTTCCGCCACCATGTGGCTCCTCAGTGGGCGCCGCCGGCGGCGGCGCGGCGGACGATCGCTTCCCGGGCGAGTCGGGCCGCGAGCGCGCTGGTGTTGCCCGTGTCGTAGTGCGGCGACACCTCCATGATGTCCATGCCGACCAGACGCGGGGCCGCCTGGTCGATGATGTACTTCACGTCCCGCGGGGTCAGGCCGAACGGTTCGGGCGTGCCCGTACCGCCCGCGTAGGCGGGGTCGATGGCGTCGATGTCGAGCGAGATGTAGAGCCGGTCGGTCCGGAGCATGTTGAGGGCGCGTTGGACGGCGGACTCGATCCCCTCGCGCGCGATCTCGTGGGCGGTGACGTACGACATGCCGATGCCCTTGTTGTCGTCGACCTCTTCCTCCGAGACCGAGCGGACGCCCAGCACCACGATGTTCCGTGCGCCGACCTTCTCGAGGATCCGTCGCGACGAACAACCGTGACTGCGGCGGTCGCCCAGGTAGCTGGAGCGGAAGTCCATGTGCGCGTCCAGGTAGAGCACGCCGACGCTCGGCCCGCCGTCGGGATACGCCTCCACGACCGGCGGAGAGCAGGCGTGGTCGCCGCCGAGGACGATTGGCACCTTCCCCATCGCGTAGAGCGGCCGGATCTCCTCGCGGAGGGCGTTCGCCATGTCCTCCGCACTGCCGAACTCCTCGGTGTTCCCGAGGTCGTGGATCGGCACCTCCGATAGGCTCAGGCCGGTCTCCAGGTCATACGACTCGAAGTTCCACGAGTGCTGGCGGATCGAATCCGGGCCGAACCGGGCGCCGGGGCGGAAGGAGGTCGTACGGTCGAACGGGACGCCGACGATGACGTACTCCGCTTCTTCGAGGGTCGCGGAGGCGTCCGCGAACGTCGTCGGGCGCTGCACGCGCGTCCCACGACGGCCCGCTATATCACGGTGGTCAGGACGGCGGGGACGCACCCGAGCCGGACGGGGGCCCGGCGGTCGCGTACCCGAGCAGGCGGGCTCGGATCCCGACCTCGCCGTACAGGAACTCCATCACCGCGAGCGAAACGATGGTCGTGGCGACGGCCATCCAGAGGAGACCCGGGTACCCCCAAAGCGCCAGGAAGACCGCTCCCACGAGCGGGCCCGCGCTCCACATCGTGGAGTTGATGAGCGTGAAGAATCCCAGGTACTCGGCCCGGTGGCCCTCGGGCGCCAGCTCGGCCACGTACGCCTGCATACCGGGACCCACCAGGGAGAGACCCGCGTTCCGCACGGCCTGCGCCGGGATCGTCTCCGCCCACTGTGTGGCGAGCAGGAAATTGCCGTAGGAGGCGAGGGTCAGCGCGGTCCCGTACCAGATCCCCCGGATGGCCCCGCGGCGGTCGATGAGTCGTCCGAGCGGGATGGAGACGAGGGCGCCCGTCAGCAAACCGGCGATCGCGACGACGCCGACCTCCAGGTCGTTCGCCCCCAGGCTGGCCGCCAAGTAGCCGTAAAAGCCGGCGACCGCGCCGCTGCCCACCGCCCGTATGGAGACCGCGAAGGAGAAGGTCGCCACGTGCCCGAGCTCCCGCAACGGTTTCGGCTTCGGTGTCGGGGGTACCCGGCTTTCGGGGACCAGGAAGACGACGACCGAAACGGTCCCGACCATGACGGCCACGACGAACGGGAACAGCAGCCAGAGCCCGTACCAGTAGGTCAAAACGCCGGCCAGTACGAAGCCGACCACCGCGCCCGCGTTGGAGGTCGCGTTGAGCAGGCCGTACCCCTCGCCTCGCTCGTGACTGGCCGTGACGTCCGCGACGTACGCCGTGTACGCCGGGCCGCCGATCGCGAGGGCGAGCTCGGCTCCGATGAACAGGGCGCTGGCCAGCTGCCAGCCCGGGGCGAAGACGATGGCGAGGAACAGCGGGAACGCCGTCACCTCACCGATCAACAGGAACGGGCGCCGCCGGCCGATCCGGTCGGACAGTCGTCCGGCCAGCGGCATCAGTAGGCTCGCCGGCACGTAGGCGAGGCTCAGGACGACGAGAGCGACCTCGAGGGTCGAGCCCTTGACCTCGACCAGGTAGAGCGGAAAGAAGACGATGAACAGGCCGCCGCGGTTGCTGGCCAGCAGGGAGTAGAGGGAGAGGGAGACCAGTTCCCGACGGACCACGCCCTCCTAGAGGGCCACGTTACAAGAGGTTCCCGCCGACGTGCCCACGGTCGCCGGGTCGTTCGCCGCAGGATGCGTTAAGAGGAGGGCGCGGCCTCGTCGGCCGTACGGTAGTCCGATGTCCGAACCGGAGCTGGTGGGACGAAAGAGCGAGGAGGACGGGGTCGAACTCCTGATCCTCCGGAACCCTCCGGTCAACGCCCTGAGCACAGCCCTGCTAGCGGCCCTGGACCATCATCTGGACGCGATCGAGGCGGACCCGAAGGTCCGCGCCGTCATCGTGACGGGCGATGGTCAGTACTTCAGCGCCGGCGCCGACCTCAAGGAAATGGCCACCCTGGACCTGGCCACCGCCCCCGAGGTGGTGCGGAAGGGTCACGCTCTCTTCGCCCGACTGGCGGGACTACGTCCCCCCGTGGTCGCGGCGATCAACGGCCTCGCGCTGGGCGGCGGGTTGGAACTGGCCTTGGCGACCGACCTGCGCGTCGCCGGCGATTCGGCCAAGCTGGGCGCTCCGGAGGTCAACTACGGACTGATGCCGGCGTACGGGGGAACCCAGCGCCTGCCCCGGCTCATCGGGTTGGCCAAGGCGAAGGAACTGATCTTCACGGGAGCGATGATCCCGGCGGCGGAGGCGCTCCGGATCGGGTTGGTCAACAAGACCGTCCCCGCCGGACAGGAGCTGCGCGCTGCAAGGGACCTCGCCCATACGATCGCCCAGCGGGCACCGCGCGCGGTCCAAGCGGCGAAGCGCGCCATCAACGAGGGGCTCGCCCGGCCGTTGTCGGAGGGGATCGCGCTCGAGACGAGCCTGTTCGCGGCCGAGGTGCTGCCGTCCAAAGACCTACCCGAGGGCATCCTGGCGTTCGTGGAACGGCGTCCGCCCAAGTTCCGAGGGGAGTGACGATGTCGATCGAATTCTCGTTCACGCCGGACCAGGAGGCGTTCCGACAGGCGGCGCGGGCGTTCCTCCAGAAGGAGGTCGCCCCGATCGTCGCCGAGATGGACGAGACCGAGCAGTTCCCCGCGGCGTCGGTCCGTCGGATGCAGGAAGAGGGCTACTTCGGCATACCGATACCGGAGGAGTACGGAGGTCTCGGCCTCGGCAAGGTCGGTTACTGTCTCTTCCTCGAAGAACTCGGGAAAGTGGACGCGTCGCACGGCGTCATCGTCGGGGCGCACACCTCGTTGGGCACGACGCCCCTCCTCTACTACGGGACGGAGGAGCAGAAGCGGCGATGGCTCGTGCCGGCCGCCAAGGGAGAGCGGCTCCTCGCGTTCAGCCTGACCGAGCCCGGGTCCGGGAGCGACTCCGGGGCCGTTCGAACGGTCGCCGAGAAGCAGGGCGACCGCTGGGTGCTGACGGGCAACAAGATCTACGTCTCCAACGGCCGCGAGGCCGGCACGGTCATCGTCATGGCGGGCAACGACGTCAAGTTGGGCCCGAACGGTGGCGTGACGGCGTTCATCGTCGACACGGACCAGGCCGGATTCAAGGTCGGACGCTGCGAGAAGAAGATGGGGCTTCACGGAACGTCGACGGCCGAGCTGATCCTGGACCACGTCGAGCTCGGACCCGAGTGCGTCCTGGGCGAGGTCGGCAAGGGGTTCCCGGTCGCGATGACCGCCCTGGACGTGGGTCGGGTGTCGCTCGGCGCGGCCTCGCTGGGAGGCATCCAGGCGGCGATGACCGAGGCGCTCACGTTCGCGCAGAACCGGACGCAGTTCGGCCTGCCGATCAGCGAGTACCAGGCGATCCAGTTCAAGCTCGCCGACATGGCGATGCGCGCGCAGGCGCTCCGGTTCATGGTCTACCACGCGGCGGCGCACCAGGACCGGATGGGGACCGACCCCAAGGCGTGGAGCCGGCTCGAACGCGCGGAGAAGACGCGCGAGTCGTCCATCCTGAAGTGCCTCGCCTCCGAGTGGGCGAGCGAGGTCGTGGACGAGGCACTGCAGATCCACGGGGGCCTGGGGTACATCCGAGGCACTCCGATCGAGCGGGCCTACCGTGATGCCCGCATCAGCGAGATCTTCGAGGGGACGAACGAGATCCAGCGCCTCGTCATCGCGCGCGACCTCATGACGAGGGGCTGGTAGGCGTCGCGGGGGGCGCCGGCGTCGCTCCCGCGGCCTCCTCCCGCAGCACGCGTCGCGGGACCTTCTGGACGCCGCTGCGGGGCAGGCTCGTCCGGAACTCTACCGACCGGGGCGCCTTGTAGTGCGCGATGCGCTCGCGCACGAAGGCGATCAGCTGGGCCTCGGTCGGATGGGCCCCGGGTTTGAGGACGACATACGCCTTCACGGCCTCGCCGCGCTCGGGGTCGGGAACGCCGATCACCGCCGCCTCCGCGACGCCCGGGTGCTGGAACAGGACCTCCTCGACCTCGCGTGGGTAGAGCTTCATCCCGCCGACGTTGATCGTGTCCTTCTTCCGGTCGACGATGTAGGCAAACCCGTCCGCGTCGATCCGTGCGATATCGCCCGTGCGGAACCACCCGTCCCTCAGGAACATCGCCGTCTCGGTCGGGTTACGGTAGTAGCCCAGCATCACCTGAGGTCCCCGGATCTCCAACTCGCCGACCTCGCCCGGCCCGAGGACGCGCGTACCGGTCTCCGGGTCGACGATGCGCTGGTCGGTGTTCGGGACCGGGATGCCGATCGACCCGGCGCGCCGCTCCCCTTCGGTCGGGTTGACGTGAGTGACCGGCGACGTCTCACTGAGCCCGTACCCTTCGATGAGGTTGCCGCCGGTCAGGGCCTCGAACCGCTTGGCGACCTCGACCGGCAGCGGCGCCGAGCCGCTCACGCAGAACTTGATCGACCGGATCTTGTGCCGCTCGATCCCTTCGGTGTTGATGAACGCCGTGTAGAGGGCGGGTACGCCGGGGAACTGCGTCGGCGCGTACTTGTCGATGAGTTGGAGCAGCTCGGGCACGTCCGGTCGCGTCTGGATGACGATCGTCGAGCCGTCGGCGAGCCCCGCGAACAGGGCCACCGTGAGCGCATAGATGTGGAAGAACGGGATCGCCGCCATCACCACCTCGTGGCCCGGCTCGCGTCGCGTGTTCCACGCGTTCATTTGCAGGAGGTTCGCGTGCAGGTTCCGGTGCGTGAGCATCGCCGCCTTCGGCACCCCCGTCGTCCCGCCCGTGTACTGGAGGACCGCGACCGTCGTGGCCGGGTCGGCGTGGAACTCGGGGGCCGTGCCGCGGTAGTGCACCGTCCAGGTCCACGGTCGGACCGTCGGGTCGTCCCGCGGGAACGCCGTCGGCAAGCCGCGCCGTTTCAGCACCAGGTTGACGAGAGGGCGCTTCAGGAACGGATAGAGTTCCCGCAGCCGAGCGACGTACAGCACGGGCACGGCGTACTCGGTCCGCACGTTCGCCACGTTCGGGTAGAGGATCTCCAGGGTGACGAGCGCCTTCGGGGTCGCGTCCTTGAGGATCCGCGTCAGGTCCTGCCCCAGGTAGAGCGGACTGACCTGGACCACCACCGCCCCGAGTCGGAGGATGCCGAGCAGGGCGATCGGGTAGGCCGGGCAGTTGGGCAAGTAGAGCGCGACCCGGTCGCCGACCTGGACCCCGTCGCGGGCGAGAGCCGCGGCGAACCGACCGCTCTCCTCCCACAGGCGGCGGTAGGACCACCGCGCCCCGTAGTAGATGAGGGCCGTACGGTCCCCCCAGCGCTCCACCGCGGAGTGGATCACCTCGTGGAGCAGCTGGGAGGGCACCTCCACCTCGTGCGGGACCGACGGAGGGTACCACTTCCACCACACCTTGGCCGATCCGGCGGTCGAACCGGACGCGTCCACGCTAACGGTTCTCCTCGGGGCCGTCGCCCTCGCGGACGAACTGGACACCGGGCTTGTAGCTCGGGTGGAATCGGACGCGCTCGCCGATGCGGACGCCCTCCTCGGTGCGGACGGACGGCATCCATCCGGTGATCCGCCCACCCCCGTCCAGCGCGACCACGACGTAGGCGTAGGGCGCGTCGTTCAGGAACTCATCCCCGGGCACGGTAAGGAGCGTGAACGCGACCACCCGACCGGTCGCGGCGAGCGCGTGCTCTTCGAGTCCGATGTGGCCGCACGAGGGGCAGGCGAGACTCCAGGTCGCGGTGATCAGTCCGCAGTCGGGACACCGGAACCCCCGCAGCGGTCCCCCCTCCTCGTAGGATTTCACCCACTCGTCCACCGTGTGGGGCGCGGCGGGGAGGGCGTCGTCGGCCATCGGGTCCGCTCTACCTCCTCGAGAAGATGTGGACGGAGCAGGAGCCACCGGTCGCTCCGACGTTGTGGGTCAGCGCGGTGGTGGTGCGAGGGACTTCCCGGCCCTTCGCCAATCCGTTGAACTGCTCGAACACTTCCACCACCTGCGACACGCCCGTCGCGCTCACCGGATGCCCCTTCGCCTTGAGGCCCCCCGACGGGTTCACGGGCAGGCTCCCGTCGCGGGCGGTGATCCCTTCGAGCGCCGCGCTCGCCCCCTGACCCTTGGGCACGAAGCCGAGGTCTTCCAGGGCCAGGGCTTCGGCGATGGTGAAACAATCGTGGACCTCCGCAAAATCGATCTGATTCGGCGTGAGCTTCGCCTGCTGGAAGGCGCGGGCGGCGGCCGTGCGGGTTGCGGGGAGACCCAGCAGGTCCGGCCGATCCTGCATCTCGGTGATCGAGCCCGCCCGGGCCGAAGCCCGCACGACCAGAGGCTCGGCGCGCGGGGTCTTCACGAACTCCCGGGCCGCGACCACGATTGCGGCCGCCCCGTCGGAGAACGGGCAGCAGTCGTAGAGCCGCAGGGGGGAGGCGATGATGGGGGAGTGGAGGTAGGTCTCCATCGAGATCTCCTTCTGAAAGTGCGCGTGCGGGTTGCGCGCGGCGTTGGCGTGGTTCTTGATCGCGATCGCGCCGAACATCTCGGGCCGTGTGGGGTACGCGTCGCGGTAGGCACTGGCGAGCGTGGCGTAGAGACCGGGGAACGTCGCCCCGTTGCGGGTCTCGAACGCGTAGTCGGCGGCGATGGCGAAGTAACTCGTCGCCGCCAGCGTGTCCAGGTGGGAGAGCTTCTCCGAACCCACCACCAGCGCCGCGTCAATGAACCCGCCCGCGACCTGGACGAACGCCTCGTGGAGCCCGGCGCTCGAGGACGAACAGGCGGACTCGATCGTGCAGGAGGGCACCTCCGGGATCCCCAGCCCCCCGTTGATGAGGGGTCCTACGTGGGCCTGGTGTTCGGCGATACCGAAGCAGTTGGAGACGAAGGTGTACCCGATGTCCTTCGGGCGGAGGCCGGCCGACTCGATGGCCGCCAGGGAGACGCGCGTCGCCGCTTCCCGGCCGGATTCCTTCATCTTGCCGAAGCGGTTCGACGCCGCTCCGACGACCCAGGTCTCGCGCACGGTACCCGCGGACCGTTCGAGGCGGGAGAACGCCTTAACCTAGCGCGGGCGCGCGGGTCAGATGGAGGCGTCCGAGGCCTTCTCGATCAGGGGCAACAGTCGCGCGAACGTCCGGTCCGCGGTGGTCGCGTCCGGGGTCTTGATCAGCAGCCGGCCGTTCTGACTGATCGTGACTTCCGGGTCCGACCCCGCAATGAGCATCACCCGCGCGTCGATGACCGGGATGCCTTCCTTCTCGAGAGCCAGTCGGACGGCCGGGAGGCGCAGGCGACGCGGCGGGTCGGGCACGGCCTCGAACCCCCCACCGCTCGAGCAGAGTCGCAACGTTCGATACATCGTGACGACCGGATCGGCGACCGCTATCTGATGACTTCGGCCGCGGGCACCCTGGCACTACGACGAAGAAATGGAAGCAAGAAAGGGTTAGTCGCAGAGACCGACCGCGGCCTACGGAGGCAACGCCGCGCCACACTTGGCGCAGAACTGTGCGCCGGCCGCGTTCGCCGTACCACAGGACGCGCAGACCTTGCCAGCGGAGGGGGGCGGAGGCGAGGGCTGGCCCCAGGCGGCCTGGGCGGGCTGCCCCGGCTGACCCCACTGACCCGGCTGGCCCCAACCCGGCTGGGCCATCATGGGGGGTGGGGTCCAGACGACCGCTAGGATTCCACCGACGAGCGCGAGGATTCCACCAATGTAGAACCCACCGCCACTCAGGAAGCTCAGGAGAGCGAAGACGATGATGAGTATCCCCGTCATCCGAGCTCCCGAAGGGTTGCTCTTCAGCCGGAATGACAAGAACAGGACAATCAACCCGAAGAGCAAGACAATGACGGCAAAGACCACGAGAATGATTCCGAGTCCAGGGAGAATCGAGCCAAAGGCCGCGCCGACGGCGGCGACCAAGGCTGCGGTGATAATCGCATCCAGGAGGATGAAAATCCCTCCGATCAACGCCAGGAGGTACGCCGTTCTCGGGTAGTTCATCGGGGCGCCGTAGCCCTGCATGGGGCCGAGGACCTCCTTCGGCCTATATCAAACACTACCCTCCACCGCCGAGAGGGGCCACGGGTGCCGGGCCCTACAGGACGACTGCCTTTCGGACGCACTCGTCGATCATCTGCTCGACGTCGATCCGCTCCTCCTCCTGGAGGATCTGGACCAGGTTCGAGCGGGTCGCCGGCTTGTCCGGTACGGCCTGGCAACAGACCCCGGGCCGCGTGGAGATCTCGTACGTCCCGATCGCCTTGGCGACCGCCTCGATCTCCGACTTGTCGAATCCGATCAACGGCCGGACGACCGGTAGCCCGACCGCCGCGGTGGCGCTCCGCATGTTCGAGAG
>JASHSU010000060.1 GCA_030038605.1 Thermoplasmata archaeon | reverse complement strand
ATGTGACCGGGGGGACCGCCCCGTACACGCTCCTCTGGAACTTCGGGGACGGTTCGTACGCGACCGGGGAGCAGGTCGACCACACCTACGCGGCCCCGGGCACCTACCACGTCAATGTCGTGCTGACCGACGCGGGCGGCGGCCTTGTGGCGACAAACTTGACGGTCCACGCCACCGCGTCCGGTGGTCCCTCGACCTCGACGTCCGGCAGTTCCACGGGGTCCAACTTCTACGAGGGCATCTTCCTGGGGCTGATCGTCGGGGCGGCGATCGCCGCGATCGCCCTGTACGCAGGCCGGTCCCGGGACCGTACACCCCCGGCATCGACGTCCCCCCCCGCCGGTGCGGCGAACGTCGCTTCCGAGTCCAGCGCTACCGCAGCGTCTCCGGCGGCCGAGTGGAAAGAGGACTGACGCTCGAGCGTCCTACGGACTGCCGCCCATCGGTCCCGCGCGCGAAGATGTAGCGGGTGGGGACGCGGCGAGGGTGATGGGTCCAGTACCGGCAGCGGCTGCACTGCTGACCGATGACGACCGAGTCCCCGGTCAGCGTCCGGTTACGGATCGGCCGAAGCTCCGAACCACAGACCGGGCACGCCGCCAGTGCATCGGAGCCCGGGCGTTCCGTGTAGTGCACCGAGAGTCGAACGCCGGGAGTTTCCATCGCCAGTCGCCGAAGACGGGTCCCGCTCACTCCGGCCAACGGGTCGTCCCGACGGAGTACGTCCAGGACCGCCGCCCGGAACGCGGCCTGGGAGGGATACGTCGCGCGGCCGCCCCGGAGGACGCGCCGGGCGGCCCGCCGGACCTCGTCCGCGCTGGGCCGGTGAAAGCGGGCTGAGGGGCCCTCAGCGGGCGGCGGCGCCCCTTCGGCCTTCGCGGGCACGTACCTCCTCTTCGTAGAAGCGTCGGGCGAACTCGGTCTCACGGGCGCCGATCGTCACCGCGGGCGAGTCGGGGTCGTGGAAGTAGGCGAGCAGAGCGGCCGCCGCCGCCAACCGGACCGCCCGAGACTTGAGTCGGGGAGAGAACTTGGGAAACCGTGTCCCCTTGAGGGCCTCCTCGGAGACCAAGCGGAGGGCATCGTAGAGGGGTCGTTCCAACCGGATCGACCTGCGTCGGAACCGGTGGGCGACCAGCGGGTGACCGGTCTCGATTGCATGGACAAGGATGAGGTGGTCGCGGATCCGGTCCGCCAGAGCGAAGTCGAGCTCGCCCAGCTCGAGTCGCTCCGCGCTCGCCTCGACCGCGCGGAATCGGTCCCGCGTCATCGGGTGGAACCGCAACAACATCCGGTCCTCGAGCGCTGCGAAGTTCGGGTCCCCGATCGTCGTCCAGTAATCGTCCGCGCCGGCCGTCCGGACGTTGTAGTTCACCGAGAAGAACGAGCGGAAGGTGTAGGGGCCGACCGTGCCGAGAGTCGTCTCCCACTTGACCTCACGTTGTTCCATGACGAGCTTGAGAGGCTCGACCATGCCGCGATACTTGAACCAGTCATTGAACTCGGGAACGATGAAGTTGAACGTTCGGCCGGTGTACGCCGCCCCGACGCGCAAGAATTGGACGGGCGTGATGCCGCCGCAATACCGGTTGCGACCGGGCAGGCCATGGGGCGGGACTCCGCTGCGGGGGTTTCCGCGCACCAGGTCATCGATCGAGAACGTCTTGCCGGTCCCAGGCGGTCCGAAGAGGGCGAGATGGAAACCGGTCGCCCCGGTCGGTCGGCCGGTCGGTGCGACGAGCGGTACGTCCGCGAGGGCGTACTGTTGAAGCAGCGAGATCAGTGAGTCGAAGTAGAGCGACTCTCCGAACAGCCCCTGCAGGTACTCGGCGAGGACGTCCACGGAGAACGACCTCCCGAACTCGACGGTCGCCTCCAACCGGTAGGTGAGCACGTCGCGCAGTCGGTCCAGGAACTCGCCGTCCATGGCCCGGATCTCCGCCGGTTCGTCCGGCACGGGTGACACCGGCCCGACATCGCCGGGTTCGGAGCGAGCCACCTCGTCGAGCAGCAACTGACGGAGTTCGTCCGGATACGGTATCTCGTAGACCTTCTCACCGCCGGTGGACAGTTCGGCCAACAGGCCCCGCCGACGGAGGCGCGTGAGCAACCGCGAAGGGTCTTCGAACACCCGCTCGCGGAGCAGCCGGGCCCGCAGGTCCGACACGCGCAGTCGCGCCGGCTGCGTGGTGTAGCCGCGCACCGTTCGCCGCCGGTCCGCGTCGATGACGAGAGCGGCCAATACCCGGGCGACCGGAACATCCGCCGCGACGATCTCCAGGCCGGCGGAAGCTGCCACCGAACGCGGCGAGTCCGCCCACCGCCTTATATTAATCCCCCGACCGGAGTCCGCGGTCGTGGTCGGTCACAGCTTCTCGGCGTACGAACGGGAACTGAAGGACCTTCTGCAGGGCGAGCGCTCGGCGGTCCTGCGCTACGTGCGTTCGATTCCCGCGACCGACCGAGCCGACCTGGAGCGGATCGTGGACCATCCGTTCCTGGTGATCCGGGGGGCGGGGTCGCTCGGCTTCGACCTGGTCGCCATGCGTGGAGGTCTTGCCCTCCCTGTCGAAGTCAAGGCGTCGAGCGAGGCGACGATTCACTTCTCCGCTGCGAGCGGGCGGGCGGCCGAGCAACTGGAGGCCCACCGGCGCGCGGTCGAACGCGTGGGCCTTCTCGCCGTCTATGCGTACCGACGGATCGGACACCGTGGGGGGGACGCATGGCGGCTGTTCTCGGCCGCCCGCCAACCGATCCGCGGATCGCTCGGTCTGCTCTCCCGCCGTTTGCCCGAGGTCGAACGGACCCGGGAAGGTCATGCGGTGCTCCGCTGGGACCACGGCATGCCGCTGGTACGATTCGTCGCCACGGTGCACACGCTCTTCGGGCCGGTCGTCGTCGAGGCGGCGTGAGCGCCCACGTCACCGCGACCGGATACGCCCGGTTCGGGCGGAGACCGGAGTCGTTGGTCGAGTTGGCGGCCGAGGCCGCGAGCCACGCGCTCGAGGAGGTGGGTCGCAAACCGATCGACCTGCTCGTCGTCGGCAACATGCTGGCGGGAGCGGTGAACGCCACCGAGAACTTGGTCTCTCGCGTCGCCAACCGCATCTCGGTCGAGACCGCAGCAGGGTTACGGGTGGAGGCCGCCAGCGCCTCGGGCGCCGCGGCGTTTCATGCGGGCGTCCTCGCCGTTGAGAGCGGGCAGTACGACCGCGTGCTGGTCGTCGCGGCCGAGAAAATGACCGATCGTCCGACGCCCGAGGTCAGCGCCGCGCTGGCCCACTCGCTCCATCCGACCGAACAGGTCGCGGGTGCGACGATGCCCGCACTGGCTGCCCTGGTCAGCCAGCGCTACGCCCAACGGTACGGGGTGGCGCCGGAGGTGTTCGACGCCGTGTCGTGTGCCGCTCGGGCGGCGGCCGTTCACAACCCCTACGCCCAGTTCCAGGCGGCCGTAACCCCCGAAGAGGTTCACAATAGCCGAATGGTGGCCTCACCGCTCCGGTTGCTCCATTGCTCCGCGATCTCGGACGGCGCGGTCGCCGTAGTCGTCGAGCGAGGGCACGGTCCCGCGAGCGTGCTCGGACTCGGCCAGGCGTTCGAGGCGATGGCGGTCGTCGACCGGGAGGACCTCACCACCTTTGCGGCGACGCGCTCCGCGGCCGAACGGGCGTTCCGTCGGGCCAACCTCGGCCGGCACGACGTGCAGCTCGCCGAACTCCACGACGCCTTCGCGCCCTTCTTGCTGATCGATGTCGAGGACCTCGGCTTCGCACGCCCGGGGGACGCCCCCGGTTGGTTCACCGGTTCACGACCGGAGGGCAGCCCGGTCCTGAACGCCTCGGGAGGTATTCTCGGTCGGGGTCACCCGGTCGGGGCTTCGGGGTTGGCCGAGATCGCGGACGTGGTCCGTCAACTGACGGGCCGAGCAGGAGCGTCGCAGGTCGATCCCCGGCCGACGACGGGGTTAGCGCATTCCATCGGGGGTCTAGCGTCCCACAACTTCGTTACGATTTTGGGAGGCAACGCCCCATGACGCGCCCCGAGTTGCTGGTCAGCCGTTGCGGAAGTTGCACAGTCCGGTACCTTCCTCGCGCCGGACCCTGCCCGCACTGCGGTGCCAGCAACCCGGTTCCGTACCCCATCCCTTCGGAGGGCGTCGTTCTCGCCGCCACGGAGCTGCTCAGCCCTTCGCAGGGCTGGACGGCTCCGCACCGACTGGCCCTGGTCGAACTCGCGGAGTCGGTGCGCGTCCTCGCCGTGGTTCGGGGCCCTCTTCCGGAGGCGGGCGGCCGCGTCGCGGTGACGAGGGATGGGGAGATCTACCTCGCCGAGACCGACGTGCCCACGCGGTAAGAGGCCGGAACGCGGGGAGGGGGACTTTCCGAAGGTCGGGGACTCCGGCCTTCCTTTGAACCCCCGAGGTGAGATCACCACAGGATTAGCAATCCTGCGCCTTACCAGGCTGGGCCATCCCCGCGCAGGCGAGCCGAGTCGGGCCTTCGCCTTAAATCTTCGGTCGCCCCGGCGCGGGTTCGACGGGCGAACGGGTCTCGGGACGCACTTTAACATAGGAGGCCCCGCCTCGAGACCCATCGACCCGTGTACGACCCGTACCCGGCGGCTCCGCGCCGTCGATCGTCGTGGCCGTGGCTCGCTCTCGTCGCGGTGATCGTCGTCTTGGTCGCCGTGGTCGTCGTCTACATCCTGTACCTGGACGGCGCCTTCGGGGGCGGGACACCGGGTCGGCCGGCGGGGATCTTCTACTACGGGTTCTTCCCGTTCTTCCTCATCCTGCTTCTCGTCTTCTTCCTCGTCCGCGTGGTCTTTTGGACGAGCATGGCCGGGTACCGCCGGCAACGGTACCGTTCGGGTATCCCGGGCCCGGACCCGGCTATCGTGACCGTGCGGCAGCGCTACGCGCGGGGCGAGATTTCCCGGGAACAGTACGACCAGATGATGACCGAACTGACCCGACGTCGGCACGGTCCCTGACGGTGCAAGGGCCGTTACTCGGTCCCTACCGACCTAACTTAAACTCCTCAACGGCTCGCGTCGGCGTCGATGGACCCACCGGTGCGATTCGACGCCGTCGGTTTGCTCACGCTACGTGAGATTCGAGCGTTCGTCCGGCGTTCGAGCGCGCGCGGCGGTGTGGTGTTCTTCGCGCTGTTGTACGTCCTCGGCTCGCTCTTCCTGGGTGGGATGGTCGCCATCGGCAACGTGGGCGGGGGTTACTCGCTCTACATCCTCTGGAACGGGAGCTCAGGGGCCTGGAACTATCCCGGGCTGTTGCTCATCGCGCCGTGGGGCGTGGTCTCGCTACCGTTCTTCGCGACGCTCGCGATGGTGGTGGTCGCCGTGGGCGTGGGCTACGGTATGACCGTCGCGTTCCTTCTGGTCGTCCGGCTGTTGCGTCCCCGGGCGACTCGCTCGGGCGGAACCACCACGGCCAGCACCGTCGCCGGACTCACGCCGGCGATGATCTCGCTGGTGACCTTGGGGGCCTGTTGCTCCACCACGGCCGCGGCGACCGCCGGCGTGGGTCTCGTGGCCCAAGCGTCCGGCACCACCACCGCGAATCTGTTGCTGAACAACTGGTATCTGGGGGTCTTTCAGATCGGCATGGTCTGGGTCGCGCTCCTCGCTCAGGAGATGCTCCTCATCGTGTACGGAGGCCTGTTCGGTCGGCCGACGACCGGCCCGGTGACATCGCGCCCGCTGACGGGACAGCTCGTCGCGGCGGGGGCGTTGCGTGCGGTGCTGCTCGGAAGTGCCGTGGTATGGGCTCTGGCCGTTGCGGCCCAGTGGACGACCGTCGACCCGACTCGAGCAGGGGTCGGTCTGTGGGCCCAATGGATCGGTCAACATTGGGTCATCGCCGGTCTGGCCTTGTCGGCGGCCCTCTTCCCGTCGGCGACCCTCGGCGCCCTCGGCCGCCTCCGGCATCGCTGGGGTGGTGCCGTCGCGCTGGTCTTCCTCGTACTCGGACTGAGCGTACTGACGTGGGTACCACCGCCGCTCCCGTCCTGGGGATTGGATGGTTTCGTCAATCAGATCCTGGGCAGCCTCGCCGTCTCCGGGTGGGGGGCCGTCCCCGTGGGAGCCGTCGGGGGGCCGGCGCTGATCGCCCGCTGGCTGGGGGAATACCTGCTGCTCGGAGGGTTCACGGTCGCCGCGACCCTGTGGCCGACGAAGGTCGGCCCCCTGCTGACCGGGTCCGTTCCTTGGAGTGGTTCACCGCGCCCCGCGCCGGATGTCGAGTCGAGGCTCTCGGGACCCGAGCCGCGGGCGACGACCACCCCCACCGCCCACGGGTCCGAGTAGATCGGCGCGTCCCCGCCACCCGCGTTATGTAGGGCAGCCGGGCTCTACCGGCCGGGTCGAGCGTGCGGGTCTCGAAGGCGGGGGTGGTGGGCGCCGGCACGATGGGCGCGGCCATCGCGGAGGTTCTCGCGCTCAACGGAATTCCGGTCGTATTGAAAGACGTCGACCGCGCGCGCGTGGACGCCGGGCTCGCCAAGGTCCGGGGGTACGTGGACGAGCTGGTCGCCTTTCACGAGCAGCGGGCCCCCAAAGAGATCGAGCGCATCGAGCAGCTGGGCGTCCATCTCTCGGTCGACCAGCAGGCCGCGGTCCGCGCGAAGCTGGCACCGAAATTCACCCGCGCACGGGGGGACGAGGTCGTGGGCCGGGTGACCGGCACGACCGACTTCGCCGACTTCGCCGGGGCCGACTTGGTGGTGGAAGCCGTCTTCGAGCGCACGGAGGTGAAGCGCAACGTGCTGGAAGCGCTGGACACCGTGCTGCCCGACTACGCTGTCATCGGTTCGAACACGTCCTCCCTGTCGATCACCCGCCTGGCGAAGGGCCTGCGACACGCGCGCCAGACGCTCGTGACTCACTTCTTCAACCCCCCGACAACGTTGCCGCTGGTCGAAGTGGCGGCCGGCGTGGACACGCGAGAGGACGTCGTGACCGATACGGTCGATTTCCTGCAGGCCTGCGGAACCACCGGTACCCCCTCGTGCCGGTCCGCGTGCGGGAGGCGCCCGCCTTCCTCGTGAACCGGGTGCTCCTGCCGGTGCTCAACGAGGCCGCGTTCGCGCTCGACGAGGGGATCGCGTCCGCCC
>JASHSU010000059.1 GCA_030038605.1 Thermoplasmata archaeon | reverse complement strand
CATCCGGCAGGGGTACTCGTCCAACTTCGACGGGACCGACCCGGACTCCGCCTACGCGTCCGTCGCCTACCAGAACGCCAACCACTCCGTACGGATCCCCGACGCGTCATGGACGCGGTCGTCCGGGACGGCGAATGGAAGACGACCCACCGGACCGACCATGCGGTCGCCGGCACCTACCGGGCGCGCGAGATGTGGCGCAAGCTCGCCTACGCCGCCTGGCGGTGCGGCGACCCCGGTGTCCAGTTCGACGACATCACCAACGATTGGCACACGAGCCCCAACTCCGGCCGCATCAACGCCTCCAACCCGTGCTCGGAGTACCTGTTCCTGGACGACACGGCGTGCAACCTCGCGTCGATCAACTTGATGAAGTTCTTGGACCCGAAGGGCGGCTTCGACGTCGAGCTGTTCCGCCAGGCGGTCCGGACGATGATCCTCGCGATGGAGATCCTCGTGGACGCCTCCAGCTACCCCACGCCGTCCATCGCCCAGAACTCCCACGACTTCCGGCCGCTCGGGCTCGGCTACGCCAACCTGGGCTCGCTGCTGATGCACTACGGTCTCGCCTACGACTCGGACGCGGGCCGGACGCTCGCGGGCGCCATCTCCGCCGTCCTCTCGGGCGAGGGGTACCACATGTCGAGCGAGATCGCCAAGCGGATGGCCCCGTTCGCCGGCTTCGAGAAGAACCGGGCCCCGATGCTCCGCGTCATGGGCAAGCATGCCCGCGCCGCCGAGCAGATCCCCGTCAACGACCCGCGGCTGACGCCGATCATCACGGCCGCGGTCGACCGCTGGCACGATACGGTCAAGGCCGGCGAGCTGTGGGGCTACCGCAACGCCCAGATCTCGGTCATCGCCCCCACGGGGACGATCGGGCTGCTGATGGGCTGCGACACCCTCGGGCTCGAGCCCGAGCTCTCCCTCGTCAAGACGAAGAACCTGGTCGGCGGCGGCGTCCTGCGGATGGTCAACCGGACCGTCCCGGATGGGCTGACGGCGCTCGGCTACACGCCCGAAGAGACCCGCGACATCACGGCCTACGTCGAGCGGACCGGGACGATCGAAGGTGCCCCGGGCCTGGACGCCGAGGACCTGCCGGTGTTCGACTGCGCCCTCGCGCCGGTCGGGGGGACCCGGACGATCGCTCCGATGGGCCATCTCAAGATGCTCGGCGCGGTCCAGCCGTTCTTGTCCGGCGGCGCCTCCAAGACGATCAACCTGCCCAACGACGCGACCGTCGAGGACATCGAGAAGATCTACCTCGAGGCGTGGCGGTACGGCATCAAGTCGGTCGCGCTCTACCGGGACGGCTGCAAGGCGTCCCAGCCGTTCGAGACCGGCCAGGGCAAGACGGTCGTCGGCGACCCGCGCACGCCGGCCCGCGAGCGCTTGCCCGACCAGCGCAAGGCGCTGACGCACCACTTCCAGGTCGGCGGGCACGACGGCTACGTGACGGTGGGGCTCTACCCCGACGGCCGCCCCGGCGAGATCTTCTTCCGGGTGACGAAGGAGGGCTCGACCGTCAACGGCCTCATGGACTCGCTCGGGATCTCGATGTCGATGGCGCTCCAGCACGGGGTGCCGCTGCGCGACCTGGTCCGGAAGCTGGCCCACCTCCGGTTCGAGCCGGCGGGTGCGACCAACAACCCCAAGATCCGGTTCGCGAAGTCGATCCCCGACTACGTCGCCCGGTGGCTGGCCTACGAGTTCCTGACCGAGGCCGACCGCCAGGCGATCGGCCTGGAGGCGGTCTCCGACGGCGGCAACGGCCACGGCGCCCCCGCGCCGGCCCCCGCCACCAAGGCGCCCCCGCCGAGCCAGACGGTCAAGTTCGAGACGAAGCCGCTGGACGCCTTCGAGCCGGCCGCCCCGGGCGGCGTCTCCGAGGATTCGCCCTCGTGCCACGTCTGCGGCGGCATCATGGTCCGCTCCGGGACCTGCTACGCCTGCACGGTCTGCGGCGCGACCAGCGGCTGCTCGTAGACCGTGCGCGCTACGCGGCGGGCTCCGCCGCGACCGCCTCGGCGGGGACGGGCTGTTCCGCGCCCGCCGCTCCGCCGACCCGGGTCCCGTCCGCGAGGTACCGGTAGTTCCGCAGGCCGAGCGACAGGAGCAGGCCGACCAGCGAGGCGGCGGCGACCAGGCCGAAGACGATCTGGAAGCCCAGCAGCTGGTACGTCGGGACCTGGACCGGGAGGGAGGTCCCGCCGCCGACGTTGACCAGGATGGTCGTGGTCGCCACGAAGCTCGCCGTGACGGTCGCGGCGATCACCGGGCCCACGGCGCTGCCCAGGTTCCGGAACGTCTGGTTCATGCCGGTCTGGATGCCGAGCTCCTTGGGGGAGACCGAGAGGACGATGATGTTCGACATCGCGATGAGGACCGCGACGTTGCCGACGAGCGCCGGGATGGCGAAGACGATCAGCTCGATGACCGAGTGATTCAGGAGCGCGAGCCCCAGGCCGCCCGACATCATCACGACGAACCCGGCCATCATGACCGGTTTCGGTCCCCGGGCCGCGACCATGCGGCCCCAGAGCGGGCCGAACGCGAGCATGGCGAGGGAGGCGGGCAGCGAGACGAGCCCCATCTGGAACTCGTCCAGGTTGAAGCCGGGCGCGTACGGGTACTCGGCGATGATGACGAGCCCGATGAACACGAGGAACATCCCCAGCCCGACGATGACCCCGTTGACGTTGGAGATCCAGATGTTCCGCTGCTTGAGCGCCGAGAACGAGACGACCGGGTACTTGGCCCGCGGCTCCCAGACCAGGAAGAAGACGAGACCGGCGAGCGAGAGGAGGAAGAACTCGGGCACGCCCCAGCGGATCGGTCCGAGCGCGACCGAGCTGAAGTTCGCCCAGCCCCAGTACGTCCCCTCGGTGATCCCGAACATGAGGGTCGCCAGCGCGAACCCCAGACTGGCGATGCCCGGGAAGTCGATCGGGTGCGGGGTGAGGTTGGGCGAGTCGTGGAGGATGAAGTACGCGAGGACCGCGACGGCGATGGCGAGCGGGATGACCGTGTGGTAGGTCAGCTGCCAGCCGTACTGGTAGGCGATATACCCGCCCCCGACGAGCCCCAGCGAGGCGCCCGCGGCGAACATCGCCGAGACGATCCCCTGGGCCTGTCCGACCTGGCGGGCCGGGAACACCTCGGGGAGCATGGCGAAGGCGAGCGGGAACATCCCCATGCCCAGGCCCTGGAAGGCGCGGATGCCGATGAGGACGTAGAGCTGGTTCGACCGGTCGAGCCCGAAGGCGGCCCCGATGTTGGGCGAGAAACCGGCCAGGCTCACGGCGACGGCGTAGAGGCTCATGACCAGCACGAGCATCTGCTTCTTGCCGTACTTGTCGCCGAGCTTGCCGAAGATCGGCGTCGCGACGGTGCCGACCAGCAGGTACGCCGAGACGATCCAGACGACGGAGGTCGCCGGCGCGTTGTCGAAGAAGACGACGAACGACTTGAACGCCGGGATCACCATCGTCTCGACGTAGGTGACCATCAGCGCCATCACGGCGAGGACGATGAGCACGTTCCGGGCCGCCCGGGCGTCGTACGGCGTGCCGGCGGCCGTCAGCTGCGGTGCGCTCATGCGCCGGCCCTCCGGGGCACCGGCCCTTGGTCGAGCCGGTCCGCGATGGTGCGGAACGTGCGGATCGAGGTCGCCAGGTCGCTGCCCGGGACGCCCCGGGCGGCCCCCGAGATCACCGCCGACACCTCGCGCCAGACCCGCGCCTCGACCCGCCGACCCCGCGGGGTGAGCGAGATCTCGATCGACCGCCGGTCCTTCTCCGACCGGTGCCGGCGGACGAGCCCGGACTCCTCCAGCGCGTCGATGTTGGCGCAGACGGTCGGGGGCGACAGGTTGAGGGTCCGCGCAACCGTGCCGAGGGAGGCGGAATCCAGGCTCGAGACGGTGTGCAGCGCCCAGAACTGGCCCATGGAGATCTCCTCGGAGTTGAGCGTCGGTTGCACGTGACGCAGCGCGCCCTTCATCACGTGATGGACCAGTTCGACCAGGTCGGGGATCGACCCGGCGTTCTCCGGCGGCGCCACCTCGGACATCGCAGGGACCATGCGACCTCCTAACTATTCGGGGTCCTAATATTTAGAAAATATAAGGATGCGCCCCGGACCTACGGGAGGGCGTACCGCGCCAGGTCGACCAGGTCCGAGAATCGGGGGGTCCCGTCGCCCTTCGGCACTGTGGCCTTCCCCCAGACGGCGACGATCGTCCCGGTCGGGAACCGGCGGTCCCGTCCGGCGTCCTGGGCCACGAGGGCCGCGGGGAGGCCGCGCCGTTCGGCCTCGATGAGGAGGACGAGGGCGCCGACCGGCCCCGCCTCGACGACGCACCGACAGCCCTCGGACTCCTCGACCAGCTCGACGCGGGCCTCCTCCTGGAACAGGTGGGCGACCCGCAACGGACGTCGTCCACCGGTCGCGCGCCACTGGATCTGGCCGGCCGCGTCCCGGAACCGCTCCAGCAGCCCGGGCGCGACGGGAAGGGACGAGACCCCCGGCGTCACGCGGCCACCGCCCGGCCCCGCCAGAGACGACAATCCGGTCGGACAGAGCAGGGTCCGCACACGGTGAGGTCCCGCTCCTTGGGGCAGTCGCCCGAGATGCCGGTGTGGCAGAGCACGAAGTCGAACCGGACCGGGTCGACGGGGTCGATCCGGCGCAGCGCCGCCGTCACCTCCTCCACCGCCGCCCAGGAGCGCGTCCTCCGGTCGGTCAGCCCGAGGTTCAACGCGATCCAGTGGACGTGCTGGTCCAGCGGGACACGCAACTCGCCGGTCGGGACCCGGCTCCAGTACCCGAAGTCGGGGTACCGGTCCCGCACCATCCACCGTACGAACAGCGTGAGTCGCTTGCAGGGACTCCGGGGCAGCTCCAATGGGCTCGGAAACAGATGGGCGTATCCGGACGGAGGCGGGCCCAGCCCCCTTGAGTGCCCATCCCCCCGGAGGACGTGGGCGACCCGGTCGAGGCCGGCGGCGAATCCGCCCTCGGCCAGGCCCACGACGAAGGCGTCCTCCAAGGAAGCGTGGTCCGCGTAGTACGCCCGGAGTACGCGGGCGAGGTACTCCAGCTGGTCGCCACGAATCCACCGGTGCCGGAACGGAGCGAGGGCCCGTCGCCGGGCGGGCGTGGGCGGGGCGAGCAACCAATCCGCCGGCGGCCCGGGTTCCAGCGCCCAGAGCCGTCCGAGCGCGCCCCGGATCGCCGTGGTGTTGCCGATGGCCAGGGTCGCCGCGACGATCCCCAAGACCTCGGCCGACCGACGGTCCTGGACGATCGGGCGGATCATGGCCAGAGGGTCGTCCGCGAGGGACCGCTCGAACGGGAAGCGTCGGTAGAGCTCGTCGAGGTGACGAGGCAGCTCGGCCGTCGGGCGGTGGCGTCCCACGTTCGGCCGGAGCGGCGCGGGCCCTTTACCTTCGCCTCGCCTCCCGGACACGTGGCACGCGGAACGTCCGAAATCCGCCCCACCATCGACCGGGTCTGGCTCGAGGCGGCGGCGCAGCGCGACCCGTGGTTGCACGCCTACGCCCTCTGGGACTTGGAGCAGTACCCCGACCGGGTGCGCTTCGCCTCGGTCCTCCGCGACGGTCGCACGGCCGGTTACCTTCTGGTGTGGGGTCTGGGCGACGGCCGCTCGATGGTCCACTGGAACGCACCGGCCGAGTTCGCCGAACTGGCCGACCACCTGCCTCCGCGTCCGGCGATCGTCATGGCCCCACCGGAGGCGGCCCCCTGGGTGGAGCGAGCCCGGGGTCCGGTACGGGCGACGTCGGTGCTGGTGCAGATGGCCCCCCGCGGCGTCGTCACCGCCCCATACGGCCAGGACGGCTCCGTACGACAACTCCGATCGGCCGACCGGTCCGCGCTCCGAACCTTTGCGGGGACCTCCGAGCATCGGCTCGCCCGCGCCTACGCGACGATCGATCCGGTGCGGGAGCCGGTGTGGGCGGGGTTCGACGGGGACCGGATCGTGGCCCTGGCCCGCCCGGGCACCCGCCTTCCGCTGATCTGGGTCATCAACGGCGTCTACGTCGCCGACGAATTCCGCAATCAGGGCTGGGGCAAGGCCGTCGTGCGCGCGGTCATGCGGGCGGCCGACGCCGCCGGTGCACCGACCGGCCTCTACGTCCGTGAGGACGGGGCCGCCGCGCGGGCGGTCTACGCCGCCCTCGGTTTCACCACGGTCGCCCGTCGCCTCCGACTCGACGCGGGCACCGACCCCGATGCGTAGGGCGAACGGCTAAGCGGGGACGACCCGGTAGGGTCCCGATGCCCTCGAACGCCGAGGCGGCCGAGATCTTCCAGTCGATCGCGGACCTGCTGGACGTCCTCGGCGAGAAGTTCAAGCCGGACGCGTACCGCCGGGCCGCCCGGTCGATCGAGTCCCTCACGGAGGACCTGGGCGCGATCGCCGGCCGGAACGAGCTGCGTTCCGTACCCGGCGTCGGTGACGCGATCGAGGAGAAGATCCGCGAGTACCTCGCCACCGGCCACATCACCTACTACGACAAGCTGCAGCAGCAGATCCCCGCCGGCGTCGTCGAGCTCCTCAAGATCCCCGGTCTCGGGCCGAAGACCGCTCGGCGGTTCTGGATCGAGCTCGGTGTCGAAGGGCCGGCGGAACTCACCGCCGCGCTGGATGCCGGACGACTGGACGGCGTGAAGGGGTTCGGCCCGAAGAAGGTCGCCCAGATTCGCGCCGCGGTGGAGGCGTTCCGCGCGAACGCGAACGCCGGCGCCCGCATGCCGATCCAGGACGCCTACCCGATCGCGATGGCGCTGGTCCGCGGGCTCCGCCAGGGCGCTCGGGCCGAGCAGGTCGAGGTCGCGGGCAGTTTCCGGCGGGGCCGCGAGACCGTCGGAGACCTGGACATTCTGGTCACCTCGGTCGAGCCCGAGCGCGCCTTCGACGTCTTCTCCGCCCTCCCGCAGGTCCAGGAGGTTCGGCTGCGGGGCGGTACGAAGGAGACCGTCCTGCTGCGCAACGGCCTCCAGGTCGACCTGCGGGTCGTCGAGCCCGCTTCGTTCGGCGCCGCGCTCGTCTACTTCACCGGCTCGAAGGACCACAACGTCCAGATCCGGTCGCTCGCCAAGGACCGGGGTCTCCGCGTGAACGAGTACGGGGTGACCCGGGGCGAGGAACGGCTCGCGGGACGGACGGAGGAGGACGTCTACCGGTCGCTGGGGTTGGCCTGGGTCCCGCCGGAGATCCGGGAAGCTCGGGGGGAGATCGAAGCCGCGGCGCGCGGGCCTCTGCCCCGACTGGTCGATACACCCGACCTGCGGGGGGACCTGCACGTCCACCTTCCCGCCGACGCCGGCCCGGTGGAGGTGGACCGACTGGCCGCCGCAGCGAAGGCACAGCACCTCGCCTACCTCGGGGTCGTGACCCACGGCGTCGACGCCGTCGGTGATGCGTTCGAGTTGCCAGCCGCGGTCCGGACCCGTCTGGCCGAGCTCTCGACGCCCTCGTTACGATTGGCCCGGGTGTGGGAGGGCGACGGAGGGGCGAGCGCTCCGCCGGTGGACGCCGCCTGGGAAATCGTCCGGCCCTCCGCGCGACACCGCGCGCCTCCCTCCGCGACGCGCCCGAACCACCGAATCGCCCTGGTGGCGCACGGGCCGGCCGATCCCGCGGACGCGACGGCCTGGCTCGCCTTCGCCCACTCGGCCGGGGCGGCGGTGGAGGTCGGACCCGGACCGGAACGGCTCGACTCCAACGGGGCGCGGCGCGCCCGGGAGGCCCACGTACTTCTCGGCGTTCCGACCGGCGTGGGCACCGCCGAGGACGACCCTACGGGCCCGATCGGACTTCGATTCGCCCGTCGGGCGGGAGCCGTCCCGAGTGACGTCCGCAACAGCGCGGCGCAGCCCCCGTTCAGCGGGGCATCGAAGCGCGGGCGGAGCTGACCGGCGCGGGACCGGCCCGGGCGCCCGAGATCGACATCGACCGGCCCAGTCCACGGGCGGAACACGTCGTACACACGTGGGCGGCCGGCGTCAGACCGTGGCGCCAGTAGCAGTCGGCACAGAGCGTGCGGCCGCACCCCCAGCACAGGGGCGTCGAACCCTGGGTCGTCACCGACGCCGCGCAGTTCACGCAGACCCGGCTACCGTCCGGGCGGCTCGTCCGCACCGGCGGCTCCGGGAACCGGCCCGCGGGAGCCCCCACGGGGGCGACGGGGGGCCTCGGAGGCCGGACCGTCGGGTTCGGGCGGGGAAGGTCGGTCACGATGCGGTCGGACGGAGTGACCCCTCTTTATCCTATGTCTTGACGCAGTCGCGGTACCCTTGGACGGAGAAATTGATGTACGCCCCGGAGCGAACTTCGGCCCGTGAGCTACGCGCCGGCCCGACGCACGCGGACCGCCACCCCCGAGCTCCCGCACCGCTCGCACGCCGCGATACCGATCGCGCTCGTGGTCGTCGGGTTGGGCCTCTACCTGTCCCGTTTCTCGGTGGTTTTTCCGGCGCTCTTCGGAGTGGTGCTCCTCGCCTCGGGCGGCTCGCTGCTCTCGTCCCGGGCGAACCCACTCAGCGCCCAGTTCTACGCCCCCACCAAGCCGTCGTGGCTGGCGGTGCTGGTGGTGTTCCTGGGCGCCCTGGCCCTGCTCGCGGCGGCCTACGCCCTGTTTCGGGCGCACGACGCGCCCGTGTGGCCCGGGTGGTGAGCCCGTCCGGGCTCCCCTACGAGGCGATCATTCGCTCGAGCGACCGCCGGGCCTTGCCGGCGACGTCCGGCGGGACGTCGATGACGTACTGGCGGTGCAGGAGTGAGTCGCGGACGTCCGTCAGGTCGATCTCCTTCATGAACGGACAGATCGTCCCTTCGTCGAGCGGCGTGAACCGGGTCGTCGGGTTGAGCTGACGCATCCGGTGCAGGATGCCGACCTCGGTCGCGACCAGGACCTCGGGCGCCCGGGTCTCCTCCGCGTACCGGACCATACCGTCCGTGGAGAGGACCTGGTCGACCTG
>JASHSU010000058.1 GCA_030038605.1 Thermoplasmata archaeon | reverse complement strand
GTCCGGGTTCACCTGGACGACCGCGACGACCGTCCCGGGGCGAAGTACTACTACTGGGAGCTCCGCGGCGTGCCCCTGCGTCTGGATGTCGGCGCCCGGGAAGCCGCGGCCCGCACGGCCACGGCGACCGACCGGCTCGGGACCCGCGGGACGGTCTCGCTCGACCATCTCGAGGGCGACGTCGAGCGAGCGCTCGTGGCCTACGACCTCGCGCTCCTCGCTCGGGCCCGTGCGTCGTTCGACCGTGCGTTCGCGCTGGCGACCTCCCTGGACGACCTCCGTGACTCGAAACTGGTGCGTCAGGTCGCCTGGTGCGGCAGCGAGGAATGCGGTCACGCCATCGAGCAGGCCATTGACGGCGCCCTGCTCGGCACGCCCGAGTTCCAGCCGCCGATCGAAGCGCCCCTTCCGTCGGGTTGTGTCGTCTGCGGAAGTGGGGGTCCGAAGCTCGCCTGGGCCCTGGCCGCCCGACCGCTCTAAGGCGACGGGCTCTACCGCGGCGGGGTCGTCGCGGGAGGGTTCGGCAGGACCAGCCACATGCCCGCCAGGCCGAACAGGAGCAGGGTGATCGTCACGGCGTAGACGCCGTTGTCGATCCAGACCCCGAAGCTCAGGCCCCAGCCGACGAAGAAGAGGACCGCGAGAACGACCAGGCTCGCGAAGCCCCAGAACGTGGCCTGGCGGGGCAACGACATCGTCGGTCGTCCCGTCGGGGCGTCGGAGGTACCTGCCGCCATCGCGCGGCGCCGAGCCGGGGTCCGTTAGATAACCCTTACGCCGGCGGGTCGGACCCACCCTTCCCGCGTCTCGGCCCCGGCGGCCCTCCAGAGAGATGTTTAACTCCGAGCCCGAACTAGAACAGTCGTCCATGCCCGACCGGGACGGCTCGACCGCGTCGGCCGAGGCCCGGCCGGGACGGGCGCTGCCCGGCGACCTCTCCGCGGAGGAGCACCGCATCCTCGCCTACGCGAGCGCCATCGGCTCCGAGTTCGATTTCCAATTGCTCGCCGCGGCCATGGCAGCGGACGAGGAGGAGCTGGCCGAGCAGCTGGAAGCCCTCGTGCACCGAGGGGTGCTCGCCGAGCGCGTCGGCGGGGACCGGTTCGTGTTCCGGGAGGAGGAGTTCCGGGCCCGGGTCTACCGGTCGCTGACCGAGAGCCGGCTGCGGGTGCTCCACCGGAAGATCGCCGAGGCGCTGGAGTCGCTGCGTCCGGGGCCGCCGCCCGAGGTCTACGGTGACCTGGGACGCCACTACTTCCTGGGCAAGGTGCATGCCAAGTCGCTCGAGTTCAACCGCCGGGCCGGCGAGCTCGCGCGGCAGGCCGACGAACCCGAGCGGGCGATCCACCACTTCGAGCGCGTCCTCGTCGACCTCGCCTCCTCGCCCGAGTCGCACGACCGGGACGTCGCGGAGACCGCGCAGACGCTCGGCGACTTGTTCTACCGGATCGGGGACTACACTTCCGCGGACCGGTTCTACGGCCAGGCGCTCGAGCGGGCGGGTACGAGCGACACCGAGCTCACCGCCCGGTTGCTCCTCGCCCGGGCCGAGATCGCCCGGGAGAACCTCCAGGCCGAAGCCGCCGCCCGCGGCGCGCTCGAGGCCCGGAAGATGTTCGAGGGGATCGGGGATGCGGTCGGGGCGGCCCAGACGCACCGTCTGATGGCCCGGATCGCCTTTCAGCGAGGCGACTTCACCGGCGCGCTGGACGAGAACATGTACGCCCTCGAGCTGCTCGAGGGGAACCGGGACGACCGGTTGATGGGCGCGCTGGCCATCGAGATGGGCAACTCGTTCGCCCAGCTGGGACCCCAAGTGAAGTCGATCTCCATCGAGTGGTACGAGCGGGCGATCCGGCACCTGACGGCCGCCGCCGACTGGGTCGAACTCTCGCGCGCCTACCACAACCTGGGCGTCGCCGTCGGCGAGGCGCATCCCCAGGACGGGCTCGATAACCTCGCCAAGGCCCGGGAGGCCGCCGAGCGCGGACACGACGCGCGCAGCGCGGGCTGGACCCTGCTCACCGGGGTCGAAATGCGGCTGTCGCTCGGGCAGTTCGACGAGGCCGAGCGCGACAACGACCAGGCCGCTCGACTGCTCGGGCGGGTCGCCGACCCGCTCGGTCTGGAGCAGGTCGAGCTGAACCGGGGCGAGATCGCCGAACGTCGGGGCCAGTGGGACGAATCCGAGCGAGCCTACCTGGAGGCGGTCGACCGGTGCCGCAAGTTCTCGCTCGGCGCCGACGAGGCCGAGGCGCTCTACCGCCTGGCCCGGCTGCGGACGAAGACCCGCAACTGGGCCGGAGCCCGCGACGCGTTCGAGCGGTCCGACCGCCTGGGACTCCCCGAGGTCCGGCCCAACCTGGCGGCGGCGTTCCAGGAACTGCGGCGAACGATCGCTCAGGGCCTCGCTTCCGGGGCCGACGCGGTCGCTCCGCCGAAGTCGGTGGATTCCGAACATCCAGCCTTATAAGGGCAGGCTCGGCTTCTCTACGGGATGGTCGCCGCGACGACCGGCCCGGCGCGCGGGACCGCTCCGGTCTTCGGTCGGGAAGAGGTCGTCGGCGAGGTCCTGCGCGTCCTGGACGGCGCCCGGGAGGGGGTCGGTCAGGGACTGCTGCTTACGGGTCCCGCCGGGATCGGTAAGAGTCACCTGTTGCGGGCCGCCATGGACCGAGCGCGGGAGCGCGGCTACCGTGTGCTGTTCGGACGAGGCCTTCCCGAAGACCTACCGGCACCGCTCACCCTGGTCCGCGAGATGCTCGGCTCGGAGTCGGCCGGGAACCTCGAGGTCAGTCCGCTCGAACCGACGGACCACGTCGCCTCGGACCTGCCGATGTACCTGGCCCCGTTCCTGACCGGGCCCGGCCGTTCCGGCGGGGAAACCAGTCCCGACCCCGGCCGCCCCGCCCGGTCGGGAACGGAGATCGACGAGATCCTGTTCCCGGAAGGCACGACCGCCGGGGAGATCGTCGGCCTGGGGCGCCAGGAACTCATCGGACGGGCGGCCGACTACTTCCGGGCCGAAGCCCGGTCACATCCTCTGCTGCTGGCCATCGACGACCTTCACTTTGCCGACACCTCCTCCCTGGACGTGCTCCGCCGACTGGCGAACGAGTTGCGGAGCGTACCCCTCGCCGTCATCGCCAGCGTGACGGAAGACCCGTCCGCGCCGGACTTCAGTCGGCCCGCCATCGAAGACCTGCGACGGGCCCCGACGTTCCGCACCGTCACCTTGCGACCGTTGGGACCTCTCGAGCTCGCGGAGTTCGTGCGGTGGATCCGCGGTGGCCGCCCCGCGCCGCAGGCCGACGTACTCCGATGGCACGCGCAGACCGACGGGAACCCTCTGTTCGTGGAACAGATCGTGCGCTCGGGCAGCGGCTACGGCGGGACCGAACTTGGACCGGACGAGCCGCTCGGGCACGACGTCGCGGAGGTGCTCCGGTCCCGGTACGCGTCGATGGGCACCTCCGAGCGCCGCCTGCTCGCCTACGCCGCGATCCTCGGAAAGGAGTTCTCGTTCGCGGACCTGGTCGTGGTCGCCGGGTCGACCGAGGAACGGGCGACCGAGGCGCTCGACCGGCTCGTCCACGGCGGTCTGCTGAGGGGCCGGGGCGGTGAGGTCTACGAGTTCGTCAGCGAGTCGATGCGGAACGCGGTCTACTCCGAACTCACCGAGACCCGACGACGGATCCTGCACCAGAAGGCCGCGCGGGCGCTGGAACGGCGCGGGGGCGTGAGCGTCTCCGAACTCGCCCGGCAATTCTACCTCGGCCGCGACGACGCCAAGGCGGTCGAGTACAACGAGAAGGCGGCCCAATCGGCCCTGCGCGCCTTTGCCTTCGACACCGCCATCTCGCATCTCGGCCGCGCCCTCGAGGCCGAGCGACGTCGCCCCGACACGAGCCGAAGAGCCCAGGTTCGGCTCCTGACCGAGCTCGGCCGGCTGCTCGTCCGGGTCGGCAGCCTCCACCGGGCCGAAGAGACCCTGTCCGAAGCGGTTCGGCTCGCACGACAGGACGCGGAGTCCGGTCGCGACCTGGGCTACGCGCTCTTGGCGCTGTCGCAGAGCCGGACGGAGATGAGCGAGTTCGCGTCCGCGTCCACGCTCGCCCTCGAAGCGACGGAGCTGCTGGAGCGGCTGGGGTCGCCCCGCGACCTCATCACGGCGCACCGCGTCCTCGGCGTGGCCTCGTGGCGCCTCGGTCGCAACGCGGAGGCCGAGAACCACCTTCGCACCGCGCTCGAGCTGGCCGAACGGGAGGGGACGCCCTCCGAGATCGGTCATGCCCTCATCGACCTCGCCAACTCGCTCATTCCGGAGGGCGAGTCCCGGCACGACGCCGCCCTCCAGCTGTACGGCCGGGCGGCGGACCTGTTCGCGTCCGAGGAGGACCACGGTTCGCGGGCGCGCGTCCTGATGAACCGCTCACTGCTCCACTACTCGGTGGGCCAGGTCCATGCGGCCCTCACCGACCTCCA
>JASHSU010000057.1 GCA_030038605.1 Thermoplasmata archaeon | reverse complement strand
ACTCCGAGTCGAAGGCGCCTCCGCCCCCCAAGGGCAAAGCCGCGAAGGCGTAGGCCCGACGGGCCAACGGATTTACCGCGCGCTCGGCTCGCGCCGCCGTGCCGCCCTCCCGACTGCGCCTGCTTTACACCGGTATCGAGGTCCGCGACCTGGACCGGTCCCTGCGTTTCTACCAGGGTCTGGGATTTCGGGTCCATCGTCGCGGCACGATGGAGCACGGAGGGGTCTGGGTCCATCTCCGCCTCCCCCGACAGATCCCCCGTCTCGAGCTGAACTGGTATCCGCCCGGCTCCCGGTTCCGGACACCGTACCGCTCCGGCTCCGAGCTCGATCACTTCGGCTTTCGGGCCGCCGACCCCGAGGCGATGGGCCGCACCGTGCGTCGGCTCGGCGGGAAAGTGGTCGCCCGCGTGAACGAGCCGTACGAGTGGCTGGTCTACGCGACCGACCCGGACGGCGTGTGGCTCGAGTTCATCGGTGACCCGGCTCGGCGACCCAAGCGCTGGGCCCCGAAGTCGCCGACCCAGTGATCGGCTCGGGGTCCGCGCTCATGTAGCCGCCGCGCGTGCGGAGGCGGGTCGAGCCGATGCCAGCGAAGAACCTGCGACAGGTCGTGACGATACGGGCCGCGCCGCGCGCCGTGTACCAGGCACTGGTCGACCCGAAGGAGCATGCGAAGTTCACCGGGGCCGACGCCCGCATGGTCGCTCGACCGGGCGGAGCGTTCACCCACTGGGACGGCTCCCTGGAGGGGTTCGTGGTCCACCTCGTGAAAGACCGGCGGATCGTCCTCGCGTGGCGGTCGTCCGAGTGGCCCGAGGGCCATTTCTCGATCGCGGACTTCCAGCTCACGAAAGCCGGACACGGTACCCGGCTCGAGTTCAACCAGTACGGCATTCCGAGCAGCGACTACGCGGACATCGCGGACGGCTGGAAGCAGTACTACTGGGAGCCGCTCAAGCAGTACCTGGAACCGGTCTGACTCACTCAGGGGCCGCCGCGCCGCCCCACCGGTTGATGTCCCGAAGGATCCCTTCGACCACCGTCGACGTGTCGAACGCGACGTCGTACCGGGCGAAGTAGCGGGCGAGCGCGCCCAGCGCGTGCTGGAGCGCGGTCTGGGCCTCGTAGAGCCGGCGCCAGGGGGTCGACCCCAGTCGGTCGACGCGCAGGCCCTGCCCCAGGTCGATGATGACGGGATGCCCGCGATGGACGAGGATGTTGAACGGGCTCAGGTCGGTGTGGACGATGCCGGCGTGGGCGAGGCGCTCGATCGCATCCAACAACTCACTCGCGAACGTCTCCGGCGACTCCAGCTCGACCCGTCGCAGCTGGGGAGCCGGACCGTCCTCGTCCCCGATGTACTCCATCGTGAACGCGTTCTCCTCGCGGTCGATCGGCTCGGGCACCGGCACGCGGTGGCCGCTCGCGTAGGCGAGCAGGTCGAACTCCTGCAGCGCGAGGCGCGCCATCCCGTCGGACTTGACGGCGCCACGGGTCCGATGGGACGTTCGGTACAGCCGGTACGCCTTGGCGACCACGACGCGGCCGGCGTCCTCGGCGAGGAAAACGTCCGCCTCCTTGCCGGCGCCGACCGCGCCGTAGACCTCCGTCACGAGGCCGGAGTCGATCAACTGTTCGACGACCTCGGCCGTCCGGAGTTCACGGAACGGGACCAGGCCGGATTTCAGCTTCCAGCGTACGCTGGCGTCGAGGTACGGCTCGTTGGGCATCCTGGTGGTTGGTTGATTCCAAACGGCGACGGTCTCTCGGAGGCGCTACCGCGCCGGGCCTCGCGTCGCTACGCGGTTCCCGGCGATCCGCTGAGCAGGGTCAGTGCACTCATTCCGGGAACCTCCTGGCCCAAGGGCCGTGCCGAGCCACGGTGGCCCGGTACGTAAACCCTCCGGGGGAGGGACCGAGACCCGAAGCAGGCCGACGCTCGCGCGATAACGCTAAACGGCACCCTCCCTCCCCGCCACCACGCGAGGAGAACGGACGGTCCGGAACGTCCCTCTCCCCCGACCGGCGACGCGCCGGGTCAGGGTCGGAACGCACGCAGCGGGCCCGTAGTATAGCTTGGATATCACGGGGGCCTCCGGAGCCTCAGACCCGGGTTCGAATCCCGGCGGGCCCGTCCCGTGCGTTTATGAGCCGGCCCCCTTCGTAGGACCGGCCGTGGGCGCTTCGGTACCTACCACCGTGTTCCTGGACTGGGGCGGCACCGTGGCCCAGATTCCCGAGGAGTTCGCTCAGCCCTGGAAGGTCTGGCGCCGGGTGCTGGAACGCGACGGACCGGCGTGCTCGGACGAACGCGTTCGGCTGGCGATCGAGACCGCCGACGAGCAGGTCGGCGACCAGCTCTACGCGTACCTCGGTCGTTCCGAGGAGTTCTGGAGGATGTACGAAGGCCGTGTGATGGACGCGCTGGGGATCCCGGAGCCTCGGCGGGAGCTCGAAGAGTCGATCCGGCGCGCCTGGGAGGACGAGTCCCAGGTCCGACTCTACCCCGAGTCTCCGGCGGTCCTCCGGTCGCTCCGGGAGCGCGGGTACCGGACCGGCCTCATCTCGAACCACCACGATCGCCTGTTGCGACTGCTCAGGGACTGCCGATTGGAGCCGTTGTTCGACTCGGTCACGTTTTCCCAGGAAGTGGGTGCGGGGAAGCCCGACCCCCGGATCTTCACGCGGGCGCTCGGACGGGCCGGTTGCCGTCCCTCCGAGGCAGTCCATGTCGGGGACTCGATCGGCGCCGACGTCGAGGGCGCGCGCCGCAGCGGCATCGCCCCCATCTGGCTGAATCGCCGGGGGATCGACCGCTCACCGGGATGTCCGGTCATCCATTCGTTGAACGAGCTCGTACCGTTGTTGGACCGCTGGCCCTGAACGTCCCGCGGCCCGCTTACGAGGGAGGGACCGGCGCAGCGCCGGCGGCTCGGCCCAGTTTCTCGAGGCAGTTCTCCCAGCCCGGAACGATCCGGTCGATGATGTGGGGCGCCCCCCGACGCAGGTCGGCCAACCGCTCGTGTACCACCGTGACCACCGTCCGCCCGGTGCCCGACGGCCGGAGCTGCACGGTCACGAGCGTGTCGTAGTACTCGCCCTTCTCCGGTTCGGTTCCGACGAACGCCCATCGGTAGACGAGCTCGCGGGGCGGGTCGATCTTGAGGTAGCGCCCTTCGAACTTACCGGTGCTCACCCCGTCGCGCGAGTGCCACACTTCGATGAGCCCGTCCACCCGGGGATCCACGGTGAGCCGGTCGATGTCCAGCTCGTCCGGCGCGATCCACTGGCGCATCAGGTCCGCGTCGAGGAAGGCCCGGAAGACCCGGTCGGGAGGGGCGTGGAGCGTCCGCTCGATCAGGACCGCGTCCTGGGACGCGTCGCCGGGGTTCATGCCTTGGTTCGCGGTCTCCTACCGGGCTCGCGCCGGAGGACCTCGTCCATCCGGGTCAGGCCGTCCTGCCAGAAGCGTTCGTAGTAGGAAAGCCACTCGGACGCCTCCCGGAGCGACCGGCCTCGGATGGAATACAGGTGCTGGCGCCCCGCCGGGCGTACGGCGACGACGCCCGAGTCCCGAAGGATGCGCAGTTGCTTGGAGACCGACGGCTGGGACATCCGGGTCCGGTCGACCAGCTCGCCGACCGACCGTTCGCCGTCCCGAAGGGCCTCCAGCAGGTGCCGACGGGAGGGCTCGGCGAGGAGTTGGAACACATCCGCCATGGTTATCCCATGCCTAAAGGGATATATGTCCGTTGGCGCATGCAAAACCGACGTGGGGCGCCGCGCGCGCCGAACGATCCGGGGACGAGCACATGCGAAAAATCACGGCGAACGTGTACATGACACTGGACGGCCGCGGCGAATTTCCCAAGTATCCGGGGTCCGACCGGGACTCGGGGGGCGTTAGCGCCCTGTTCCGGCACATGTGGTTCGACCGGTTCGACGACGTGACCACGGTCGTCATGGGCCGCCGGTCCTTCCTGGGTCATCAGCGGACGTGGAGCGAGAAAGCCCTCAAGGAGGGCGAGCCGAAGTGGCTTCTGGACTATCGACGCTACCTGGACCGGGTCGAGAAGGTCTGCCTGTCGCACCGGCTCAAATCGACCGACTGGGAGAATTCGAGGATCCTCAAGGGCGACTTGGGGCGTATCCTCGCCAAGCTGCGTCGCGAGAAGGGCGGGAACATCATGGTCGAAGGAGGTCCCGCCATCGTGCGCGAGTGTCTTCGGCGCGACCTCGTCGACGACTACTGGTTCTTCGTCATGCCGGTTGTGTACGGCAAGGGCCCCCGGTATTGGGGAACGATGGGCCGGCAGACGACGCTGGACCTGATCGAAACGAAACCGGGCGAGGACAAGGAGATCCTGCTCCACTACGCGGCGGTCCGCTAGGGCCCCGCGAGGGGCCTTTCGAGGGTCCGGTTACCGAGGTGGGGCGGGCCCCTTCCGGTCGGGCGACCCGAGGAGGCTCCGCAGCCCGTCCCCGAGGGTCGCCGCCCACCAGGCGTGGTCGTGCCCGCCCTCGAACTCGGAGTACGTGACCGGGTATCCCTTCGCCTCGAGGACGTCGCGGAGGTGTCGCACGTTGGCCAGCAGGGAGGCGTTTGTCCCCGGGAAGACACGGTTCTCGAACGTGCCGGCGTTCAGGAAAAACCGCGTCGGTCGGAGCGGGGCCTCGGCGTACTCGCGCATCAACGTCGGCGGTCCGTCCATGCGCCCCGAGTCCGACCAGTTGAACGCCCCCGATTGGGCCAGCACGGCCCCGAACCGGTCGGGATAGAGGTACGCCGCATAGGCGGCCGTGAGGCCCCCGAGACTCGAGCCCGCGATGACGGTCGACTCGGGCCGGGGCGCTAGGCCATACGTCCGTCGGAGCCAGGGCAGGACCTCGTCCGCCAAGTGGCGGGCGAACCCGGGATGGTGGAGGAGCTCCGCGTCGCGGGCACCGGCAGCGTTTCCGACCGCCACGACCACCGACGGGCCCAACGCACCGGCGTCGACCAACCCGCGCACGATCGTCGGCGTCGGTACGGCGCTCCGGTAGACCACCCCGTCGAGGACCAGGACCAGGTTGTAGTCCGCGGTCTGCGGGTCGAATTCGGGAGGTCGGTACACCCACACGCGGCGCGTTCCGGGCAAATGCGCGCTCCGCAACCGAGTTTCCGACTCGGTCCAGTAGACCGTGTCCGCCGGCGGCGAACTCACGGGACCCGAGGCGCGCGACAGGGAGAGAACCGAGACCGTTGCTTCCCGGTCCTCCGGGTCGTCCGGGTCGGCGGCGAACGTGAGACGCTCGCTCTGGAACGGGTCCGGTCGCAGGCTTCGGAAGTACTCCGGCCAGGACGGCGCCCGCGGCGTCGAGCCCGGCGTAGGAAGTGGAGAGAACGCGTACAAGGTGCGCGCGGTCGGGGGCAGTTCGACCGAACGGTACCAGACGCCCGAGGTACCGAGCGCCGTCAACGCCCCCTCTCCGTTCATGAGGTCCAGTATCGGAGCGTAGAGCGACGGGCGAGTGACCCTACGTTCCGGTCGCCACAGGAACGTCACCCGCAGGGCCCCAGGTCGGCCGGAGACTGGCTCGACGATCGGCACGCCGGAGCGAGCCCATTCGGCCCATCGCACCGCACGACGCTCGGGGTTGGTTCGCGAGAGAATCCGACGAATCTCGCTCAACCGAGCGTTGGTGGCCCGTGGCCCGGCGTTGGGCATCCTCCCCCGCACCGGTAGACCGCCGATAAGCCCGCGTTCATCCCGCGGCCGGGCGGAGGCCGGGGAGGTCAGAGGCCGCAGTCGGGCCGATCGGAGGCGTCGAGACAGTCCATCGCACTATTCGGACGGTGACGCCGGTGGCCCTCAGATTAATACGTCCGACCGGCGGGGGTGGTCGTGGTAACGCAGCCGGCCGAGGAGCCCGTGACGCCCTGGGCGAGCCGTCGGGCTCTCGCGTGCCTCCTGATCCTGGTCTTGGGCTTCTTCGTCGTCTCGTCCTGGGCCGGGGTCGCAGCGTACTCGAACCTTCAGTTCGCAAACAATACCGATGCGGGGATCTTCACGCAGGCGGTCGCGTCGACCGCCTTCGGCCATCACCCGTCGTTCTTCGAGTCGTACGACTGCCTCGTCAAGACCCGCTGCTCGTTCCTGCTGGTCCACCCGGCGCTGGTCCTCTACGGGGCCGTGCCGTCGTTCGCCCTCTGGCCGTCCACCATCACGCTTTTCCTGCTCCGATCAGCGCTGGTCGCGGCGACAGGGCTCCCCCTCTACTGGCTGACGCGCCAGGTGACCGGTTCCGAAGGCAAGGCGCTGCTCGCGGTCGGGCTGTTCTTCGTCTGGGCGCCCAGCTACCTGGGCGACGCCTTCTCGGTCCACCTCGAGACGATCCTCCCGCTCGAATTGATCACCCTCGTGGCGTTGTGGCAGGCGAAGTACTTCCGCCTGGGACTCGCGGTCGCCGCCGTCGCCTTCGTGACGATCGAAGTGGCTCCGATCTTTACGTTCCTCATCGGACTGTTCTTTCTGGAACCCTGGATCGCGGCCGGACTGCGTCGAGTGCGTCGGCGGCCCCCCGCGACGTCGGACGCCACCTCCGACCCGCCCGTCGCACCGACCGGGTGGTGGTCGACGCTCCGGATCGGTCTCGCCCGTCGCGAAGTGCGGTACGCCCTGATCCTGATGGGATCCTCGCTGGCCGCCTACGTCGTCTTGCTTACGTTCATGAACGTCTGGGGCCCGGCGCTCCTGGGTACCCTGAGGCCGTCGGTGCCGTCGGGGCTCAGCGGCGTGTTCTACAACAACAGCTCGCCCGGCATCGCCTCGCTCGGGACGATCCTCGCCTCGCCGCAGACGGTCTACACGGCCGAATTCTGGCTCGTCCTCTACGCGACGCTGGCGTTCCTCCCGCTCCTCTCACCGCGGGCCCTGCTCCTCTCGGTCCCGTGGATCGGCTGGACGTTCCTGACCGACAGTTCTCGATTCACGACGATCGGGCACCAGTACACGATGATCCCCGCGGGTCCCCTGTTCATCGGCCTGGCCTACGGACTGGTCCATCTGCCGTGGCCGAAATCCGCCGGCTCCGTGGAAGCACGGTCGACGACGATCGGTGACGGAGCGGTATCGCCCTCCCCGCACCGGGCCCGTCGGTCCGGCCGGACGGCTCTGGTCGCCGGCGTGATCGGGGTGCTGGTCGTCGCGAACCTCCTGCTGGTGCCGGTGAACCCCCTCCTTCCCGACCTGGGCGTGAACCCCGGGGTCCCGTTCCAGAAGGAGTACTTCGACCATACGCTCGCCTGGAACCCGTCCATCACGAGCGTGGAGGCGCTGATCGCGACCGTTCCCCACGAAGCCACCGTGACGGCGCCCGCCTCGGTTTTCCCCCTGCTCGCCGTCTACCCTCACGCCTTCGTCCTGGTCCCGGCCGACCGCCTCAACATCTCCAGCCTGCCGTTCAACACCACGAACGCGCCCCAGTACGTCCTCATCGACCCGGGCTCGTACCCGATGCTGAGCCCGACCTTCCGCGCCGAGCTCTCCAACCCGGCCGTCTTCGGGGTCCGCGGGTACGTCGCGAACTCGCCGCTCGGACCGCTGCTCCTTTACGACGCAGGGTACACCCTCCCCGCCACCCGATTTGGACCTGCGTTCCCCGTGTTCAACCAGACCTGGATCCCCGAAGAAGGCCTGGTCCCCGGTCCGGCGGGTCAGGTCGTACCGAACGCTACATCCCCCACATCGTACGTGGTCACCAACGCGGGTACGAATCGGACGGGTCGACTGGCCGAGGCGACGGCGTCCCTTGTGCCCCCCGGTACGTACACAGTACGAGCGATCCTGAACGTGACCGCCCGCGTCCCGAACGTGTCCCCGCGGCAGGGCGTGGTGCGGGTCGAGGCCACCGGGTTCGGGCCGTCCCCGTTCAACACGACGCTCAACCTATCGGCCTTCAGCTCCCCCGGCTGGACGACCGTGTCGTGGAACGTGACGATCATCAACCCGCTGCCGGAGTTCGAGGTCGAGTTCGACCTC
>JASHSU010000056.1 GCA_030038605.1 Thermoplasmata archaeon | reverse complement strand
GAGGCGCCGCAGGCATTGCAGAAGCGCGAACCGGCGGGCACCGGGGCACCGCACTTGGGACACGGGGTTCCACCGGAGGGAGCGCTGGGCGCGGGGGGTGCGTTGGTCGCCATACTAGTTGCCTCCCGCCGGGGGTCGGCCACCGCCCGGCGAGGGCGGGGGCATCGCCGTCGGGTTGCCGGGGGAGTTGGCCGTCGCGTAGGAGAGCGCCGAAACCGGCGTTTCCTGTCGCCAGGCTTGCCGGGCCACCTCCTGGTGCTCCGTCTGCTGGACCGAGCGCAGACGCCACGAGATGAGGGCGATGGTCACGCCGAGTAGGATGGCGAGGACGATGAGCCCCACCAGCTGGCCGCCGGAGGTCTCGACGCCATAGTAGGGACCGAGTCCGACCGAGAGGAACAGGGTCGCGAAGCCCATCGCCAGGAACGCCCAGGCGAGCGACCGCTGGGCTGTCGGGTCGCGGGAGGCCGACTCGAGCAGGTAGCAGGCCAGAGCAAAGACCAGCGACAGAGCGCCGATCCAGAGCAAGGCCCCGAACTCGTGGTTCGCGGGAAGAGCGAGATAGATACCGTAGAACAGCAGCCCGGCCACGACGAGGAAGAGGACCGTCAGCACGGCCGCACTGATCCCCTGGCGTACGGGCGGAGCCGCCCCGGTGGGCGTCACAGCGTTCATCGCACCGCCGAAGAGGTCGCCCCTCCTATAAGAGGGTAAGCGGGTCGTCCGACCTCAGAGACGCGGCTCGTCGTCCGTCCGTTCTCGCTTCGGCCGCGGAGCGGCCGGGGGCGGCGCGGGAGGCTCCGCCGGTCCGGAGGGGGACGCGGTCGTGGGCCGGGCGGGTCCCGTCGGGCTCGCCGCCTTCGGGGGCCCTGGGGTGGATTTGGGTGGCGTCGGGGCGACCGTCCGCGCGTGCTCGGCGGGGAGCCGGGCGGTTTTGCCGGCGTCCGCCGGCGCGGGGGGGTGGGCCGGGCCGGGCTTGGCTGCGGCCGGTTTGGCTCGCGGGAGGACCGCCTTGAGCACACCGCCGGTCCCCGTTGACTTGCCGGACGGTCGGGCCGGGGGCGCTGAAGGGTGGACTTGCACGCCGTCCACCGGTCGGACCGTCAGCGGAGAGACCGGCTGGCCGCATTTGGGACACTTCGGGAACTGGCCGATGCAGTGTTGACAGAGTGGAGCGCCGCAACCGTGCAGGACCGACGAGACGCCGCCGCATCCCACACAGCGGGGAGCGGCCGCCGCGGCGGCCGAGCCCGGGGCCGAAGAGACCCCCGCGTAGGCGATCGGAGGGGCCGTCCCCGGGTGGTCGGCGGGCGCGACGAGGGCGGCCGCGCCGGGCGAGGCCGTCGGGACGTTCTCGGGCGCGAAGAAGCGGTCGGAGTCCTCCTCGGCGGCTTCCGCCGCGCCGGGTCCCGGCGCCGGCGCACCTGCCCGGAACTCCGGTGAGTAGGCGCCCAGGTCCAACGAGGGGACGGGAGCGTGAACCGCGGTACCGGACTCCTCCACGACCTTGATCAGACGGGCCTTGTAGATGCCCACGCGCAGGGTCCGGACCAACTGGAAGAGCGTCCGCTGATCCGGCGGGAGGACGAGCGCCTTGCGGGCGAGCTCCTCGACGTCGGGCGTCAGGACCAGGTTCTCCGCCCGGAGGTCGGCCTCGAGGACGGCCCGGAGGTACCCGAAGACCCGCTGGATCTGGTCCAGCGACATTGACGGCGGAGACAGGACGGCGACGTCGGAGAGCGTGAATCCCCGGCGCTCGATGCCGGGCGGACGGCGCTCCAGCGCGGCGGTGATGAGATGCTGGGATTGGGTCTCCAGGTCGTGGACCTCGACGGCGCCCAGTCGCGCCAGGTCGACTTTGGGCGGGTGGCCGATCGCCGTCAGCACCGGCTCGAGGAACTCGAACGGCACGTGCAGGGTGACGAACAGGTCGTTCTTGGCGACGGGTCGGTTGAGCCGGGCCTCGAGCAGCAGGGCTTCGCGACCGAACCGCTGGACCTGCAGGTCGCGCGTCTTCTCGACGGCCAGCTTCTTCCCGTCCTTCGCCGCCGCGTAGTCGGAGTCGAGCGCCAGGGCGCGTTCGAAGCTCGCGACCGCCTCCTGCGGTCGGCTGGTGGCGACGAGCGCCAGACCGCGGCTCGTCCAGGCGGCGACGTTGCTCGCGTCGACCTCGACGGCCCGCTCGTAGAACGCGAGGGCCTCGTTGGGGTGGCCGATCTTCTCGGCGACGAACCCGGCCCGCAGGAGGTTGTCGACCGAGCTCGGCTCGACCGCCAGGGCATGCTGGTAGGCGGAGGCCGCCTCCGGCCAGTTCTGCCGGGCGATCGCGACCTCCGCCGAGCGCGCCCAGAGCGCCGCACTCTTGGGCAGCACGCCGACCGCCTGCTTGCCGACCTCGGCGGCCCGGTCGAGATGCCCGGAGCCGCTCTCGGCCTCGATAAGGAGCAGATAGAGATTCTCGTCCGGTGGGACCTTCGGAATGGCCGCGTAGAGGAAGTCGGTCGCCTCGACGTGCTGGCCCTGGTCGAGCATCGTCCGGGCGATGCCGGCGACCGCCACCGGTGAGGAAGGCTCACGGGCCCGGACGGTCTCGTAGACCTGTCGAGCCTCCGTCGGGCGTTCGAGCGCGGTCAGGATCTGCGCCCGGAGGAGGAGGAGGTTGACGCTCGGCGGCGCCCCCTCGGGGGTCCCCTTCTCGCCCTGGTCCAGAACCTCCAGGGCCAGATCCGGTCGACCGGCCGCCAGTCGGAGCCGGGCCCGTCGGACGGCGATCTCGGCCCGCAGGGCGGGGTCGATGTCGGCGGCTCGGCCGTAGGCCTCGTTCGCCTCCTCGGTCCGCCCGAGCCGGGCGGCGAGGTCACCCCGCTCGAGGTGCAGCGTCGCGTCCTGGCTCTCGGGCGCCGAACTGCCCAGGAGCCGGGCGAGGGCCTCGTACGCCTCCTTCACTTCCCCGGTGTCCCGCTCGAGTCGGAACTTTTCGAGCAACGAGGACGGGTCGTCAGGCTCGAGCAGGAGGATCGCCTTCAGGGAGTAGAGGACCTCGGAGGGGCGACCCAGCGACCGCCAGGCGTCCGCCCGGGCCTTCCAGGCGGCGACGTCGTTGGGGTTCTCCTTGAGCAGCGGGTCGGTGATCTGCACGACCTCGGAGTACTGGCCGGCCAGGACCAGGGTCTCCGCCAGCGCGATGCGCCCGTGCCGATTCTTGGCGTCGAGCTCCAAACCCTTCCGGTAGTACGTGATCGCGTCGGCGTACGCCCCCTGCGAACGGAGCGCTTCGGCGACCTCGAAGTACGCGTGCGGGTCCCCGTGCGCGTTCTCCACGGCGCGCTGGAGGACCCGGAGCGCGTCGGCATGCCGGCCGACGCGGAGGAGCAACTGCCCTTCCTTGCGAAGATACGTGGGATTTCCGGCATCGCGCAGAAGCAGCAGGTCGATGAACTGCAGCGCGCGAGCGTCCTGATTCAAGTGGTCCAGCACCTCGACCGCGCCCCAGAGGAGGTCCGGGTCGTCGAGTCCCGTCGTGAGGGCCTTCGAGTAGACGTCGATCGCTTCGGCATACCGTCCGGTCTCCCGGAGCGCGTGACCGAGTTCCTTCCGCACGTCGTTGCGGGTCCCGTTCTCGTCGCGCGTCAGGAACGACTGGTAGGCGCGGATCGCCCGGTCCGAGTCCTGGACCAGGCGGGAGGCCCTCGCGATGCCCAGGTCCGCGACGGATGCGGCCTCCGCGTCGTTCGAGGCCCGCTCGTACGAGACCAGGGCGGTCCGCGCGGCCTGGTCCCGCTCCGGCGACCCTTCCCCGTAGTCGTAGGCCAGCGTGAGGTAGAGGTTGCCCCGCTCCACCGCGAGGTCGGTCCGCGTCGGGTCGAGACGGAACAGCTCGTCCAGGAGGGGCGCGAGCAGGGCCGGGTCCTTGGAGGTGGCGAGGAGTTGTTTCTTCTCGAGCAGGTAGGGCAGCTGGCCGGGGTGCGACGCGATGAGGGCGTCGTAGGCCCGCATCGCCCCCTCGGCGTCGCCGGCTTCCGTGTACGACCGAGCGAGCTCGAGCTGGGCCCCCGCGTCGTTCGCGTCCTCGGCGAGGATCGCCTGGGCGAATTCGCGGACGGCGGCGTCGTTCCCCGTGCGGCGGGCGAGCTCGAGCCCCTTCCGGTGCTCGACCAGCGCCTGGGGCTGGGTTCGGACGATCGCCCGGTACGCGTCGAGGGCCTCCTCGGTCTTGCCTTCCGCAGCCAGCAGTTCCGCGACCCCTCCCAGAGCGTCGAGATTGTCGGGCTGGGTGGCGAGGACCGCGCGACACGCGGTCAACGCCGCGTCGACCCGGTCGAGACGGATCGCCAACGTCCGGAGTGCGTGCAGATTCTGCAGGTTCCGAGGCTCGAGGGTGGCCAGCCGGGCGCGGGCCGCGAGCGCGACCTCCGGGGCCGGCCCTTCGACGATACGAGCGAGCTCGGTGAGCGTGGCGGCGTCCGGGGTGACGGGGCGCTCGACCAGCCGGCGGGCCGCCTTCGTCCCGTCGTCGGAACGTTCCACGTCGAAGAGGAGTCGGATCGCGAGCAGATTGGCCGCATCCTGGGCGGGGGCCTCGCCCGACAGGGGCATCACGGCCGACAACGCATCCTGCGGACGTCCGACCGCCGCCAGCAACCGGGCCCGGGCGAGCTGCAACCCGGGGTCGTCGGGCGACGTCTTGAGCAGTTCCTCCGCCGCCTCCAGTCCGCTCAGGTCGCCCCCGAGCGCTTCGGCCAGGTCGAGCTTCATGCGTAGGGCGGCCGGGTCGGTCGGGACGAGACGGAGAGCCTTGTCGACGTACTGGGTCGAGCTGGCGTCCAGCTGCTGCGCCCGCAGATACGCCTCGGCGGCCTCCTGCGGACGCTTGAGCAGCCGAAGGGCATCCCCGCGGGTCGCCCAGAGGGCGCGGTCGTTCGGGGCGGCCTGGAGAGCCCGGCCGACCAGGGCGAGTACCTCGGGAAGGTCCCGGTTCTGGCCGAACAGGATGAGCGCCTTGTGATGGAGGATCGCCACGCCGCCGGGCTGGAACTTCAGCGCGAGGTCGATCGCCTTGAGCGCGAGGGCCGGCTGCCCGATCTGGTTGAACTCCATCGCGGCGTCGTCCAGCAGCGGACCGACGACCTCGCCCGCGGGCACGAGCTCGGTGACGCGGCTTTCCACGCCGGCGAGGAACGCCTTGAGAAGGGCGACCTCCTGGTCGCGGTCGCCCCCGGTCTGGGCCTCGGACGCCGCCCGGTAGAGCGCCCGTACCTCCTCCAGCGGAGGCGGCGCCGGTGTCGGAGCGACCGTCGCCGCCGACTCCGGGGTGGACATCAAGGGACAAGAGCGCCGGCCACCCCTTAAAATCGTGCGGCGAGACGCAACGAGCGCCGGTGCCGGTCCGCTTATCCTGCTCTTCCGTGTGCCGGGCGTGTGCCCCGAGGCGCCCCGCGGTCGTCCGGCCGAAAGACGATCTTCGACCCGGTACACGGGACGGTGGTGCTCGAGGGTCCCGTCCTCGACCTCGTGGCGACGGCCGACTTCCAACGACTCTGGGGTATCCGTCAGACCGGCTTCGCGCACCTCGTATTCCCCGGGGCGAATCACACCCGCCTCGAGCATTCCCTCGGCACCTACTCGGTCGCCGGTCGGATCGCCGAACGTCTCGGCCTCGACGAGTCCGACCGAGGGGTCGTCCGCGCCGCGGCCCTGCTGCACGACCTGGGCCACGGGCCGTTCTCCCACACGCTGGACGCCCCGATGGAGGAAGTCCTCGGCCACGGTCACGAGGTCCGGTCCCGCGAACTCATCGAGGGAACACGAGGCGATGGGACACTGCCCGCGATCCTCGAACGCGCCGGATGGTCGCCGCGCCTCGTCGCCGACCTGGTCGACCCGAAGTCGCCGGCGACCCGGCCCGATGCCCGGCGGGAGATCCTGCACGGCGCCATCGACGCCGACCGGATCGACTACCTGCAACGCGATGCCCACTACACCGGCGTGGCCCACGGGGCGATCGACGCGGAACGACTGCTCGACACGCTCCGCGCGCCCCGCGGACGGCTCGTCTTCGCGGAGAAGGGCCGGAGCGCTGTCGAGGGGTTCCTCGTCGGTCGGGCCCTGATGTATTCGACCGTCTACTTCCACAAGACCGTCCGCGCGGCCGAGATGATGGCGCAGGGCGCGCTGGAGCGGTCCCCGGGGTATCCGGAGTCTGCGGCGGCCTCGTTCGATTGGACGGACGGGGACTGGCTCTACCGGATGCGAGCCGAAGGCGGGGTGAGCGCCGGGCTGGCCCTCGGGTTGGTCACTCGGTCGCTCTACAAGCGCCTGCCCGGCCGGAAGACGTTGGCCGCTCCCCGGACCCGTGCGTGGCGTCGATTGCTCGGACGCCCGGCCGAGCGACGCGCCCTCGAGGACGACCTGGCGACCCGGGCGAAGGCACCGCCAGGGTCGGTCCTCCTCGACCTGTCCGGGCTGGTCCCTCGGGGTGACCCGGCCGCGGACTGGGGGGAGATCGGATTGCTCGAGGACGGGAAGGTCTCGTATCCGTTCCGCCAGCCGAGCCTGTGGCTTCTGCTCGCGACCCGGCCGCCGTCGGATTGGGCCGTCAGCGTCTACGTCGCGCCGCGGTGGCGCGACGCGGTCGAACGGGTCGTCGCCCGGGACCCTTCGAGCCTGCCGTAGGGGCGAGCGGGGCGGGTCGGTCCGCCCGGTCCAGCAAGTGGGACCACGCCGCGTCGGGCAGAGGCATGACGGAGAGTCGAGAGTTGCGGAGGAGCTCGATGCCCCGGAACCGGGGATCGGCGCGGATCTCGGCGAGCGGAACGGGCCGGGGGAGGGGGCGGACCGGCTCCACCTCGACGTACCACGACGGTCGAAGGTCGGACGCATCGCGCACCGCGGTCGTCACGACCCGGAGAATGCCCACGCACGACCGCTCGTCCCCGCTGTGGTAGAAGATCGCCTCGTCGCCGACCGCCATCGCCCGGAGGTGGAGGAGCGCCTGGGCGTTGTGGACCCCGTCCCACCGGGTCCGG
>JASHSU010000055.1 GCA_030038605.1 Thermoplasmata archaeon | reverse complement strand
ACCTCGATCGTCCGGTCCCCGCCGACCCGGGACCGGAGACCCGCCATCGTGTCGTTCGCTACGATGCGTCCCTTGGAGAGCACGGCGACCCGGGGACAGAGTTCCTCCGCTTCGAACATGTAGTGCGTCGTCAGGAAGATCGTCACCCCGTCGGCCAGGAGGGAGCGGACCAGCTTTCTGGTCTCCCGGGCGCTCTTCGGGTCGAGTCCGATGGTGGGCTCGTCCAGGAAGAGAATCTCCGGCCGGTGCAGGATCCCCCGGGCGATGTGGAGCTTCTGCTTCATCCCTCGGGAGAACTCCTCCACCCGGCGGTCGCTCGCCCACGTGAGGTCGACCCGGTCGAGGACCTCGGAGATTCGCTGCTCCCGAACGTCGGCCGGGAGGCCGTAGAGGTCGGCGAAATAGCGTAAGTTCTCTCGAGCGTTGATCCGGTTGTACAGACCCCGCTCTCCGCCCAGGACCAGTCCGATGCGCGACCGGAGCCAGGCGGCCTCCTGGACGACATCCCGGCCCAGGACGCGCACGGTGCCCGAGGTCGGGAGCAGCAGCGTCGAGAGGATCTTCGTGAGCGTCGTCTTCCCGGCCCCGTTCGGGCCGAGCAACCCGAAGATCGCCCCCCGTTCGACGGAAAGATCGACGCCGCGGAGGGCTTCCGTCCGCGTCTTTTCCGAGAAGAAGAACCCCTTTCGGGACTCGAAGACCCGGACGAGGTCGTGAACTTCGATGGCCCACTCGGTCGTCATGGGAGGAGAGACGCGGCCACGCGTAGGCACCTATAACTAAGTCGTCGCCGGCGAGAGAGAGTGCAACGGCCCGGCTCGAGAGTGTTTCGCCCCCGAACGACGGTCCCACGACGGTCGGAGCTCATGCTCCGAAGGACGCACAGTAGGTCCTTCAGACCGACTCACTTCCGGCGTTCTTTCGAGGTGAGGTGGGCGACCGTCCATCCCGGGCCTCTCTAGTCTTATATCGGAGGGCCGGGTCGGCCGCCGAATGTCGGCCACGCAGGCGCCGCCCGCCCTTCCCACGGCCGTTTCACCCGGCGTCGCCGGTATGACGCCCGAGGACCTGGTGCGCGCGTACCGGGTGATGCTCCTCTCCCGCGCGACCGACGACCGGTGCCTCTCCCTCCAGCGCCAAGGACGGATCGGTTTCTACGTCCCGGCGTCCGGTCAAGAGGCGGCCCAGGTGGGAGCGGCGAGCGCGCTCGCTCCCGAGGACTGGGTCTTCCCGGCCTACCGGGAACTGGGCGTCGCGCTCTACCGGGGTGTTGGGTTGGAGCGGTTGATCGACCAGTTCATCGGGAATGCGGGCGACCTGCTCAAAGGGCGACAGATGCCCAACCACTACGGGTACCGGGACCACCGGATCGTCGTGGCGTCCAGCCCGATCGGCACCCAGATCACGCAGGCCGTGGGCGCCGCCCTGGCGGCCCGCCGACGGAAGGACTCGCTCGCGACGATCACGTTCTTCGGGGACGGGGCGACGAGCTCGAACGACTTCCATGCCGGTTTGAACTTCGCGGGCGTTTATCGAGCTCCAACGATCTTCGTCTGCCAGAACAACCAGTGGGCGATCTCGTTGCCCCGTGAGAAGCAGACTCGGAGCCGCACGCTGGCCGAGAAGGCCGAGGCGTACGGGTTCCCCGGGGTCGTCGTCGATGGCACGGACGTCGAGGCGGTCCACGCGGCGGTCGCCGACGCTCGATCTCGGGCGGTCCGTGGGGAGGGCCCCACGCTCATCGAGGCCCAGGTCTACCGATTTGGTCCCCACTCCACGTCGGACGACCCTCGCCGGTATCGGACCGACGCGGAGGTCGAGCACTGGAAAGCCAGCGACCCGGTCCTTCGCCTCCGGACTCGATTGACCTCACTCGGGGCATTGGACGAGGCCCGCGACGCGGCGCTCGTCGAGGAAGCGCGAGCGGCGGTCGCGAAAGCCGTGAGCGCCGCGGAGGCGACGGGTCCCGTGGACCCGACGACGTTCTTCGATGACGTGTTCGCCGCGCCGACGCCGCAGCTGCTCGCCGAGCGAGACGAGTTCGATCAGCTGTTGAAGGACGGAGCGGTGAAACCGTGACCGAGCTCACGCTGGTCCAGGCGGTCAACCGCGGCCTTCAGCAGGCGATGCGCGACGACCCGGACGTCCTGGTCCTGGGCGAGGACGTGGGCGTCAACGGGGGCGTCTTCCGTGCTACGGAGGGTCTCCTCAAGGAATTCGGCGAGGACCGCGTGCTGGACACACCGCTCTCCGAGACCGGCATCGTCGGCACCGCGGTCGGGATGGCGCTCTACGGCCTCAAACCGGTCGCGGAGATCCAGTTTCTTGATTTCATCTACCCCGCCTTCGACCAGATTGTCAGCGAGCTGGCCAAGTTCCGGTATCGGTCCGGAGGTCAGTACCCCTGTCACGTCGTCATCCGGACTCCGTACGGAGGCGGGATCAAGGGCGGTCTGTACCACTCGCAGAGCACGGAAGCGTACTTCGCCCACACCGCGGGCCTCAAGGTCGTCATCCCGTCGACGCCCGCCGACGCGAAGGGCCTTCTGCTGACGGCCATCCACGACGAGGATCCCGTCATGTTCCTCGAGCCCAAGCGGATCTACCGATCGGTGACGGGTGAGGTCCCGGAGGGGGACCACCGGGTTCCGTTCGGCAAGGCCCGCCTCGTCCGAGAAGGGACCGACGTCTCCGTCTTCGCCTACGGAGCGATGGTGCCGGTGGTCACCGACGCGGTCGAGGCCGTGGCGAAGGAAGGCATCTCGGCGGAGGTCATCGACCTCCGCACACTGGTGCCGCTCGACGAGGCCGCCATTCTGGCCTCGGTCGAGAAGACCGGGCGGGCGGTCGTCGTCCACGAGGCCGCCCGCTTCTGCGGGTTCGGTGCGGAGCTGTCGGCGATCCTCGCTGAGAAAGCGTTCTACTCGCTGAAAGCTCCGATCGCCCGGGTCACGGGCTACGACACGCCGTTCCCCTACGCGCTCGAGAACCTGTACCTGCCGAATGTCGAGCGGGTCGCCCGCGCACTCCGGACGACCGTTCGGTCCGGGTGAGGCTCGCTATGGCCTTCGAGTTCCGGCTGCCGGATATTGGGGAAGGCGTCGCGGAGGGCGAAGTCGTTCAGTGGTTCGTCAAAGAGGGCGACTCGGTCGCGGAGGACGCGCCTCTCGTCAGTGTGCTGACCGACAAGGCGAATGTCGAGATCCCGTCGCCGAAGGCCGGCCGGGTCGCTAAGATCCACGCTCAGGTCGGCGAGAAGGTCAAGGTGGGGGGCCTCCTGGTGACCATCGAGACCGGCGAGGCTGCGTCCGGTTCAAGGTCCCCACCGACTCCCGCACAACCCACGCCCCCGCCCGCCCCGCCGGCCTCGGTGCCCTCGGCGAGCCCTGCGGCCGCCGCGCCGACCGCGAGCGACCGAATCCTAGCATCTCCCTACCTCCGCCGTCTGGCGGCCGAGAAGGGCATCGACCTCCGAACGGTCCGGGGCACCGGTCCAGGGGGCCGCATCACGGAAGCCGACCTGACCTCCGGCACGCCGCCCGGCCCGACGAGCACGGCGCCGGGGCCCGCTCCGGCGACTCCGAGCGCTCCTCCGCCCCCCGCGGGGAGTCGGACCATGGGGGACGGCGGAGACGTGCAAACGCGCGTCCCGATCCGGGGCATCCGTCGTGCCATCTCGGATCGGATGTCGCTCTCGACGCACACGGCCGCCCACTTCACGTACGTCGAGGAAGTCGACGCGAGTGAGCTCGTCCTCCTCCGCGATCGGATGGCCAAGCACGTGGAAAAGCAGGGGACCAAACTGAGCTACCTTCCGTTCATCGTCAAAGCGGTGGTCGCGGGCCTGCGGGCTCATCCCCGCCTGAACGCGACGATGGACGACGCCAAGTCCGAGCTGGTCCTTCATTCGGCGTTCAACGTCGGGATCGCCACGGCGGCCCCGGACGGACTCATCGTGCCGGTCGTGCACGGCGCCGACCGGCTAAGCCTGCTCGAACTGGCCCGGGGGATCGCCGACCTGGCCGAACGGGGGCGCGCCGGCAAGCTGTCCCGGGCGGAGTTGACCGGCGGTACGTTCACCATCACCAGCCTCGGGGCCCTGGGCGGGGTCCTCGCCACGCCGATCCTGAACTATCCCGAGGTCGCCATCCTCGGGGTCCACAAGATCCAGCGCCGGCCGGTGTACCGGGCGGATGGCACGATCGGGCCGGCCGACCTCATGAACCTCTCGGTCTCCCTGGACCACCGGGTCCTGGACGGGATCGAGGGCGCGCAGTTCCTCGCGACGGTGAAAGGCTACCTCGAGGACCCGCACCGGATGTTTGCCGAGATGGCATGAGCGCCCCCGCGGCGATCGTTCCGCTGCCGTACTCGGCCACCGAGGCCGAGGCCGCGCTCGGACCTCAGTGGCGGACGACCGCGGTCGCCATGTATCGCTGGATGGCCCTCGGCCGGGCCCTCGATGCCCGCATGCAGGGCCTGCAGCGCCAGGGCCGGGTCGGGTTCTACGGGGCGGCGACCGGTCAGGAGGCCGTCAGCGTCGGAGCCGGGCTGGCGAGCGGTCCGGACGATTGGGTGCTGCCCGGGCTTCGAGAGCAGCTCGTCGCGCTCGTCCGGGGCCACCCGCTGCCGACCTACGCCCATCATCTGTTCGCCGACGACCGGGACCCGGCCCGTGGGCGGAACATGCCGTGCCATCCGACCGCCTCTGAGGTGCACTACGTTTCGATGTCGTCGGTCATCGGCAC
>JASHSU010000054.1 GCA_030038605.1 Thermoplasmata archaeon | reverse complement strand
GTCCGCGCCGAGAAGTTCACCCGCTTACCGGACAGGTTCGACCGGAACCGGCCGTCCTTGCCCTTCAGGCGCTGGGCGAGGGTCTTCAACGGGCGACCGGACCGGTGCCGCGCCGGCGGGATCCCGCTGGTCTGGTTGTCGAAGTAGGTCGTGACGTGGTACTGCAGCAGCTCCCACAGGTCCTCGACGACGAGCTGGGGGGCGCCCATGTCGCGGTTCTCCCGCAGGCGCTGGTTGATCCGCAGCACGTCGACCAGCTTGTGCGTGAGGTCGTCCTCGCTGCGCTCCCCGCTCTCGAGCGTGATGGACGGGCGGACCTGCACCGGCGGGACCGGTAGCACGGTCAAGACCATCCACTCGGGGCGGCCGAACCGGGGGTTGAGGCCGAGGGCGCGGACGTCCTCGTCCGGGATCCGCTCCAGCCGGGCGCGGACCTCTTTGGGGGTGATCTTGTGCGAGTTCTCGCGGAAGGTGGTCGGCTTGTCGAGCACGATCCGCTGCTGGATCTCGTGGCAGTGCGGGCACGTGCGCTCGTCCTTCGGCTCGCGGGCGCGGGGCGCGGGGCTCGCGTCGTCCGAGTCGGAGGCGACCTCGGCCCGGGAGCTCGGCGCATCCGGCAGCATCCGGCCGCAGGCGCGGCACGTCGACTGGAGCAGGCGCTTGATCTCCTTCGCGTAGCCGACGTGGATCACCGGCATGGCGAGCTCGATGATCCCGAAGTGGCCCGGGCACTCGTTGACCCGGCCGCCGCAGGTACGGCAGCGCAGGTTCGGCTCGATGACCCCCAGGTGGAGGTCCATGAGGCCCATCTCGATCGGGTAGCCGTCGTCGTCGTACGTGTCGGCCGTGATGATCTTCACGCCGCTCATGCGGCGGATCTCGTCCGGCGAGAGGAAGGCGAACTGCAGGCTCTTGATCTTCTTCGACAAACCCTGCGCCATGGTCCCTCCTACCGCATCTCCTCCAGCTGGAGCCGCATCACGACCCCCAGACTGATCAGCTCCTCGAGGAGCAGCTTGAACGAGTAGCTCATCTCGACGGGATAGATCGACGACGTGTTCCCGCAGCTCGGACAGCGCAGCGAACTCGCCCGCGAGTCGGGGATCGCGATGTGACCGCACTCGGGGTTGCCGCAGACATACTGGACGGTGCCGTCCGATTCGTCGAGCAGCCGGTCCTTGATGACCATCGCCACGCCGTGGCCGATGAGGCAGTCGCGCTCCATCTCACCGAACCGCAGACCCCCCTGGCGCGACCGACCTTCGGTCGGCTGCCGCGTCAGGATCTGGACGGGCCCCCGCGAGCGCATGTGCATCTTGCCCGCGACCATGTGGTGGAGCTTCTGGTAGTAGATCACGCCGATGAAGATCTCCGCCTCGAACCGGCGGCCGGTGAGGCCGTCGTAGAGCGTCTGGCGGCCGCTCGGGTGGAGGCCCAGGGCCTTCAACCCGTCGCGCAGCGACTCCTCCCGCGAGCCGGAGAACGCCGTGCCGTCGATCGTCCGGCCCTCGAGCGCGCCGACCTTGCCGCCCAGCATCTCCAGGACGTGGGCGACCGTCATGCGCGAGGGGATGGCGTGCGGGTTGATCAGCAGGTCCGGCGTGATCCCGTCCCGCGTGAACGGCAGGTTCTGCTGCGGGACGATGAGGCCGACGACCCCCTTCTGACCGTGCCGGCTCGCGAACTTGTCGCCGAGCTCGGGGACCCGCTGGTTGCGGACCTTGACCTTGACGAGCTTGCTGATGTTCTCGCCCTCGGTGAGGATGACGTTGTCCACCCAGCCGGACTCGCCGAAACGGACCGTGACGCTCGTCTCGCGTCGCTTCTGGGGCGTGAGCAGGTCGGTCTTCTCCTCGAGGAACCGCGGCGGGCTGGTCTTGCCGACCAGCACGTCCCCCTCGGTCACCTCGAGCTCGGGGAAGATGAGTCCGTCCTCGCCCAGGTTGCGATAGGCGGTGTCGACGCGTGCCCCGGCGACGTCGGGCCGAGGGATCTCGAACCGGTCCTCCTGACCGCCCGGATACTTCCGCTCCTCCCCACGGTACGTCCGGAAGAACGACGACCGGCCAAGCCCGCGGTCGACCGCGGCCTGGGAGAGGACGAGCGCGTCCTGCATGTTGTACCCCTCGTAGGAGAGGATAGCGACCACGAAGTTCTGGCCCGCGGGCCGCTCGGTGAAGTGGACGTAGCGCATCGTCTGCGTCTGGAGCAGCGGCGCCTGCGGGTAGTGCAGCAGATGGCCGCGCGTGTCCGGACGACGGCGGTAGTTGACCGACTCGACGCCGAGGGCCTGCTTGGCCATCCCCGAACCCATCGTGTTGCGCGGCGCCGGGTTGTGCTCGGGATACGGGATGAGGCCGGTGCAGACGCCGAGCATGAGGTTGGGGTCGATCTCCAAGTGCGTGTGCCGCTCGGTGAGCAGCGTCGGCGTCGGGAACTCCTGGTGGCAGAGACCGCACTCGACGCTCGTCTTCTCGGTCTTGTCGCCCATCGACATCCAGCGGAGGTCGGACCGGGAGAGCGCCTTGCCGCACTTCGGGCACCGGTCGGGCGGGACGTACGGGTCGACGGCGATGAGGCTGTCCTCCTCCTCCTCCGCGTCGACCCACTCGATCTTCCCCTGGCGGATGAGGTCGGAGAACGAGAGCGTGCCACGGGCCAGGTCGTCCAGGTCGGAGCGGGTGACGCGCGGGACGCCTCCCTTCACGACGATGAGCGGCCGACGGAGTCGGCCCGAGTCGCAGTGGACGATGACCTCGTTCATCTCGTCGTCGTAGCGGACGTTGATCTCGTAGGTCTTGTCGCCGAGCGTCGGCGAGAGCGTGCCGGTGCGGCGCCGCTCGCGGATCTCCCGGACCAGCTCGACCGGCTGGGAGTGGAGACCGACCAGGTTACCGTTGACGTAGACCCGGGCGGCGCGTTTCCCCTTCGGAGCGGCCGACTCCTCCAGCACGTCCGGACCGATCTCACGCGTGTTGAGGTCGCGGAGGATGAGGGTGACCTCCTCTTCGTCCGCGCCTTCCGAGACGTCGACGCAGAGCGCGTAGTTCTTGACGAGACCGCAGTTCTGTCCCTCGGGCGTCTCGTTGGGACAGAGCCGGCCCCACTGCGTCGGGTGCAGGTCCCGTGCCTCGAAGTGCGGCTGGCTGCGGGTGAGCGGGCTCGTGACCCGGCGGAGATGGCTGATGGTCGACATGTGGCTGGTCCGGTCGAGCACTTGGCTCACACCGGCCCGGCCCCCGACCCAGTTGCCGGTCGCGAGTGCGTGCACGAGCCGCTGCGTCAG
>JASHSU010000053.1 GCA_030038605.1 Thermoplasmata archaeon | reverse complement strand
AACCCGACCTACCCCGAGGGCCTGGCGGTCATGGCCGGGTACTTCTTGCTGACGACGTTCGGCGGCCTCTGGTTGTTCGAGCGGGAAGAGTTCACGTAGCCCGAGGTCGACTCAGGCGCGGTTGGCCCGCCCGTCGATCTGAGGGACGACGTACCACCGGAGAAGGGCCAGGGCGGGCAGCGCGGGCAGGCAGAGGAGCCCCCAGGTGAGGGCCGGCCCCAGATTCGCGGCGAGCACCACGCCCCCCAGGGTCGGGGCGAGGACCTGGCCGACGCCGATGAGGGCGAAGAAGGCGCCGTTATAGGCGCCGACCTCGGAGCGGGGGGCGAGGTTGGACGGCAGGGTCGTCGTCGGGATCGACTCGACGTTCTCGCCCATCGTGAGCACGACCACCGCGCCGAAGAAGATCGCCAGCACGAGCGCCGGAACCAGGGCCACGAGCGCGAGGAGCAGAAATCCCGCCACGTAGAGGAGCGTCCCGAGGTAGAGGGCCGTCGTGTGGCGATGGCCCGCCGCGGCCCGGGTCGTCGGGGCCTGGGCCACGACGACGAGCACGCCGTTCACCGCCAGTCCGAGGCCCACGATGGCGTAGGGAAGGTGGAGGACCGTGTTGGCGTAGAGCGGGAAGGTGACCCCCCACTGACCGAGGGTGAGACCGGCGAGGGCGGTGGAGGCGCACAGCGCGAGGAAGACCCGGTCCCGGGCCAGGACCCGCAGCGAGTCGCGTAATCCGGTCCCTTCCCCCGCGGTCGACCGAGGGACGCCTGCGGCTCGGTCCCGGTCGTACGGGGACGGTTGGAGTCCGAACGCGAGGAAGGTGGTGCTGACGATGAGGACCGTCCCGGCCGCGAAGCCGACGGTGGCAAACCCGAGGAAACCGATCAACACACCGCCGGACAGCACGCCGACCGTGAACCCGACATTCCACCCGATGCGGACGTAGGTGAAGCCCAGCGTTCGTTCGGACCCCACCAGAAAATCCGCGACGTAGGCCGAGAGGGCCGGGCCGGCGAACGTGCCCGCGGTGGAGATGGCGATGCCCCCCGCCACGACGCCGACCAGCGACCGGAGCTCCATCGAGTACGCGGTGACGAGCACGGCCGAAGCCTCGACCACCAGGGCGAGCAGGAGCACCCGCCGACGTCCGATGCGGTCGACGACCAGACCCGCAACCGTGACGACGGTCAGGGGAAGGATGCCCATCGCCGCGATGAGGAGCCCGATCTCGGTGTACCCGAGTCCGAGGACATTCCGAAAGAAGAGGGCGGCGAACGGAAGGATGAGGCTCACCCCGGTCGCCCGGATGACCGCGCCGAACCCGAGCCACTGGACGTTCCGCTCCACGGTGCCTCCCGGAGCGGGCGCCACGCGGGACGCCTCGGAAAGACTTATGGGTCGAACCCCGGGTGGACCGACGCACGATGGGCGACCAGGACCTCTCCAACGAACTCGCCGGTCAGGGGTATCAACTCGTGGGCCGGCACAGCGCGGTCAAGCTCTGCTACTGGACCCGCGAGTCGCTCACGCGAGGGCGCGACTGCTACAAGGGCCGCTTCTACGGGATCGAAAGCCACCGCTGTCTGCAGATGTCGCCCGCCATCGACTCGTGCAACCTCCAGTGTCGGTTCTGCTGGAGAAATCAGGGGTGGGAGAACGACGCGGTGATGCCGGAGTTCGACGACCCGGAGACGCTGCTCGACCGGTCGGTGGAGGCCCAGCGCCGGATCCTCTCCGGGTTCAAAGGAGACCCTTCGGTCGCGCTCGAACGGTGGGAATCGTCCCAAACTCCCAAGCATATCGCCATCTCGCTCACGGGCGAGCCGACGCTCTACCCCAAGATGAACCGGTTCTTGGAGTTGTGTCACGAGCGCGGGATCACCACGTTCCTCGTCACCAACGGGACCAACCCGGACGCCCTGCGCGCCCTCGACCCGCTGCCCACGCAACTCTACGTCTCCGTGACCGCGCCCAATCGCGAGGTCTTCCGCCGGCTCACGCTCCCCGCCGACGAGCACGCGTTCGAACACCTCCGCGAATCCCTGGCCATCGTGCGCGACCTCCGTACCCGCCGGGTGGTTCGGCACACGCTCGTCAAAGGGTGGAACCTCGGGTGGGTGGACGCGTACGCGGAGCTGGACGCTCTGGCCCGGCCCGACTTCATCGAGCCCAAGGGCTACGTCTACATGGGCAAGTCGAGGCAACGACTCGGCAAGGACCACGTGCCCTCGCACGAGGACGTCGGGGCGTTCGCGCACCGTCTTGCGGAGCGGACCGGATACCTCGTGCTGGACGAGTCGCCCGAGTCGAAGGTCTACCTGCTCGGACGGACCACGGAGGGCCGATTCCTGCCCGGCCAGTCCCCGGTCGAACGGGAGCTCCCGATGCTCGGGCGCGCTACCCCAGCCGCCAGTTGAGGATCTCGACCAGCACCGCGGCGGCGATCCCCAGCGAGAGGACGAGATACGGGTTGATCTTCAGCGCCCGCGTCTCCTCCATGTCGTAGTACTGGATGAGACCAGCCGCGCTGGAGAAGCCGGATCGGCGGTTGTCGGGCATCGCTGCGGCGCCGACGCCCGGGGGAGTATATAGTCGCTCGCAGGGCCCGGTCTACCGGCGCAGACCGAACGACGAGGCACTCAGGACCGAGTCCTCGAGGGCGTCGTGGAGCCGGCCCGCGAGCCCGCCGCTGGTGGCCGAATTGCCCGTGAGCAGCCGGTCGATGAACGGTCGCGGCGGAGCCAGTCGGACCGTCTTGCCCACCGGAACCCCGGTCGCTTCGGCCAGCGCCGACAGGGCGACCTCGCGGTCGCCCAGGGCGTCGATGAGTCCTAGCTCGAGCGCCCGACGACCGCTCCAAAACTCTCCGGTCGCGAGCGCTCGGATCTCCTCGACGGAGCGATGGCGCGCCCGCGCCACGAGCCCGACGAACTCGTCGTAGCTCTGCTGGGCGACGGCCAGGAGTTTGGCCCGCTCCACCTCGGTCAACGGTCGGTACCCCTGGAACGCATCTTTGTGCTCCCCGACGTGCAGCAACTCGACCGAGATGCCCAGACGGTCCAGCAGGCCCCGGACCGCCAGGTGCGGGAAGACTACCCCGATCGACCCGACCTCCGACTCGGGATAGGCGAAAACCCGGCGGGCGCCCACGGCGGCCATGTAGGCCCCGGACGCCGCGATCGAGCCGATCGTGGCGAAGACCGGCTTAACCTCGTTCAGTCGCTGGACGGCCAGGTAGAAATCGAACGAGGCGACCGCCTCGCCGCCCCCGCTCGAGATGTCGAGCAGTACGCCCTTGATCCGACGTCGGCCCCGCAGGACACGAAGGAGCCGGATGTACGGCTCGACCGAGCGCTCGCGGATCGTACCGCGAAACACCACGTGGGCGAGACGTTCCCGCATCGATGCGCAGCCGGGAACGTGGCCCTTCTCTTAACCCCGGGGGACCGTTGGCCCGAACGGTTCATCTAGCCCGAGGACCGACGCATCGCGCGTGCGCCTACTCATCCGGCCCCGATGGCCGGTCCTTGCGGTGCTTCTCCTGGCCCCGTCGATCCCGGAGCTCCTCACCGGTTCGACGCCGATCACGACGCTGTTCGTCGCGCCGGCGTTCTTCGCGGTGAGCTTCCTTGGAATCGTCGGGTTGTACGGGACCGGGGCCCTCTTGATCCGGGAGTTCGCCGTCTACTTTCACAAGGGGTGGGCGTCGATCCTGCTCCTGGGCGCGGCGTACGGGATCGCGGAGGAGGGGCTGGCCGTCCATACGTTCTTCGAGACGAGCGGAGCGCCGGTGTACGCCCTCGGGAGTTACGGTCACGCCTTCGGCGTCAACTGGCTTTGGGCGCTCGGGCTGTCCGTCTTCCACGCGACCTACTCGATCGCTCTTCCCCTGCTGCTGGTCCGTCTGATCTTCCCGGACGTCCGTACCGTCCGCTGGCTGGACCGGGGCGCCCTCGGGCTCACCGCGGCGGTCTACGTGCTCGTCGTGACGTTGTTCGCCGTAGTCGTCGGGCACGGCCCCAGCCCGGCCGCCTTGCTCCTGTTCTTGCTCGTCGCCCTCGCCCTGATCTCGCTCGCCTGGTGGGTTCCCGGTGACCTTCTGCGGCCTCGGGAGGGCCGTGCCCGCCTCCCGTCCTGGCTGATCTCGGTGGCGGCTGCCCTTCCCTTCATCGCCTGGACCGCCATCCTGGTGCTCTCCAACCGGCCAGCTGTGTCCGCGTGGATCGCCGGGACCCTCGTGGTCCTGGTCGGAGCGTTGGCCGTGTTCATCGTGGTGCGGTACGCCGGCTCGGAACGGCCCGAACGGACCCTCTTTGCCATCGCGGTCGGCATGCTCGGTATCCTGTTCGCCTGGGACGTCATCGTCGAGTTCAGCGTCCCCGGCATCCTGCTCGTGTCGGCGGTGTTCGCCTACCTGCTGTACTGGCTTCGGCGCCGGCTCGTCGGTCGGGACCCATCCTTCGCGACCGACGCCGTCTCGCCGCCGGCCGGCGTCTAGACGGTCAACCCCGACGCCGTAGGAAGTCGCCCAGGACGCGAAAGTACCGCTCCCGCTCTTCCCAGAAAGCGAGGTGGGCGCTGTGTTCGAAAACGACCATCTCCGAGCCCGAGATCCCCCGATGGATCGACTCGGCAACGACCGGAGTCACCTCGTCATACCGGCCGACGGTCACCAGGGTGGGCGCCCGGATCTCCGGCAGTCGGGGTGTCGCGTCGTACTCCCGGATCGTCCCCGTGATCGTGAACTCGTTCGGCCCGTTCATGTGCCCGTACTTGGGCAGGCTGATGTGATCGAGACTGTAGCTGACCTCCGCCGGCCAGGGGTCCATGCGGCAGAGGAAGTTCCGGTAGAACACGAGGACCGCCCGAAGATACTCCGGGTGCTGGTACTCGCCCAGGGCCTCATGACGGGCCATCACGGCCTGCACGTCGGCGGGGAGCTGGCGCTTCAGCCCCTGCATCTCGCGTCGGGTCAGGGGCACATCGGCCAGTCCGCTCGCCGAGACCAACGTTCGAACCCCCTCGGGATGGGCGAGCGTGTAGGCGATCGCCAGCATGCCGCCGTAGCTGGACCCGATGAGATGGACGGTCCCTAAGCCCAGGGAGGTGCGGAGCGCCTCGAGGTCCTCGACATCCCGGTCGACAGAGTACTCTACTTCCGACCGAGCGAGCTCCGACCGGCCACACCCCAGCTGGTCATAGTAGATGACCCGGTATCCGACCGCCGCCAGGTCCGAGAACGGCTGGAGGTAATCGTGCGTGGCCCCGGGGCCGCCGTGCAGGACCACCACGGTTCCCCGGGGCCCGGGCGCGCCGACGCTCTTCCAGTAGATCCGGTAACCGTGGATCGGCTCGCACCCTTCGTCCGAAACGGCCCCCGGGGCGGACACGGCGCCCGGAGCGAGCCGTGCTATAAGCGCGTACCGGACTCGCGGGGTGGCTTCGTTCGACGGTACGCCACCCGACGCAGTAGCCCGGGGGTCGTTGGATCCCATGGCGACGGCGTTCGTGCGGTCATGCGGTCGAGGACGATGTGCTCGGGTTGCAGGCGCAGCGGGAAGGCATACATCGCCCGGAGGACGGGCCCCCGGAGCCATGCCCTCAGCGCACGCCCAACGCACACTCCCGGTGAACTCCGGGTGCGGCCGTGAACGCCGCTTAATCCCGTGCCGGTGTGTGGGGGCATGGACCCCGTCGTCGACGTCCGACGCGTCCCCCCGGCTCCGGAAGGGTTCGACCCCTTCGTAGCCTGGCTGGGGCGGCTCGGGGACCAGTTGGTCCTCCTCGAGGAGTACTCCCTTCCGGACCTTCGCGACGCAATGGAGACTGCTGCCCGTCGGATCCAGCGGCACATCGACGCGTCCCCCGCGATGGCCGGCTGGGCCGAGCCGGATTCGCCTCTGACGACGGTGGCGACCCTGGTCCGCAACGACCACCGTTGGTTCGAAGTGTCCCTCGAAGAACTTCGCGGACTGGTCCGCGTCGTCGAGCGCGAGGACCACGGAGGTCACCGCCAGGCCCTCGGTCAGTACGCACGATTGGTGGCGGCGGCTCTCGTCCGACATCGGCTCGACGAGTCCGAGTTCGGCCGATTGCGCCGGCTTCGCTCGCCGGGTGTCCGGGAACGCTAAGTAGTCGGTCAGCGAGACCGGCCCGAGGGGCGGATGGCCGACCGAGCGGCGGAAGCAGTGTGGGTCGAGAAGTATCGACCGACCTCGCTCGCCCAAATGGTCGGGCAGGATTCGATCGTGCCGCTCCTGCGGGCGTATGCCGCCCAGCGGTCGCTGCCTCACCTGATGTTCGCCGGGCCCCCGGGGACGGGTAAGACCACGGCCGCGCTCTGCCTCGCCCGCGACCTGTATGGCGACGAGTGGCGGCAAAGCTTCCTCGAACTCAACGCCTCGGACGAACGGGGCATCGACACTGTGCGGACGACCATCAAGGGGTATGCTCGCACCTCGCCCATCGGGTCGGTCGGATTCAAGCTCCTGTTCCTGGACGAGGCGGACAACCTCACCGCCGAGGCCCAGGCGTCCCTCCGACGGCTGATGGAGCGCTACTCGGGATCGTGCCGGTTCATCCTGTCGTGCAACTACTCGTCCCGCGTCATCGAGCCGATCCAGTCCCGATGCGCGGTGTTCCGGTTCCGGGCCTACTCCAATGAGGCGGTCCGCAAGCAGCTGGAGCGGGTCGTCGCGGGCGAAGGGAAAAAGGCCACCCCGGAGGCGCTCGAAGCCATCGTGACCGCGAGCTCGGGGGACATGCGCCGGGCCATCAATCTGCTCCAGCTGGCCAGCACCGGCGTCGCCACGGTCACCGCCGAGTCGGTCAAGGAGCATGCGACCGTCCCGCTCCGCCGGGAGGTCGAAGGGATGCTCGGTGCGGCGGTGGCGGGGAACTTCCTCGAGGCACGCGACCGGCTCTACGCCTTGTTCACCGACCGAGGCGCCGCAGGAGAGGAGATCCTGCGGGCGATCCACGGCTACCTGCCCGATATCGCGGAGAACGTCCTGCCGGCCCGGGAGAAGGTCCGTCTGATCGAGTACCTCGGCGAGGTCGACTTCCGCCTGGCCCAGGGCGCCTCGGACCGGATCCAACTCGAGGCCGTGCTGGCCCACATTGCGGCGACCACCACCGCCGGGCGGTGAGGGCGTGGCTCGCCAGCGGGACGTCGGGGCGAAGCCCGTCGTCGAACGAACGGCGACCGCGGTCGGCGACCTCACGCTGGCGCCGGCCACCCGTCGGGCGATTCGCACCCGACGGGTGGAGAAGGGGGACCCGCTGGGCACCGGCGAATTGGCCGGACTTCTCGCCATGAAGCGGACTCCCGAGTTGATCCCTCACTGTCACGTCGTCCCGCTGACGTCGAGCTCGGTAACAGCCCGCGTCACGGCCCGCGGGGTCCGGGTCACCGCCGAGGCGTCCACGTTCGGCCGGACGGGAGTCGAGATGGAGGCCCTGGTCGGGGCGACCGTGGCCCTGTTGACCGTGTGGGACATGGTCAAGTACCTCGAGAAGGATGGGCGCGGGCTCTACCCGACCACCGCGCTCGGTCCGGTCCGTGTGACCGGGAAGCGTAAGGGTCGGACCGGAACTCCATGACCGACACCAGTGCCCCCGCGACCGCCGCGAGCCGACACCACCTGGGAGGCACCCGTTCGCTCGGGTGCGTCGTCCTCTCGGTCTCCGACACGCACACGGAGGACGACGACCCCTCCGGCCATCTCGCCCGGGAGATCTTGGCGCAGAACGGTCACAAGGTCGTGCATTACCAGTTGGTCGCCAACTCGGTCGCCGACGTGCGGGACACGTTGGAACCCTGGCTGACCGAGATCCCGGTCGAGCTCGCCGTCACGGTGGGAGGGACCGGCGTCAGCTCGCGCGACCTGACGGTCAACGCGCTGGAGGCGATGGGAGGCAAGCGACTGGAGGGATTCGGCGAGATCTACCGGTCCCTCAGTTTCCAGGAGGTCGGGCCGCTGGCGCTCATCAGCCGGGCGGCGCTCTACCTTCTCCGCGGAAAGCCGGTGTTCGCTCTACCCGGCAGCGAACGGGCGGTGCGGACGGCCCTGGAGAAGCTGATCGTTCCGGCGGCGATCCACTTGGTCGAGGAACTCGAGCGCTAGCGGGCGGCCCGCCGCATGCCGAGGACGCCCATCGGAGGCGGACCCGGGTCGAGCGTCTGGGTGGGGACGCCCTGCGAACGGCAGAACGTCGCCCAGGCGGGCGAAGCATCGATGTGGTGTGCCAGCAGGATCCCCCGCGGCGTCAGTCGCTCCCAGGCCGCCAGGAGCTCGAACCGCGCCCGTGCGCCGTTCGGCCCGTTGTCGTACAGGAACAGGTCGATCGCGCCGAACTGGGCGAGGATCTCCCGCAGTCGGTCCTCGGTGTTACCGAGGGCGAGGGTCCAGCGGGCCCGGAGGTTCGGCGGAACGAACTGGCCGAGCGCCACGTCGTTCACCCCGACCGAACGTCCGGCGATCGGCCCCGGACCCAGCGACGTGAGTTCCCCGGACCGGTTGTCGTCGAGCGCGGCGAGAATCCAGGCGGTCGAGTACCCCGGTCCTACGCCGGTCTCGACCACGACCGACGGACGCTGGGCCCGAACGATCAGGTAGAGCAGGGCCCCTTGCGGCAGCTCCCGGGTGAACGCGAGACCGGCGCCCCGCTCGAGGAGGGTGTCGGGCAGGCGGCTCGCCCGCACCTCCCGTCGGAACCGCTGGAGGTCGGAGGGCGTCGCCCCGGTCACGTCCTCGATGCGGTCCAGGGCTGACTGGCGGAACATCAGCATCCGGTTCTGGATCGCTTTGCGGGCGGCGGGCGACATGATCGACGCCCGTCGGGCGGCTCGGTCGACGAACGGCACCGCGTCCCCGGACATCAGACTCCCCTCAGCAATCATCGCCCGTCCAGCGCCGGGGAACGGGCCCCGACGTGACGGTACGTAGGCATGACATGCTACAAAGACCTAGGGCTGCCGGCCCCGAATTTGCTCTCGATTACCCGCACGTTCCTGAATGATTTAATAGCCCGGGGGTTGTCGAGAGAGTACCGGGAGTTTCAATGTCCGTTTCGGAGATCGGCGGGACCAGTTTCGACAAGTTCGCGCAGGACAACACGGCGGCCGTGGTCGATGTCTGGGCCCCCTGGTGCGGTCCGTGCCGGATGGTCTCCCCCATCGTCGACCGGCTGAGCGAGAAGTACCACGGCAAGGTCGCGTTCGCGAAGATGAACTCCGACGACAACGGCGAGAAGGCCGGCGCTCTCGGCATCATGAGCATCCCGACCCTCCTGTTCTACAAGCAGGGAAAGCTCGTCGACCGAATCGTGGGGGCGTACCCCGAAGAGGTCATCGACGAGCACATCCGCCGCCTTCTCTGACTGTTCCGCCCCGGGCACGGGCGCCGCGCGGCGGCGCGAGGCGACCGGGACCCCAGTGCCACGATAGATAGCGGCGAACGCCCCTCCGAGCCGGAGGTCGCATGAGCGACGAGCCGCCCGCCATCGATCCGCAGTTGGCCCGCTACTCGTTCCAGCGAAAGATGGACGAGATCGGGAAGGTCCGGGGGCGGGCGACGGAACTGGTCACTCTCTACGTGCCACCGGGCAAGCAGATCTCCGACGTGATGTCGTACCTGCGGAACGAGTACGCCCAGAGTTCCAACATCAAGAGTCGGACGACCCGGAAGAACGTCATGTGGGCGATCGAGTCGCTTATGGGCCGGGTCCGGCAGTTCAAGGAACCTCCCGAGCACGGGGTCGCCTTCTTCGTCGGCAGCAAGGCCGTCGGGGCGGACAAGTCCGAGCCGGTCACGTTCATCGTCGAGCCCCCCGAGCCGTTGCGTACGTACCTTTACCGGTGCGATTCGAACTTCTTCCTGGAACCGCTCCTGTCGATGGTCCACGAGCCCGACCTGTGGGGACTCATCGTCATGGACCGAGCCGAGGTGACGATCGGGTTCCTGCGCGGCAAGCGCGTCGAAGCGCTGCGCAACCGGCAGTCGCAGGTGCCGAGCAAGCACGGCCGGGGTGGCCAATCCCAGCACCGGTTCGAACGGATGATCGAGCATGCCGCCCACGACTTCTTCGTCCGGATCGGGGAGATGAGCAACGAGATCTTCCTCCCGAAGAAGGAACAACTGAAGGGGATCCTTCTCGGCGGGCCGGGCGCGACGAAGGAGTACTTCTACAAGGAAAACTACCTGCACTACGAGCTGCAGCAGAAGGTCGTCCAGCCCCTGTTCGATGTCGGGTACACCGACGAGTACGGGCTCAAGGAGCTGGTCGAACGGGCAACCCAGACCCTCCATGGCCTCGAGCTCACGGAGGAGAAGCGCCTCATCCAGCGGTTTCTGGGCGAGGTGCGCAAGGCGGAGAGCGGCCTAGCCGTCTACGGGGAAGCGGACGTGAACCGGGCGCTCGACTTGGGCGCCGTCGACACGTTGTTGATCTCCGAGGGGTTGCGACGGCAGCGGGTCACGTTCCGATGCACGAGCTGCGGTCACGAATTCCAGCGCACGCTCCAGGACGAGGAGGTCGACCGCGTACTGGACGGACCCTGCCCGTCGTGCGGCCAGCGGAGCCTGACCGAAGTCTCCAACGAAGACTTCGTCGAGGGGTTGTTCCGCCGGGCGTCCGCCTCCGGGGCGGTGGCCCGGCTCGTCTCGAGCGAGAGCGAGGAGGGGGAGATGCTCTCGAAGGGATTCGGCGGGATCGGGGCGATCCTGCGGTATCCGATCGCGTCCGCCCCGGCCCCGCGGTCGCGGGCGACCGCGTAACGAGGGCCTACCAGAGGTTGCGCAACGGGTCGTCCTCGGCGGGCGCCGGGGGCGGAGTCGCGGGCGCGCGCACCGGGGCAGCGCCGGCCCCCGGCGGATAGAGCGCCGCGTTCGGGTAGGCGGGCGGGGGCATCCGGCGGCGCTCGGCCACGACGACGGCGACGAGGACCGCGACCAAGACGACCGCACCGACCGTCACCAACCCCACGAGCCCGGCCAGGTTGGGGTGGCCCGGCGCTACGGCGGCCGGACATCCCGTGCCCGTCAGGAGGCAACCCTGTTGCTGCTGGGCGGTCCCCACGGCCTCGGGCTCGCCCTGCACGGTCGTCGGCGGCGCGGGGTCGGTGACGCTGCCGAGGGCCGTCGTCAGACCGTTCGACGCTCCGGAGGAGGGGCTCAGCGAGGTCGGGTTGGTGGTGCTGGC
>JASHSU010000052.1 GCA_030038605.1 Thermoplasmata archaeon | reverse complement strand
CGCGTTGCCGGTGCCGTTCGCGGGCGGCGGGGCGCCGGGCGGGGGACACGGCAGGCACCGGGGCGCGGTTCCGTTCGCGGTCCCGTTACCGGTCGCGTTGGTCGGCGGCGGCGAGCCGGGCGGCGGACAGGGTGGGCAGCGCGGGGCGGTGCTGTTGCCGGTCGTGTTGCCGCTCGCGCGGTGGGGGGCCGTGCAGTTCGTCGCCGAGGTCCCGGTCGCGGTGTTGGTCCGTTCGTCCAGGCCGAGCGAGGTGGCGGCGCCGGACGCGGTCAACAGCAGCAGGACCGCGGCGACGGCGCCTCCGGCCCCGAGCAGTCCGAGGGCGAGGCGGTGGGTGCGTTCCATCGATTCACCTCCTTGACCTACACGAGGGCGTCCGGGGGGTCGTCGATTGTGAAAGAACGTTCCCAAATCTCCCCCGACTCCGGCCCCGAACGGGCCCCTCCGGGCCTATCCGTAGCCGCCGGGGAACTGGCCGCCCGCGTCCGGGTGGTCGTTCCAGTTGTAGTAGCCCATCGACTGGCGCTGCGACTCGGTCACGTCCTGGCGCAGTCCGCCCTGGAACGAGCCGTACGTCTCGCGGACCTGTTCCTCGATCGACCGGGCGCGACGCAGCGCTTCCGCGACGTGCTTCGCCTCCAGATGGTCGCTGCCGGAGACGGCGGCCAGGTCGCCCGCGGTGCGGATGAGCCCGCCCAGCTCGCGCAGGCGCAGGGTCAGCGCGTTCCGCCGGCCGTCCAGCACTTCGGCGCGCCGGCGGGCTTCCTTGATGATCTCGAGCACCGCTTCGCGGGTCGCGGGCCGGATCCGTCCGTCCACCGCGATCTCCTGGGCGGTGAACTGCGCGAGCCGGAGACGATTCGCCGGCGAGTCCGGCATCGCAGTGTCCAGCAGGACCTCGTAGCCCCCGCCGGCGATCCGCGAACGGAGCGGCGAGAGGATCCGGTGGATGTCCTGGATGTTGGCCGCGGCCACGAGAATGAAGTCGCACGGGACCGAGTCGACGCGCACGGAGGCGCCGCCGCTCTGGGGGTTGCGGCCCGTGATCGGGAACCGCTTCTCCTGCATCGCGGTGAGGATGTGCCGCTGGATCGGGCCGAGCGAGGGCAGCTCGTCGATGAACAGCACGCCCTCGTGGGCCTCGTGCACCGCCCCGGGGATGACGCGCTCGTACGGGAGCGTGCCCAGCTGAGGGTGGCCGCCGTACGGGTCGTGCCGGACGTCGCCCAAGAGCTCGGTTTCGCTCGCGCCGGTCGCCATGACGAACGTCGTCCGGTCGAGCTTGACGATGACCTTGCGCGGACTTTCGCGCTGCAGCGTACGCCGGCGTTCGAGCGCGCGCTGGTCGAGGACCTTGATCTGTTCGCCGGCCCGTTCGTAGGAGACGACCTCCTCGACGCCGTTGCGCAGGCGGGTCGTGCGGACCGACTCCTGCGGGTTGCCGCCCGGGCTGACCGTGAGCTCCAGGATCCCGCCGACCAGATCGCGGAACGGGTTGCCGGTGCCGGCGGCGCCGGGCAGGGACTGCTTGAGGTTGCCGCAACTGGGACAATACCGCTCCGCCGGCGTGGAGACGAAGCTGCACCGGGGACACCGGTAGCCCAGCCGCTCCGCGACCGAGACGGGCGCCTCCTGCGGCGAGATGAGTTCGCCCTCGACGGACCGGGCGGCCTCGCGCTCGTGATAGACCTCCTCGCGCGTCGCCATCTCGACGCTGGGTCGCTCCGGGTTCTCGGGATTGTGGACGACCCGGATCTCCGTGCGGGGCCGGTCCAGGTGCAGTGCGAGCGCCTGGGCGGTCATCGACTTGCCGATCCCCGGCGGTCCGACGAGCAGCAGGTGCCGATGCTGGTAGGCGGCGATCCGGGCCGTCTCGACCGCTTTCTCCTGCCCGATCACCCGCTGGAGCGGGTCGGTCGGGATGGGAATGTCGGCCGTCGACTCGATCTCCTCGACCGAGCCCGGGAGATGCCGGGTCCCCTCCGCGTTCGTGGCCATGTCGGTGACCGGTGGATGGGGTGCGCTGGGTAAAGGTATGTCGCGGGGGCCTACCGGCCCCCGCGGGGAAGGGGTGGGGCGATTACCGGGCGGTGCCGGGGACCGCCAGGTCGGCCTTCGTGAAGATCCGGATCGACTCCGGGATCTTGCCGAGGGGACCCAGCCGGGTGCCGACGACCGTGCCGATGCCCTTCTCCTGGGCGACGTCCAGGAGGCGCTGGCTGACGATCCCGTCGAAGACGACCGCCTTCGCGGGCTCGCCCAGGGCGGCGATCGCCTCGATCATGTCCTTGACCGGGACCTCCCCGACGACGGCATCGTTCTCGCCGACGAAGAGCGCACGGGACGCGTTCTCCACGCCGTTGAGCAGGTCGAAGTAGTGCGTCAGTTCGGGCGTGAGGGGCACCGGGGCCGCCGCCGGGGGCGAGGGTGCGACCGGGCGGGCCACGGGGACGGGCATCCGCTCGCGCTCCTCCCGTCGGCCCCCGTTGCGCTCATCGCGCCGCTCGGGGCGGCCGCTGCCACCGGACTCCCCGCGGTCCTCGCGGGGCTCCCGGGTGGCGCCGGTCGACTCGAACCCGCTCATCTCCAGGTACTGGTTGATCGGGATCTTGTTCCGCAGGCACTTCAAGAGCTGCTTCTGGGTGAGCTCCTCGACCTCGCTCCCGCGCGGGGCGCGCGCGACGAAGTCCAGGTCCATCGTCTGCAGCATCTCCCGCAGGATCAGCTCGCCGGCCCGGTCGCCGTCCGTGAAGGCGGTGACGGTCTTGCCGCGCGACAAGTCCTTCACCGTCTGCGGGACGCTCGTCCCCTCGACGGCGATGACGTTCTTGATGCCGCAGCGCAGGAGCGCGAGCACGTCCGACCGACCCTCGACGACGATGAGCGCGTCGGCCTGGTCGATGTTCGGGCCCGCGGGCAGGTGCTCCGGTCCGTAGGTGGTGATCTCGTCGACCTGGACGGTCTTGCGGACCGCCTCCGTCAGGGCGAGACCGACGCCCTTCGACTCCTCCTGGAGCCGGGCGAGGATTTCCTTGGCCCGGTCGACGACCTTCTGGCGCTTCGAGATGCGGATGTCCTCGACGCTGACGACCTCGATCTTGGCCCGGCAGGGTCCGATCCGGTCGACGGTCTCGAGGCCGGACGCCAAGATGGCGGTCTCGACCTGGTCGAGCGAGGACGGGATCAGGATCTCGCCCTCGGTCTTGCCCTTGCGGGAGTCGATCTCGACCTCGATCCGTCCGATGCGGCCGGATTTCTGGAGGTCGCGCAGGTCGAGTTCGTCACCGAGGAGGCCTTCGGTCTGTCCGAAGACCGCACCCACCACGTCGGGTTTGTCGATGACACCGTCGGCGGTGATGCGGGCTCGGATCTGGTATTTCGCGGCGCTGGGGTCGTTGGTCATTTCGTTTCTCCGTGTCGGAAGGCACCCCGCGGGAGCGGGGCCCTGCACGGAGGCGGTTAGACCCGTCGAGCGTCGCCGGTCGATGCGCGGAGCCTACGACAGAGGGGGGCGTGGATCATGAGTCGTGATTCCGGATCTCCAGCGACGGCCGAACGGGAATTTCGTCCGCCTCCGGGGGTTCCTTCCGACCATCGAATGTCGAGTGCGGTATTTAAGCGGGAGGCCGGCCCCGGGCGGGGCCCGCCGGGGCCTCGGTCCGGCCCTCGACCAGTTGACCGACTTTCTTTATAGCACGGTCCGCTACGCGCTCTCGGAGAGCACCCGAATGCCCCGTCGAGCTGCGCGCAAGGCCGTGGAAGTGCCGGTGCCGGGCGAACCCGAGAGCGTGACCGAGCACCTGTCGGACGACGATTTTGTGACGTCCCTCAAGTCCGAGCTCGTCCGCACCCAGAAGGCGAACGCGCCCAAGACGGGTGAGGACCTGACGCACCGGGCCGAGCTCAACAAGCGGCTGCTCCAGGACCTCTGGGAGGTCCACAACCAGTTCGAGGAGGTCAGCGTCCACTTGACGATCGACCCCGCCCAGACGCTGTTCGCGACGTTCGTGGAGTACCCCACCAAGTGGACGTTCCGCGACCAGTTCGACTTCGGCGGCGTCAAGACGATCGAGCTCGCGGACCGGTCGGCCGGCTGGGTCGGCTTCACGCTCCGCTTCTGGTACTACCGGACGCCCGAGGGCGGCAACCACCTCCGGGGGATTTTCGAGTGGTGCGAGGGCGAGAGCTACCACCGGTACTCCGGGTGGATGCGGATGATGAGCCAGGCGGTCCTCTACGACGCGCCGGAGGACGACGCCAAGATCGGCGACCTGCATCGGGTCCTGAAGGACGTGGTCGTGCAGTGGTATGGCGCCCACTTGGAGCGAGCGCCCGAGAAGTTCATGGAGCACCTCAAGGAGAAGTATCCGAAGGGTGCCTCGTACGCCAAGGAATCGTACCGGTAGACCCGCCGGCGTCGCGCCCGCGACGTTCCGCGCGCGAGACTTGAAATAAGCCGGCCTCCCTCCGAGCCCGTCGCGCGGTCGGCGGAGCCGTCCCCGCGGTTCGGTAGGTTCGCTCGGAGGGGTCGTTGGCGAGCAACCTGCGAGAACACATTGTCGCGTACTTTCAGGAGCATCAGAAGCTGGTCGAGGCCGGCGCGCTGGAACTGCTGCTCGACCACTCGCACCCGCTGGTCGTCTCTCGGGAAGTGATCGAGCGGTCGGACGGGGTCAGCCCGTTCGTCACCCGCGAGATGGTGGAGCACGTCCTCGCCGACGACCGCAGCGGCGGGTACGCCGTCCGCGTTGCGCCCGAGCGGCCGGCGACGGGTCCGGCGCCGCCGGGACCGGTGGCCGGATTCCGCCTCCTTCAGGACGGGTACGTGCCCCCGACGGCGGGCGAGACCCCGCTGGACGCGTACTCGGCGCTGTTCCACTCCCGGTACCGCGCCCTGTCCCGGTTGTTGCGGGGCCGACCCGGCCTGGACAATCTGCGGTCGATCAAGGAGTTGCGGGCCACGGACGGCGCGGCCTCGGTCGTGGGTCTCGTCCGTGAGGTCCGCGAAACACCGCAGAAGCACCACCTCATCCTCACCGTGGACGACCCGACAGGGTCGCTCGAGGTCCTGGTACCGCGCGGCTCCCCCGGGGCGCGCCTCACCATCCTGTCGGACGAGGTCGTGGGCCTCCGTCTCGAGTTCTCGAAGGAGGCGCGGAAGTTGCCCCGGGCCGTGGGGCTCGAGCGGCCCGACATCCCGCCGAGCCGGACCGTCGGCCGGGCGCGCCGGCCGTCGCGGGCCGTGTTCCTCTCGGACCTCCACGTGGGCAGTCGGTCGTTCCTCACGGAGAGCTGGTCCCACCTGACCGAGTTCCTGCACGGCCGGGGTCCAGCCGGGGAGCTGGCCGCGTCGGTCGACTACGTCGTGGTCGCCGGCGACCTCGTGGACGGGATCGGGGTCTACCCGCGTCAGGAGAAGGACCTGGCGATCGCGGACGTCGTGGAGCAGTACGCTGAGCTCGGCCGCCGCCTGGCCGAACTCCCCGAACGGGTGACGGTGGTGGTGATCCCCGGCAACCACGACGCGGTCTGTCCGGCGGAGCCGCAGCCGGCGCTACCGCACAACCTCACCCGCGGTCTCGGATCGAACGTCCGGATCCTGGCCAACCCATCGACCTTCGCCCTCGACGGCGTCGTCGTCTCCGCCTACCACGGCCGGAGCTTCGACGACCTCATCCCGGCGCTCCCCGGGGCCAGCTACGCCCGCCCGACCGAGGTGATGAAGCGGATGCTCCAGATGCGCCACCTTGCTCCGATCTACGGGGACCGAACCCCGTTGGCGCCGAGCGGGCGGGACGGCCTCATCCTCGACACGCCGCCGGACATCCTCGTGACCGGTCACGCGCACACATACGGCGTCGACCGGTACCGCGGGGTCCTGCTGCTCAACGCCTCGACCTGGCAAGCCGAGACGGAGTACCAGCGGATGCGCAACATCGTCCCGGTGCCGGCGCGAGCCGCCCTGGTCGACCTGGCGACGTTCGGGGTGACGACGCTGGACTTCTCCGAGGGCGACCCCCGCAGCACGGAGGTCGCCGCGTGAGCCCGTACGCGCTCGACCCGATCCGGGCGGTCGGGCCGGTGCGTCTCGTGCTGACGACCTTCCCGTCCCGGGAGACCGCGCTCGCCGCCGTCACGGAGGCCGTCGAGGGGCGCCTCGCCGCCTGCGGGAACGTGCTCCCCGCCGAGTCCCGCTACTTCTGGAAGGGCCGGGTCGAGGCGCAGTCGGAGGCGGTCGTCGTCTTCAAGACGGTGCCGAAGAAGGTCGGCGCCCTGTTCGAGTTCCTCGGCCGGACGCATCCGTACGAGGTCCCGGAGGTCGTCGAGGTGGACGTGCCGCGGGTCGATCCGCGGTACCTGGCGTACCTTTCCGCGACGCTCGAACCGGACGCGCCGCCGCCCCCGCTGGGCGGTCTCACACGTCGGAGAGCACGGCGAGGCCGGGCAGTTCGACGCCCTCGACGAACTCGAGCGCCGCGCCGCCGCCGGTCGAGATGAACTGAAAGCCGCCCACGACGCCCAGGTCCTGGGCGAGCCGGGCCGAGTCCCCGCCGGCCGCGACGTGATAGCCCGGGAGGCCGCCCAGAGCGCCCACGACTGAGCGCGTGCCCTCCGCGAATCGCGGGTCTTCCGCCCGGCCCAGCGGTCCGTTCCAGAACACCGTCTGCGAACCCGCGAGCGCGTCGACGAACCGGGCCTGGGTGGCCGGGCCGATGTCCTGCACGACCGCGTCGTCCGGCACCGCGGTGGGGGCGTAGACCTCGGCGTCGGGACGGCCGGGCCGGTCGACCCGGACGTCGGTCGGGAGCAGGACTCGGGTGTGGGCCGAGTCGGCGGCGCGGAGGAACTCGTTCACGTCCGACTCCACGCCGGACTGGGGAGGCGTGGCGCCGAGCCGCACCCCTCCGGCGGCGAGGAACGGGTTGGCCAGCGCCCCTCCGATGAGGAGCGTATCGGCCTTGCCGAGGAAACTGCGCAGCAGCGGCAACTTGTCCTTCACCTTCGCCCCACCCACGAGGACGACGTACGGCCGGGGCGGCGTCCCCACGAGTCGGGAGAGCTCCTTCATCTCCCGCTCGACGAGGAACCCGGCGAACGAGGGCAGGCGCTTCGGCACGCCGACGGTCGAGGCGTGGGCGCGGTGCACGGTGCCGAACGCATCCTCGACGAAGATCTCCCCCAGACGCGCCAGCTGGGCGGCGAAGCCGGGGTCGTTCGCCTCCTCGCCCGGATTGAACCGGAGGTTTTCGAGCAGGAGGAACTGGCCGTTCTGCAGCCGCGCCGACAGTTCGAGCGCTTCGACGCCGACGATGTCGCCCGCCAGCGGTACCGGCTGGCCGAGTAGCTGGCTCAGTCGATGGGCGACCGGCCGCAGACTGAACTTCGGGTCCCGGTGCCCGTCGGGTCGACCCAGGTGGGACATGAGGATGGTCCGGGCACCGGCGGCCCGGAGGTGGTTGAGCGTCGGCAGCGCCTCGACGATGCGTCGGTCGTCGGCGACCTGACCGTTCGGTTCCTGGGGCACGTTGAAGTCGACGCGGACGAGCACGCGGCGCCCGTGGACCGCAGCGTCCTGGATCCCCCGCTTGGCCATGACGGTCGCTCGGGTCGAGGGGTCGGCCGCTAAGACGATTGTCCCCGGGAGGCGGCCGGTCGCCCGGAAAACGACCGGACCGCCTCGACCGCGCGACGGGTCGCCGGCAGGTCGAGGTCATGGGCCAGGCCCCGGCGGAGCACCTCGCCGGAGATCGCCTGAACCTCGGTGCGGCGGCCCCGGTCCAGGTCCTGCAGCATGCTCGACCGGTTCTCGGCCGTGGCCGTCAGCACACGTTCCAGGTCGGCCCGGATCTCCTTGTCCCGGAACTTCACGCCCTCGGCCCGGGCCACGGTGACGGCCTCTTGGAGCAGAGCGAGCGATTCCGTGTGATAGGGCTCCTCACGAAGCCGACCGTTGACGACGCCGTGCAGGGCGGTGACCGGGTTGATGGCCGCATTCAGGATCGCCTTCCTCCAGATCTCCCGTGGCAGGTCGTCGACGTAGCGCAGTTTGAACTCCCGACCTCGGAGCAACCGGGCGAGCGTCCGGGTCGCCACCGCATTCGGGCTCGCCGGACGGCCGAGCAGCAGCTCGCCGGTCCCTGCCGCGCGCACCTCGCCCGGTCCGAGCAGGGTCGCCGGCACGGAGTTGACCGCGCGAACGATCCACCGTTCCGTGTGGGTCCATCCGCCGGCCGCCAGTGCGGTCGCCACCTCGTCTTCGACCCCGAGGCCGTTCTGGGGCAGGAGGGTCGGCACCGGTTTGGGGACCTCGATCGCGAGGAGGCTCGCGGCGGCCGCGAGGTCGAACGTCTTCGACGTCAGCAGCACCGCGTCCGGGGCGAAGTCGGCCGGGACGGTGGTGGCGGCGGGCAGTTCGACCGTGTCGACCAGGGAGCCGGTGATCCGCAACCCATGGGCGCGGACCGCGGCGACGTGGTCGGGGCGCCCGATGAGCAGGACCTCGTGACCCCCGTGGGCCAGCGAGGCGCCGAAGAGGCTACCGATCGCTCCGGCGCCGAAGACGACGACGCGCACGCCCCGCTCCCCGCCCTAGCCGAGGCGGCGAATCAAGTCGGAGAGCCCGGCGGATTGACCCCAGTCGCGCCGGAGCAGCGCGAGGAGGCCCTCGTAGTAGCGGACCTGGTCGCGGGCCTGGCGGACCTTGAGCAGAATGTACCGCTCCTCCCGCTTCAGACGGTCGATCTCCGCGACGAGCTCCCGCTCGCTCGCCCGCAGGGAGTCGACCCTATCGGAAAATGAGAGGGATCCCCTGCGGGGCACCCATCCTCCCGGGCCCGACCCGGCCGCGGTACTCGACGACCGCGTCCGCCGTGACCTCCAGTTTGGCGATCTCCTCACGAACGCGACCCAGCCGCGCTTCGACTCGGCGTCGCTGGGCGCGCAGCTCGTTCAAGGTCCGGTCGAGCAGGTCCATCCGTCGCTGCCACTTCTCCCGCTCCTGGACGTTGAGAAGGACGGACTCCGTGTCGACCATGGCCGGGTTCAGCAACCCACGAGGAGAATCAACCTTTCGGCGCAGGGGGAGGTCCGGTTCTGCGGCGCGGGGGCGAGAGGCTTTAGACGCGGGGCGAGTGAACGCGGCGGGGACGACGGAATGGGGGGACTCGGGAAGGTCGCGGTGCTGGGAGCGGGCAACATCGGCGGTTCGCTCGCGCAGCGGCTGGCGGAGATGGACCTGGCCCGCGAGGTGACGCTCATCGACATCGTCGACGGCCTGCCGCAGGGTAAGGCGCTCGACATTCAGGAGTCCGCTCCGATCCTGGGGTTCAGTACCCGAGTCACCGGGTCGACGTCGCTCGACGCCCTCGACGGCGCGGACGTCGTCGTCGAGACGGCGGGCCTGGCCCGGAAACCCGGCATGAGCCGGTCCGACCTCCTGTCCAAGAACGCCGCGATCGTGAAGGGCCACGCCGAAGCGGTCCGGGACCACGCCCCGCACGCGACGGTCCTGGTCGTGACGAACCCGGTCGACGTGATGACGTACTGGTTCCGTCAGGTGTGCGGGTTCCCCGCGCCCCGCGTCTTCGGCGAATCCGGCACCCTCGATACGGCCCGGTTCCGCTGGTTCGTCGCGGACGCCCTCAAGGTCGCGCCCCGGGATGTGGTCGGCTTCGTCCTCGGCAGCCACGGGGATACGATGGTCCCGGTCCTGTCCCTCACGAGCGTCGCGGGCGTTCCCCTCACGAAGCTCCTGCCGGCCGACACGCTCGCGGCGATCGTCCAGCGCTCCAAGCAGGGCGGCGGAGAGATCGTCAACCTGCTGAAGACCGGTAGCGCGTTCTACGCTCCGACCGCGTCCCAGGCCGAGCTCGTCCGGGCCCTGGCCCATGACGAGCACCGGCTGCTGTCGGCCAGCGCCCACCTGTCCGGCGAGTTCGGCGAAAAGAACGTCTACATCGGGGTGCCTGCCGTCATCGGGCGGAGCGGCGTGGAGCGGATCGTCGAGGTCAGCCTGTCCGCGGAGGAGAAGACCGCCTTCGCGGCCTCCGTGAAAGCCGTACGGGACGACTTGGACCTGCTCGCCCAGCTCCCCGGGTGAGGGACCGACCGAGATGGCGGACGCGGGCGCTACGTCCTCTCCTTCGGCCGCCGGCCCCATCGAGATCAAGCGGCGGTTGGGCACCCTGCGCTACGTCACCGACTCCAAGGACCACGCCCACATCACCGTCAAGCCCGCGATCTGCGCGAAATGCCCTCACTCGTTCTGCACGTTCGTCTGCCCGGCCAAGTGCTACGAGCGCATCGATGGGCGTCTCGTCTTCCGCTACGAGGACTGCGTCGAGTGCGGCGCCTGCGACATCGCCTGCGACCAGGGGTCCGTCACCTGGACGCTGCCCCGCGGTCCGTACGGCGTGAAATATACGTACGGGTGAGCCCGCGGCTCGGGCCGAGCGTCCGTTTCGGCGCCGTTCACCGTTCCACTCAAGGCTCAGCTTAAAACCCCGTTCGCGGGCTCAAAAGTGCGGAGCCGGGTCTACGCCGAGCGCAACCTCCGCCACGGGGTCTCCCCACCTGTTTCCCTACCGGGTCCGCCCCGGCCAGGACCGGATCCTCGCCGAGGTCGCCGACCTCACGACCCGAGGGGGCCCGCTGCTCATCAACGCCCCGACGGGGAGCGGCAAGACGGTCGCCACGCTGGCTCCGTTGCTGGAGCACGCCGAGGCGGCGGACCACAAGATCCTCTACCTCGTCCGGACCCACTCCCAGGAGGTCCAGGTCCTCCACGAGGCCCGGACGATCGCCCACCGGCTGGACCGACCGCTGTTTGCGGTCGGACTGCAGGGGCGCGCCCGGCGGTGCTTCCTGCTCGAGAACGTCGCCGAGATCAAGGGCGCGACGGCCGAGGAACACGGGAAGCTGTGCGCCGACCGCAAGCGGGTCACCGAACGGGCGATGGCCGGTGAAGCTCCGGTAACGGTGGCCCCCGAACTCCCCGAGGGCGGCGAGATCGACCTGACCGACCTGGACGGCTGTCCCTACTACGCCCGGGTCCTCCAGACCGATGTTCAGACCGTGGTCGAACGGTTCGGCGAGAAGATGCCGATGCCTCACGAGTTCGACCAGTTCGCGCGGGACGAGAACCTCTGCGCCTACGAGCTGGCCAAACGGCTCGTGCCCCGCGCGCGCCTGGTCACCGCCCCGTACGCGTTCTTCTTCCACCCGTACATCCGCAACGCCCTGTTCCGGTGGATGGAGGTCACCCCGGACCGGGTCGACCTGGTCATCGACGAGGCGCACAACCTGCCCTCGCACCTGAGGGACCTCGCGACGGTCTCGCTCCCCCAGGAATCGGTCCGCCGGGCCCGCAGCGAGGTGGCGGAACGGGGCGACTTCCAGCTCCCGGACGGGCCGAGCGCGACGCGTCTGCTCGACATCGTCGGGGCGGCGGTCGAGGAGCTCGTCCACGCCCTGGTCCGCGACGACGACGCGGTGCTCCCGCCGACCGTTTTCGAGGATGCGTTGCTGACCGCCCTCGGGGGCACGACCCACCGGCTCGACACCTGGTTGGGGGCGCTCGCGACGTGGGGCGAGAACCTCCGGGAGGAGAAACGACGGGAACGCCACCTGCCCCGCTCCTGGGCCCACACGGTCGCGCTCACCCTCCTCTCGTGGCCCCAACTCGAGCCGCCGGGCTACGTGAAGGTCGCCACCCGGACCCCCCGGCCCGCGCTCGAGGCGTACGCGCTGGACGCCTCCGTCCCCGCGCAGGGCATCCTCGAGTGTCACACCTCCGTCCATCTGTCCGGTACCCTGGCGCCGATCGAGGAGTACCGGGATGCCCTCGGGCTCGGGGCCGACGCCCGCATGCTCGACCTGCCCTCCCACTTCCCGGCCGAGCACCGGAAGTTCCTCTACGACGCCAGCGTCACCACGCGCTACGAGGACCTGCGCAGCGACCCCCACGCCATCCCGCGACTCGCCGACCGCCTCGTCGAGGTCCTCTCCTGCCTGCCGGTGAAGACGGCCGTCTTCTTCCCGAGCTTCGACCTCCTGCAGCGGGTGCTCGACGCCGGCCTGCAGAGCGCCCTGCCGGGCAACGTCTTCGTCGAGTTCTCCAAGATGCCCTCGGGCGACCTGTGGCGCTCGATCGAGGGCTGGAAGCGCGACCCGGACGGGACCGTCCTGCTGGGCGTCGCCGGCGGCCGTCTGGCCGAGGGGATCGACTACCCGGACGAGGAGCTGGAGGCGGTGGTACTGGTCGGGATCCCCTACCCCAAACCAACCGCCAAGCGGGCGGCCCTGCGCGAGTTCCTGGACACCACGACCGGGCGGGGCTGGGAGTACACCGTCGAAGCCCCCGCGGCCCGCTCGATCGTGCAGGCGTGCGGGCGGATGATCCGGTCCGAGCACGACCGCGGGATTGCCATCGTGCTGGACAAACGGGCCCCGGCGTTCGCGACGTGGTTGCCGGGTCTCGAACCGATCCACGACCTCGCGGCGACCACGCGGGCGTTCTACGGCGGCCGTCGGGCCCGGTGGGCCGCGGCCGCGCACCGTGCGACACCGCGCCGCCCTCCCGACGCGCCGCCGTCGCCTCCGTAATCGATTATAGGGGCCCCGCCCGCTCGACCGGACGTGATCATCACCCGGACCCCGCTGCGGATCAGCTTCGCCGGCGGGGGGACCGACCTGCCCTCCTTCTACCGCCACCACGGCGGCGGCGCGGTGACGAGCGCCTCCATCGACCGGTACGTCCACGTCCTGGTGAATACGAAGTTCGACCGCTCGATCCGCGTGGCGTACTCCAAGACCGAGAACGTCGACTCCGTCGACGAACTGCAGCATGGGATCGTCCGGGAGGCGATGCGGCTGGCCGGCGTCCACGATTCGCTCGAGATCCACACGGTCGCGGACATTCCGGGGGAGGGGACCGGCCTAGGGTCCTCGTCGAGCCTGACGGTGGGGCTCCTCAACGCCCTGCACGCGTACCGGGGCCGTCTTCGGGACCCGGCCGAGCTCGCGGAGGAGGCCTGCGCGATCGAGATCGACCGGTTGCAGGGCGCGCAGGGTCGCCAGGACGACTACATCGCCGCGTTCGGCGGCGTCAACTACTTCGAGTTCCACCCGGACGACACGGTCCGGGCGTCTCCCATCCCGCTCTCGACCGAAGCCCGCGGCGCACTCAGCGATCACCTCTCGCTGTTCTACAGCGGTCGGACCCGCCGGGCCGACGGGATTCTCAAGAGCCAGAGCGACCGGACGGCGTCGAACAAGGACGCACTGCTCCGCATCCGGGACCTCGCGGGGAGCGCACGCGACGCGATCGTGAAGAACGACTGGGCGGCGCTGGGCGCCGTGCTCGACGAGGGATGGCAGCTCAAGCGAGGTCTCGCGGACGGGATCTCCTCCACGACGATCGACGACCAGTACGCGCGGGCCCGCGCGGCCGGCGCCTACGGAGGCAAGATCACCGGCGCGGGTGGCGGCGGATTTTTGCTCCTCCTGCACCCGCCCGAGAGGAGCCGTCAAATAGCGGACGCCCTCTCGCCGATGGAGCGTCTTTCCGTTCGGATCACGCCGGAAGGTTCGCGGATACTCTTCGTGGGACGATGACCGAAACTCCGTCGCTCGACCGCGCGTTGGCGACGTACGTGGCCGAGACGCGAGCCGCGATCGAGGCGCCCTACTTGCTCGAGGCGCTGCGGAAGATCGTACCGATCTTTCTCAAGGCCCGTGAGGAGGACCGGACCGTCTACTTCTTCGGCAACGGCGGCAGCGCGTCCACGGCCTCGCACTTCGTGGTCGACATCGCGAAGGGCACCCGACGGTCGCTTCATCCCGGGCCGCTCACCCAGCGCATCCGCTGCGTCGCGCTGAACGACAACGTGCCGAGCGTCATGGCCTGGGCGAACGACGCCAGCTACGACCGGATCTTCTCGGAGCAGTTGCGTGGTCTCGCCGTGCGCGGCGACGTGGCGGTGGCCATCTCCGGTAGCGGCAACTCCCCGAACGTCCTCGAGGCGGTCAAGGTCGCCCAGGAGCTGGGGGTCACGGTCATCGGTCTGACCGGCATCGGCGGGGGCAAGCTCAAGGAGATGGCGGACGTACCCGTCGTCGTCCCCTCCCCGAGCATGCAGCACACGGAGGACGTCCACCTGTTCCTCCTCCACTTCCTGATGGCGTACCTGCGCGACGTGCATCCCCCGCCCGCGTAGGCGCGATGACGATCCGCGTCCGTGATTACATGGTGCTCGAGGTCGAGCACATCCAGCGGACGGCCCCGATCCGGGAGGCGATCGCGCGCCTGACGAAGAGCCGCCACCACGGCCTCCCGGTCACCGACAAGACGGGCAAGTTGGTCGGGTTCGTGAGCGCGAAGGAGCTCCTGCGCCACGCCGCGGAAGGCGACCATCCGCTCTCCAGCATCATCCGGCCCGGCACGATCACGGCCTCCCCCGAGACCGGCCTCGACGACGCGGCCCGGATCATGTTCCGGTACGGGCTGCGGGACCTGCCGATCATCGACGGCGACGGGCGGCTGTGCGGGGTCCTCTCCAACCTGGACATCGTCCGGTCGCACTTCGAGCGGGCCTCGCCGGCCAAGGCCGACACCCTGCGCACGCTCCTCTCCGAGCGGTACCACCTCCCGTTCTCGGTGCATCGGGGCCTCGTGCCGATCGAGCGGCTCACCCCCACGCAGTGGAAGGTCTTCGAGGACGAGCTGGAGGGCCGACGCTACGAGCTCGAACGCGGTTTCGCCGAGCCGGTCCTGGTCGTCCAGAAGGGCGACGCCTGGATCCTGGTTGACGGTCACCACCGCGCGCTCGCGGCCCGGGAGATGGGCCTCGCCTCCCTGCAGGCGTTCATCCTGACCTGCGACCAGCCCGAGCCGTTCGCCCGTCAGGAGACCGGGTTCGAGCGGCTCTCCACCGAGCACCATCTCCGGACGGTGGACGACATCGAGATCGACCGGAGCAGCCACCACCCGCTGCTCGAGGTCACGACCCAGCTGCTGCGACGGGTCGAGCCGGGTCCCGTGCGGAATTCCTCCGAGCCCTAGCCCGGTCGACCCGGTTCGGACCGGGGTGATAAGACGGGCGCCCGGGTCGGAATTCCCGCCGGATGAACCTGCTCCCCCCGCTCGACGTGACCGACGCGTTCCTGCCGTTCGCGGTCGTGGCGATCAGCATGGTCGTCGTGACCGTCTTCGTCCTCACTCAGTTGCTCCCCCGCGACCGCACCCCGGTCCCGCTGACCACCATGACCTTCGGGCTGTGCGTCCTCGCGGGCGGCAGCATCCTGCTCCTCGCGCTGCTCTACGTCTTCATCGACCCCAACGGGACGACCGCCTGGACCTGGGTCCTGGTGGCGTTCAACTTCATGATGATGGGGCCGGCCGGGATCTGGTTCGTGAGCCTCATCACGTTCCGGGACCGGCTCGCGAACACCACGAGCTGGACGTGGCCGGCGGCGCTCGCCGCGATCACGGTCGGGTCGGAGGTCCTGATGGGCGTGCTGTTCGCGGTGGGCGGAGGCAACGCGCCGCTCGCCTTCGTCGCCTCCCTAGCCTCGGGTCTGTCGTCGGTCTGGTTCGACTGGTCGATGGGCGTGGTGATGCTCGCGCTCCTCCTCTGGCTCCCGCTCCGGGGCACGGTGCGGGGCTCGCTGGTCGCGCTGACGGCCGCCGCGTTCCTCGCCCCGTGGGTCGTCAGCGTCCCCGTGGTCGGGGTCGCCGGCATGGGGGTCCTCATGACGACGGTGTTCGTGTGGCTCTACCGGCGGCTGGTGCGCGCCGGCCCGCTGCGCGCCACCGACCTCCGGGTCGCCTTCGGCCTCGCCCTCGCGTTCACGGCCATGGTCGCGGCCCAGGTCGCCATCGTCACGTCGCCGGGCTCCTACGCCGCCTCCTTGGCATTCGGAGGTTCGATGGCCTTCGTGATGGGGGCGGAGGTGGCGTTCGTGGTCCGCCACTCGTGGGATTCGTACACCACCGATATCAAGCGGGTTCAGGTCGCTCGACCGTCAGGAGCCGTGTGACCGACCGACGCGCAGTGTCGCGGGGCCAGCCGTGGCGCCGCGCGGTCCCTTGGCTCGTCGCGGCGCTGCTGTTGGCGACCGTGGGTCTCCCCGTCGCCGGCGCGATCGGACGGTTGCCGACCCTGCCGGACATCGGGTACGCCCGTTCGTTGAGCAACAACACGACGACCGTGCCGACGCTGGTCAACCTCACCGACCGCCCCGCCTACTCGCCGGCGTTCCTGAGCGCGGCCGCCGGCAGCAACCTGACCGTCCACCTAGTCAACCAGGGGACGATCACCCACTCCTTCACGGTCCTCAAGCAGCCGGGCGTGCGCCTCAACACGAGCTGGTCGCCGGCGCAGCTCGACCAGTACTTTGCCACCAACGGCTCGCTCGTCAACCTCTCGCTCGCGCCCGGTGCTCAGGCCAACACGACGTTGACGTTCAACGAGTCCACCGCCTTCGACTCATTCGAGTTCGTCTCCGTCGTGCCGTACCAGTTCCAGGCCGGCATGGTCGGGTTCATCAACATCACCTCGACCGCGCCGGGGCTGCTCGATTTCGAGAACACGACGGACAACTACCAGTTCATCCCTTCGGTTCTGGTGGCGAATTCGACCCACTATCCGTTCAACCTGGATGTCCTGGTGACGAACACGGGGAACCTCGGCCACACGTTCACGCTGGCCGGCCAGTCGAACGCGAGTCTCACGCCCGCGACCTACATGTCCTACTTCCAGCAGTACCCGCCCCTCGTCAGCGTCAACGTGCCGAGCGGAGCCGGCTCGACCGTCTGGGCCAACTTCACGGTCCCGGCGGCCGGGATCTACCAGTACATCTGCGAGGTGAGCGGCCACTTCGCCAACGGGATGACCGGATTCCTCTACGTGGGCATCCCTCCGCCGCCCGCCCCGCCGGCGCCGAGCACGGCGATCGTCCAGGGGTGGATCCTGGTGGGTTCGGGCGTGCTGCTCGGGTTCGGTATCCTGGCGACGCTGATCGGAACCTACTCCGGGCGGTTCCCGGCGTCACCACCGGGAGATTCGGGCCACCACTAGGACCGAATGGGCCCGGGCCCCGAGAGGCAATGCCAGGGCTCGCCAGTAGTCGACCGCAGGCTCAGACGATGTCGAGGAACGAGCGCATCGTTCCGTGGAAGGTCCCGCAGAACTCCGTGCACTGGATGAGGTAGGACGAGCCGACCGGGGCATTCGGCACGGTGAAGGCGAAGTCGTTCCACCGGTCGGGGATCGCGTCGATGCGCACGCCCAGGGCCGGGATGTTGAACGAGTGGATCACGTCCGCGCCGGTGACGTTGATCTGCACCACGGCGCCGGGGGTCGCCCATAACGCCCCGCCGGTGACCGTGTTGGTCGACGCGTCGTAGGTCGAGGTGAAGCAGGTGTTGTTCACGGGGTAGCAGAATTCCCAGTCCCACTGATGGCCGACCACCTGGACGTACTCCGTGGGGTTCGCGGGCAGTGAGTCGATATGGTAGAGCAGGACGGTCGAGTAGGCCGCGACACCGGCCAGAAGTCCTACGACAGCAAGCGTCCACGCCACTTCGAGCCGGTTAACCATAGGGTCTCCGATTGGACTCGCGGTCCCGCCAGCGCCAGATCGCGTAGACGAGGAAGCCGAACGTCACGATCGCCCCGGCGACACTGATCCCGAGCATGACCCAGACCAGGGCGTTGGTCTCCTGCAGGTTCGTCGGACCGGACGCCACGAGCGTCGCGGCGTGCAAGAGTCCGGTTTCCAATGGCATCGGTGCGCCGAGTTCTCGGCCCGCGGGCCGCGTCCGACCGGCGGTGGGGGGCCGACCTACATATGGGCCGCGTACGAACCGAAACCCCCGGCGGTACCGTACGCGGGCTCGACGCGTCGCCCGCGGAATCGCCTCAGTACGTACGGAGGGGGTTTGAACGGACCGCCCCGTCCTCGCCGAACCGCTCGCCTCGGGGGAACGAAGCAGTGTATCGGGGACTCGGACGGGGGCCTCTGGCCCTCGCGCTCGCGCTGATCCTGGCGCTGAGCGGACTCGGGATCGCGGCCAACCACGCCGCCAGTACCTCGTCGGGGGCGCGGACGGACGAGGCGACCGTCTCTTCCCTCTCCATCACCGCCTCGGCCCCGTACATGTTCACCCCGGACCTACAGGGGAACGTCGTGACGGGCCAGAACGTGTCGATCACGTTCACCAACGGCGACACGTTGACGCACTCCTGGACGATCATCGGCCGACAGGGGTGGGTCATCCCGACCAGTTACACCGAGGCCCAGCTCACCGCGCTGTTGAACTCGAGCACGTACCCGCTCATCTTCACGACCCCGGCCGTCAACGGCCCGGGCCAGTACACGGGTTCGTTTGCGGCACCGTCCACGCCCGGGTGGTACGAGTTCGTGTGCGACCAGCCCGGCCACTTCCAGTTGGGCATGTACGGGTTCATCGCCTTCGGTGAACCGCTCCCGGCCAACCTCACGGTGACGTCCGCGAACGAGGGCCCCGGCGCCGCCGTCTTCATCATCGTCGGGACGATCGTCTCGTTGACGGTGATCGCCATCATCCTGGGGTTCATCGTCGGACGACGCAAGGGCTCGGTCCACGAGATGCCACCCGAGCGGCTCGGGTACCCTGAGCCGCCGCGTCCTTCCGAGCCGGCGCCCCCGCCCGGCGCCCCACCGCAGGGCCCACTACACTAGCACAAAGCAGAAAAACCCCCTGTCGTAGTTCCTACGAACCTCGTAGTAGGTTCGGGGATCACATGGCGTGGGGGGCACCCAACCGGGAGCGGCGCGTTCTCAAGGCCGGCCACTCGTCGATCGCGGTCACGCTGCCCAAGCCCTGGGCGGAGGCGATGAACCTGCGACCGGGTGACCTCATCGTGTTCGACCAGAGCGACGACGGGACGTTGTTCCTCAAGCCCGCTCCGGTTCCCGGCGCGGCCGTCGAGGGCACGCCGTTCCTCGTCCAAGCCCGCTCGTTCGACACGCCGGGCGTACTGCCCCGGCTGATCGTTGGTGCCTATCGGGTCGGTCACGACTCGATCGAGATCCGCAGCGACCTGCCGTTCGCGCCCGAACGCGTCGAGGAGCTCCTCGAGGCGGCCCGCGGCCTGCTTGGTGTCTCGGTGGTCGCGCAGGAGCCGACGCGGATCGTCCTCCAGAACTTCATCGACCCGTCGAAGTACGGACTGCCGCAGCTCGTCGCCCGGATGAAGATGATTCTCATCGCCTTCCTCGAGGAGATGGAGGAGGTGCTCCGTCGCCACGGCCGAAGCCGCCGTCTCCCCAACCTGAACGACGAGAGCAACAAGGTCCTCGCGCTGCTGGTTCGGCAGTTGTTCCTGGCCAGTCGGGACTGGTCGCTCGCCCGGCGGATCGGCAGTCCCGACCCCCGGCAGCTTCTGGAGTGGCGCGTGGTCGTCCATGCGCTGGAAGAACTGGCCGACCTGTTCGGAGAGGCCCTGACCACCCTGAACGACGGGGTACCGCCGCGCTCGGACCCGGCTGCGGAGGCTCTGTCGACGTACCTGCCCGAGCTCAAGGAGCACCTCAAGGCGGTCGTGGACACGCTGATGCACCCGTCGCTCGACCACGCCTGCGAGGTCTACCACGCCGGCGGGTTGCTGGGTGACGAGATGCCACCGTTGCCGGAGAAGAAGATCCCGGCGCTCGGCCACCGGGGGGCGCGCCCGGCCGCCCAGCTGCTCCAGCGGGGCGCGGCGTGCCTGAGCCTGCTCGCCGCGGTCGCGATCGACCGAGCCGTGGCGGCGGGGAACGAGACGATCCTGGTCGAGGCCGCGTGACCTTGTTTAACTAGGACCCGTACGGACAGTCGGTACCGGTCGGGACGCCCGGTACGAACGTCATATCGGACGACCTCGGGTCCGTCCGCCGGAGGGACGCGTGTTCGACTCTATCGACGACTGGTTGATCATCGCCGTGGTGGCTGGGATCCTGTTCTACGGGTCTTCCAAGATCCCGCAGTTGGCCCACAGTCTGGGCCGCTCCGTCGGGGAGTTCAAGAAGGGACGCCTCGAGGTGGAGCGGGAGATCAAGGCCGAGGCGGCCGGTACCGCCCCGTCCGCGCCGTCCGGCCCGGCCGTCCGGAGCCCCTAGGGCCGTCGGCGGGGCATGGTGGCCGGACGGAGGGAACGAGCGCGGCGGCCGGCCCCCGGCGTCGCGGGCGCGGGGAGGTGACGGGGTGACTGATGGGCGACCTGGACCGGATCCTCGGCGTACTCTCGGAGGCGCGTCGTCGCATCATCCGCATCGGGCTCGTGCTCGTGCCCCTGTTCGGTGCCCTTTTGCTGGTCGAGATCGTACCGATCCGCCTCCACGTCGGCCCCTGGTCGGTACCGTTCGGGTACCCGTGGCCGAGTCCGTTCTACAACATCACGGCCCAGGTGTTCCGGGCGATGGTCGGCTGGATGCTGCCGCCGGGCGTCCAGCTGCTGAACGTCGGCGTCGGCGACTCCATCATGGTCCAGATGGAGATCGGGCTGCTGCTCACGCTCATCCTCGGGATGCCTTGGCTGGTCCACGAGGCCGGCGCCTTCTTGATGCCGGCCCTGCGCCGCAACGAACGCCAGCTGATCCGGCAGGTCGGGATCCCCGCGACGATCCTCTTCGCCCTCGGCACCGCGATCGGCCTGTTCCTCATCACGCCGTTCACCTTCCTGCTCCTGTTCCGATACGTCGCGGCGATGGGACTCGCGCCCGTACTGGGCGTCCAGCAGTTCGTCACCTTCGCGCTGCTCTACTCGCTCGCCTTCGGGGTCGTCTTCGAGCTGCCGGTCTTCGTCTACACGCTCACCCGGCTCGGACTCGTCCGGGCCGCCGCCTGGCGGAAGCACTGGCGGGGCGCGGTGATCGGCGCCCTCGTCTTCGGGATGGTGATCACGCCCGACAATTCCGGCATCACGATGCTCCTGGTCGCGACGCCGATGATCGGGCTCTACCTCGGCGGCGCCTACTTCGCGGGCCGCTGGGAGCGGCACTCGACCGAGCGGCGACCGGCCCCACCGGTCGCGGGAGCGGCGTAGCGTAACATGGCGCTCTTCTCGGACATCGACTGGGTCATCCTCGTCGCCGTCGCGGCGTTCCTGCTGTTCGGGAAGGGCAACACCGAGGTCCTCCGGACGATGGGCCGGTGGTACGGCCGCGCCGGCCGTCTCAAGCAGGAGCTCCTGACCGAGTTCACGCGGGCCGCCGACCTCCCGACGCCGACGGGCGGCTCGCTCTCCTTCCGCAGCGCGTTGCTGGGCCTGGACCCCCCGGTCACCCACGTGAGCGGGATCCCGGCGGCGGTCACGACCGCGCCGACCTCCCCGACGCCCCGGCCGCCGAGTCCGCCCGACGGCCCGTGGCCCTGGACGGGCGGCTATCCGACGCCGACCTGGTCGATGACCATCCCCGTGACCGCCGACCCGCAGGAGATGACCCGATGAGCTTCACGCCCGACCAGATCGTGACGATGACCGAGATCCTGGTCATCCTGATGGGGATCGGGATCACGTACGCCGTCTACTACGGCAGCGACAAGGCCGAGCTGCCCGGCGAGGCGACCTTGCCGGACCCGATGGGCGTCGACGATACGACGCCCACGTCCGAGGGGAGGACGCTGTGACGTTCGAGCTGCCCGGCTGCAGCCCCGAGTGCCCGTTCGGCGCCAGCCGGGCCGGTCCCCTCTCGTTCGAGGTGGGTCAGATCCACCGCGTCGCGACGATTCCGCCGGCCGGTACCGACGACGTGGACGAGACGCGCCGGAACGTCCTCAAGCTCGCCGGAGTGGGCGCGATCATCCTCGCGGGAGGCGGATTGGCCGCCGCCTCCATCCAGTACGTCCAACCCCCCGCGGTAGGACTGACCAGCTATCCGAAGGTGCAGCTGATCGACGTCAACGGCAAGCCGCTCACGGTCACGGGCGTCGAAGCCGAGTACAACGTCACGACCGCCCCGCTCGTTCTGTTCAACTATCCGCTCCGCAACGAGCCGAACTTCCTCCTCAACCTGGCCCCGGCCAACGGAGCGGCCCCGTCCCTCTCCAACCCGGGGATGTGGAACGCGCCCGGTGGCGTGGGCACCCACGGGTCGATCGTCGCGTTCAGCGCGATCTGCCAGCACTTGGGCTGCCCCGCGCCCGCGATCTCGTACTACCCTCCGGGGACGTGTCCCAAGACGTTCGCCACCCCGAATTCGCCGGCCCAGCCGTACTACATCCACTGCTCCTGCCACGGGTCAACCTACGACCCGGCGAACAGCGCGTCGAACCTGACCGGCCCGGCGGTCCTGCCGCTCCCGCAGGTCACGCTCGTCACCGACGACGCCGGCAACATCTACGCGACGAGCCTGACCGGCCCGCCGGTCAACGGCCACTTGAACTCACTGCAAGGCGACTACGGCGTCGGCACGACGAGCCAGTTGGCGAAAGAGAACCCCATCTACCTCTGCCCGCAGTAGGAGGAGGTCGGTCGAGTGTCGGGCGCGCGTTGGTTCAACCGGTCCCTCAACCGGATCTGGGGGTTCGTCGAGGACCGGACCGCGATGCGCAAGTGGGGCATCAAGCCCGAGCCCGCGTTCTCCTTCAAGCCCTCCTACTGGACCGGCTCGTTCGTGGCCGTCGCGCTCTCCTACCAAGTGATCTCCGGCGCCCTGCTGCTGCTCTACTATCAGCCGTCGACCAACGCCACGCTCACCGCGTGCGGCCAGGCCGTCGGCACGCTGTCGACGGGTCCTGCGGCGTGGTGCTCGACGTACTACATTGTCAACTCGGTCCCGATGGGCGAGTTACTGCTGACGAGTCACCTGTACGGCGCCTACGCCATGATCTTCCTGATGTTCGTCCACTTCTTCCGGGGCTACTACGTGGGTGTCTACAAGGCGCCCCGCGAGTTCTCCTGGATGGTCGGCACCCTCCTCATGGTCGTCACCCTGGGGATGGGGTTCACCGGGTACCTGCTCCCCTACACCCAGCTCGCCTACAACGCGACGAACGTCGGCCTCGTCCTCGCGCTCCGCCTGCCGACGGTCGGGCCCCTGCTGGGTCCGTTCATCCTGGCCGACGGCACCTCGCAGGGTCTGTTATCCCGGATGTTCGACGCCCACGTCATCCTGTTACCGATCGCGCTCGCCGGGCTGTTCTACGCCCACTTCGCGCTGTTCGAATCGCACGGGATCGCCCCGCCGGCGAGTTCGGACCCGCTGCAACGTCGTCGCTTCAACGAACAGGACGAGAAGCACCACCTGCCGTTCATCCCCCACGTCCTCGTCTACACGATCAAGTGGGGGCTGCTCTACGTCGGCATCCTGTTCGGGATCGCCGCGCTCTGGCCCTGGTCGCTGCCGACCTACGTCGGGAACACCGCGGCCGCGGGCGTCGTGACCGAGCCGGACTGGTACTTCCTCTGGTTGTTCAAGTTGATCGACTTCCAGGGCGTGACGCCGGTCATCGCCATCGCGCTCACGAACGTCCTGCTCCTCTACGTCCTGTTCCTGCCGTTCCTCGACCGGTCGAAGCGGACGCATCCCCGGGACCGGCCGCTGTTCATCTACATCGCGACGAGCCTCCTCGAGTTCTTCATCCTCATGACCGTCTGGGGCGGCGAGACCCCCGGGGTCCAGATCTCGCCGATGGGGATCGCGACCACGCTGGGCCCGATCTTCGCGGTGAACGCCGTCGTCGTTGGGCTGTTCCACTGGCGGTACCGCCGGAGCTACGCACGTCGCCTGGCGGCCCGGAGCCAGAGCTACGCCGGTTCGTACCCGCGCTCGGTCGGCACGCCCGTGCCCTCGGCCGCCGTCACGGCGGAGGTGAAGTCCGTTGACTGAACCGAAGGAGACGAAGACGTGGCCCACCGGGTGGCTCTGGGGGATCCTCGCGGTGCTCCTGGTCTTTGGGACGGTCGGCTCGGCCGGCGTCGTCTACGGGGTCACGGGGTTCCTGGCCGGCGACTGGCTCGCCCTCGTCGCCATCCCCATCGGGGGGTTCGTCGGCGTCGTCTCGTTCCTGTTCATCGCCGGCATCCTGTACCGCGTCGACAAGTTCCGGGGCGTCGCCGAACGGAGGATCGAGCTCTTTGAGTGACCCCGAGCTGCCCCCGGAAGAGTTCGCGCGGCTGCGCGCGCGGGTCCTCGACCTCTACACGGGCGTCATCGCGCTGATGATCGTCGGGATCGCGGTCCTGGCCGGCTACATCCTCCTGTTCGTCGGCCCGCTCACGAGCCCGGGGGCGCAGAAGTCGTTCGGCCTCGCCCTGGGGCTCGCCTTCCTGATGGCCACGCTGGCGGTCCATCTCGTCGACCGGATGTACCGGCTCTGGCCGCTCGGCCGCACGGTCCATCCCGCCCAGCCCGCGCCGATCTCCGACCAGAGCCTGGCCCGGTTCTTCCGGTGGATGGTCGTGGCGGCGGCGGTGGCGGCGGTCGCCTACCTGCTCGGAGTCCTGGTCACCGGTTAGGAGAACACAGATGGATCCCACCACGACCTTCGTCATCATCGGCCTCATCGGCGGACTCGCCGCGTTCCTGGTCTGGGCGTTCAGCTACCACGGTGCGTGGATCGTGCGCACGATGAAGCTGTGGGCGTTCACGACCGACCACAAGCGGATCGGCCTGCTCTACATCGGGACGGGCATCCTGTTCTTCTTCATCGGCGGGATCTACGCGACCCTGATCCGGACCGACCTGGGTCTCGTGCAGGGCCTGGGCTACGACCCCCAGACGACCCTCGGGATCACGCCGGACGTCTACTCGACCCTGTTCACGATGCACGGGGTCCTGATGATCTTCATGTTCGTCATCCCGACCCTCGCCGGGTTCGGCAACCTGCTCGTCCCGTCGATGATCGGCGCGCGCGAGATGGCGATGCCGAGGATCAACGCCATCGCGTTCTGGCTCATTCCGCCCGCCGGGGTCATCCTGATCCTCTCCAACGCCTACGCGGGCTGGACCGGCTACGTTCCCCTCTCCCTCCAGAGCCTGCCGGGGAACCCGAACGGCCCCTCGCTCTGGATCCTCGGCCTGCACATCCTGACGATCTCGTCGATGCTGGGCGCGATCAACTTCGTCGTCACGATCCTGAAACATCGGGCGCCGGGCGTCCACTACTGGAACATGCCCCTGTTCGTCTGGGCGACCCTCATCAACTCCGTCCTCCTCATCTTCGCCCTCCCCTCGCTCTCCATCGCGCTCACCTTCGTGCTGTCGGACCGGACGTTCGGCACGCACATCCTGGCGGCGGCGGACGGCACGCCCCTCGGCGGCGCGCTGCTCTACCAGAACATCTTCTGGTTCTTCGCGCACCCCGAGGTGTACGTCATGGTCCTGCCGGCGTTCGGGATCGTCTCGACCGTCATCCCGAAGCTCGCGCGCAAGGACATCTTCGGCTACGGGGCCATGGCGATCGCGCTCGGCGTCTTCGCGGTCCTCTCGTTCGCCGTCTGGGAGCACCACATGTTCGTGACGGGGATCGACACGAACATCCGGTTCGTCTTCATGCTCGCCACGATGGCGATCGCGGTCCCCTCGGCGGTCAAGACGTTCAACTGGATCGCGACGTTATGGGGCGGTCGCATCTGGATGGCCGTCCCGATGTGGTTCTGCTTCGCCTTCATCACCGGGTTCGTCATCGGCGGCCTGTCCGGCCTGTTCCTGGCGTCGGTGCCGATCGACTTCCTCTACCACGGGACGTACTTCGTCGTGGCCCACTTCCACTACGTCATCTTGGGCGGCACGCTGATGGCGATCTTCGCGGGGATCTACTTCTACTACCCGGTCATCACCCGCCGCTGGTACAGCCAGAAGCTGGGCCGGCTCCACTTCGTCCTCACGTACGTCGGCGTGAACCTCCTCATCTTCCCCTGGTTCATCCTCGGGGCCGAGGGGATGCCCCGCCGGGTCTACACCTACCTCTGGCAGGGGAACTTCCAGGCGCTCAACTTCGCCTCGACGATGGGTGCGTACATCTTGGGGATAGGTCAACTCGTCTTCCTGTTCAACATGGTGTACAGCTACTACGCGGGCGCGCCCGTCACGACGCAGGACCCGTGGGGCGAGGAGTTGGACGTCAAGATGACCGGCCCGTCGCCCGTGCAGACCCCCGCCCCGGCGCGCGCGCCGGTGCCGCTGCCGAGCGCGAACCCCGCCGAGGGGAGGTAGGCCCGTGCGCGGTCACGACATGTTCCGGTACGCCGCCCTGTTCGCGGTCGTCCTCTGCTACGCGACCATCCTGCTCGGGGGGAACGTCATGGCCTCGGGCGACGGCCTCGCCTGCCCGAGCTGGCCGTCGTGCTACGGCAACGGCAACTTTCTGCCCGCCTTCCAGGGCGCGGCGTCCGTCGAGTGGAGCCACCGGGTGATGGCGTTCTTCCTCGCTACGAGCGTCGCCATCCTCTCGATCCTCGGCGTCGCCTTCGAGCGCCGACGGCCGGCGCTCCTGCGGATGTCGCTGCTGGCGCTCGGCCTCGTGGTCACCGAGGCGCTGCTGGGCGGGCTGGTCGTCAAGGACGCGCTCGCCGTGACGCTCGTCCTCACGCACCTGGCCATCGCGACCGCGCTGTTCGGCATCCTGCTGCTCACGGCCCTGCTCGCCAACTTCCGCGAGCTGCCGGCGCGCTGGGTCAAGTGGGCGCACCGGGCCCTCGAGGAGGAGCCGCGGCCCTACGGGTCGGCGCCCGACCTCGACCAGCCGATCGTGCCGTTCCCCGCCGACCCGCGGGCCCGGGTGGCCCCGGTCCGGGAAGGCTAAGCCCCTCGGCGCCTCCTCGGCGCGCGGAGCGCTCCCATGGACGGCCCGACCCCCGCGACCCCCCCGGCCCGCTCGGCGGCCGGCGACTGGTGGACGCTGGCCAAGCCGGGGATCACCGCCCTCATCTGCCTGGTCGCGGTCGGCGGCTTCGTCCTCGCCCGGCCCGGGTCGGTCGACCTCGTCCGCCTGGGCCTGGTCGTCGGGTTCGGCGCGCTCGCCTCCGCCGGCTCGGGGATGCTCAACCACACGCTCGAGCGCGACCGCGACAAGTCGATGCGGCGGACCGCGGGCCGTCCGCTCGCCGCCTCGCGCGTCGACCCCCGGGCGTCCGGCGCGGTCGGAACGGCCCTCGTCGCCGTCGGGGTCGGCGGGGCCGCGCTGACCCTGAACCCGCTCACGGGGTTCTCGATCCTGCTCGGCGCCCTCACCTACGTCGTGGTGTACACGGCGTGGTTGAAGCCGCGCTCGAGCTGGAACATCGTCATCGGTGGGTTCGCGGGCAGCGCGCCCGCGCTCGCCGGTGGGGCGGCGGCCGTCGGCGGCTGGACGCCCGCGGTGCTCGTCTTCGCCCTGCTGGTCTTCTTCTGGACGCCGCCGCACTTCTGGAGCCTCGCGCTCCTGTTGAAGGACGACTACGCGCGGGCGGGCCTGCCGATGCTCCCGCGCATGGACGACCTGGGTTTCTCGGGGAAGGTCGTGCTGCTCTCCGCCGCGCTCCTGGTGCCGCCGTCCGTCGCCCTCGCGCTGCTCGGTCCGGTCGCCTGGCCGGTCGGCCTCGTCATCGTCGCGCTCGGCGTGGGGTTCGTCGCCATCACCCTGCCGCTCGCCCGGAGCGTGACCCGTCCGGCCGCGCGTCGGGGGTTCCTCTACTCGGGGCCGTACCTGCTGGGCATCGTGCTCGCCCTGGTCGTCAACGTGCCGCTCGTCCACGCAGGGTTCGTCGCCCGCTGGTAGAGTCGGTCACCCGGACGTGAGCACGGACGTCGAGCTTATCTCGGGGGCCGTACCTCGTTCGGTCGATGTCCGCCTCCGACCGGGTCGGAGACCCCAGCGACCGCGCCCGCGACGCCGAGAACGTGCTGAAGCGCCTGGGCTACGCCCGGGTCGCCCCGGCCCGCCGCGAGCCCGCGGCCGAGCCGTCGTTCTGGGTCCAGGAGTCGGGCGTGCCGCGCCGCACCTTCCCGGTGTACGTCCCCGCCGCCCGCGACGGGGTCGACGAGGGGATCGACCGGTGGATGCAGGGCGCGCAGAGCTCCGCCCAGGGCCGGCGGGCGATCTTCGTCGTGGCGAACGACGCGGCCGCGGACGCCGCCTGGGCCCGCCTCGCCCGGGCGCCGGGCTCGACCATCGACCACGAGGTCTCCATCCTGGTCGTGCCGCCCGAAGGGCGCACGCCGTCGCCCCACTTCGCACTGCGCGTCGTACCGCCCAAGGAGGTCCTCCGGGTCGCCACGGGCGTCGTCGTCGGGATGTTCCGGCGCGCCCAGGCCTCCGAGGGTGCCTCACCGGTCGACTTCGAGGAGATGCTCGTCCATCTCAAGGGGCGGTTCGGCATCGACGTCCCGCGCTCGCTCGGCGTCCAGTCGGACGAGGACGCGTTGTTCCTGCTCTACCAGCTCGCGCTCCGGGACTCGTACGCCCCGGGCGACCCGGGCGCCAACCTCCACCTCTTGGTGCTCAAGCCGACGGGCCCGGCCGCCCGACTGCCATGGTTCGCCGCCTAGTCCGGTTGAGCCCAACCCATAAGAACCCCTGTCGGTGATTCGGAGGCAGCCGTGTCGAGCCCCACCGGGTCGTACCGCACTCCCTACACGGACTATCCGGGGAGCTCCACCCCCTCGCCCGACGTGACGCCGGAGGAGGGCCGGGCGGACCTGATGGCGTTCTTCTGGCTCGCGTTCATCAACACCGCGATCATCGTCGCGGTCGGCCTCGCCGCCTGGTTCTACGTCCATTAACCGCCTCTCGGACGCCGCGTCCGGGGAACCGTTATCAACCACGGCCGGGTCGGCGCGCCGCCGGCGCGGTTTGGGGCCGTGGGGTAGCTTGGACCATCCTTCTTGCTTGGGGTGCAAGAGACTCCGATTCAAATTCGGACGGCCCCACTCGCGCCGGGTCCGCTAAGTAGACCGACCCGCTCGCACCGTCCGTGAGCCGGCGGTTCGCGGCCGAGCGGCGGCGCGACCCGTACTACCGGGCCGCCCAGCGCGAGGGCCTGCGTTCCCGGGCCGCGTTCAAGCTGGCCTACTTGGACGAGCGATTTCATCTGCTGCCGCGGGGCGCCCGGGTGCTCGACCTGGGCGCGGCGCCCGGCGGATGGTCGCTGGTCGCCCGGGAGCGCGTGGGACCGAAGGGCCAGGTCGTCGCGGTCGACCTGCGCGCGGTCGAGCCGATCGACGGCGTGGAGTACGTCCGCGGTCGGGTCGGCGACCCCCGGCTGGCCGAGCGCCTGGCGCACGGCGGGTTCGACGTCGTCGTGTCCGACATGTCACCGTCGATCAGCGGCGCATACGCGACCGACCATGCCCGGTCGGTGGGGTTGGTCCGCGACGCGCTGACGCTGGCGCGCGCCACCCTCGCCACGGGCGGCACGTTCGTCGCCAAGGTGTTCGACGGGGATCTGGTGCCCGACCTGGTCGACGAAGTCTCGGATTTTTTCGAGCAGGTCCGTCGTTCGAAGCCCCCCGCGTCGCGCGAAGGGTCGTCCGAGTCGTATATCATCGCGCGCGGATTCCTCGGCGAGACCGGCGAGGGTCCGGAGGGGGTCCGGGCGCGCGCCCGAGCCCCGTAATATAGATTCGGAATATAGCCCCGCTCCGCGCCGTCGCCGTCGGTGCTGAGGTCTGCTTACTCGTGATCCGGTTCGGACCCGCCGGTATCCCCCTCTCGTGCAAGGGGCGGACGCTTCGCGACGGCATCGCGGACGTGCACCATCTGGGCCTCACCGCAATGGAGGTCCAGTTCATCAAGGTCAACCCGATGACCCGCGTCGTTTTCGACGAGGAGGTCGGCAAGACGCCGAACGACCTCGTCCAGCAGTTGGTCGTCAACGTCGGCGCCGGCGACAAGGGCACGCCGGCCCCGAACATCGCCTCGTTCACGACGCCGCTGCGGCGCAAGGACGAGATCACGACGCTCACCTGGAGCCTCGCCAAGGACCACGCCGACCTGGACCAGACCCGCCAGCTCGCCCGGGCGCTGGACGTCGACCTGACGCTCCACGCGCCCTACTACGTCGACTTCTTCGGCTCGTCCGATGCCCGAGAGCAGTCGACGCGCCAGATCCAGTGGTCCGGCGTCCTGGCCCACGGATTGGGCGCGCGCCTCGCGGTCACGCACCTGGGATTCTACGGAGGAGGGCCCCGGGCCGACTCGGTCCAGGAGCTCACGGAGATCGTGACGGACCTCTCGGCCTGGTTGAAGACGTTCACCAAGGGCGCGGTACGGCTCGGTATCGAGCCGAGCGGGCACCCGGATGTCTTCGGCTCGCGCGAGGAAGTGCTCGAGCTGGTGAAGCACGTCAAGGGCACGGTCCCGGTGCTCAATGTCCCCCACCTCGCCGCGCGCGAGCGGGCCACGTTCGACACGGTTGAGTCGCTCGCCCCGGTGATCCGCGAGTTCGTCGCCGCGACGGACGGTCCGCTCTACGGCCACTTCTCGGGCGTCGAGCTGTACGGCCCCGGCGAGTTCCGGCTGACGCCGATCAAGCGGGGCCAGGTACGGTTCGACCCGCTGGCCGAGCTGCTCGCCGAACGGGACTACGACGTGACCGTGATCTCGAGCTCGCCGCTCCTCGAGCACGACGCGATGTACATGAAGCTCCTCTACGAGCGCGCGCTCACCAAGCGGTGGACGAAGCTCCACCAGCCGCCGGCGCCCAAACCGGTCGTGGCGAAGGTGAAGCCGGCGCCGGCCAAGCCCGCCCTCGCGGCGGCGCGACCCTCGCACGGCAAGGCGCCCACCCGCAAGCCGGTCCCGGTGCCCGCCGCCCGACTGGCCGGCGGTCGCGCCCGTCCCAAGGCCCCGGAGGTCCGCAAGCATGCCCGCCCCCCGCACCGGTAGTCCGCCGGCGTACCTGGACGCGCCCCGCTACATCGTTCGTCGCGTCGCGGCCGCGCTGGATCGGTTGGACCCGGCGACGGTCCGAAGGGCCGTGGACGTCCTCAGTCGCGCGCCCGAGATCTTCGTCTACGGCGCCGGCCGCAGTGGCATCATCGGCCGCGCGTTCGCGATGCGCCTCGTCCAGGCGGGCCGGACCGCCTTCGTCATCGGCGAGAGCGTCACACCGATCGTCCGCAAGGGCGACGCGGTTTTCATCCTCTCCGGTCAGGGCGAGAGCTACTCGTCCATCCAGACCGCGAACATCGTCCGCCGCGAGGGCGCCGAGCTGGTGGTCCTGACGGCGAAATCGTCCTCCAAGCTCGCGCACACGGCGACCGTCCTGCTCGCGCTCGAGTTCGCCGACGACGCGGACCGCGCCCGGCACGCGCCGCTCGGTACGCTGTTCGAGGCCGCGAGCTTGCTGCTCACCGACGGCCTCATCGCTGAGATCATGGCGGCGAACGGCGAGACCGAGGCGTCCATGCGCCGGCGCCACGCCATCATGGTGTAGACGGACGGCCCGCGCCCCAAGGGTTAAGGAGCAAGGGGACTCCCGGGGATTCGTGCCGGCCCGCGCCCAGGCGCCCGAGGGAACCCTCGTACCGATCCCGACCCGCTTCTTCGTCACCAGCGGAAAGGGGATCAACAAGACGAGCGAGTTGAACGCGTTCGACCTCGCGCTCCTGCAGGCCGGGATCGGGGACTGCAACCTGGTCAGCGTCTCGTCCGTGCTGCCGATCGGCATCCGTCAGGTCGACCGTCAGAAGGTCCCGCGCGGTGCCATCACGCACGCGGTCCTGGCCCGGTACGGCGGCGGCGAGGGCGAGGTCGTGAGCGCGGGGATCGCCTACGGGTTCCGGACCGACGGCCAGGGCGGCTACGTCGCCGAGGGCCACGTGCACGGGACGCAGCGCTCGCTCAAGGAGTTCCTGCGCTGGCGGATGGAGGAGATCGCGCACTTCCGCGGCGTCGAGCTCCGCCGCATCCACTACCGGACCGAGGAGCTCTCGATCCCGATGGACCACTACGGGGTCTGCATCGCGGCGTGCGTGTTCCTGCCGTAGCCGGTCCGCTACAGGATTCGCAGCGCGCGGCCCTTCGTGTGGGCCGCTTCCCACGGGACGGCTTCCGTCACCTCGGCCCGCACGAGCGGCACCTGGGCGTGGACGTGGCCGACCAGCGCGTCGGCGGCGCCCCGCAGGACCGTCCCCCGGAGGTCCAGACTGACCGCGTGGCTCTGCTCCCGATGGCGGCGGCGGACGACGACGTCCAGGCGCCGCGGTCCCGACTCGGACAGACGGACCGCGAACTCGCGCGCGCCCGCGATGGGAGCCCAGGCGGGGTTCGAGAGCGCGCGCAGGAGATGGGTCAGCGGTTCGGCCAGTCGGCGATGCGTCGGCTCGGGCAGGGGCAACCAACCTCCGGGCCGGGCCTCCCAGTGGTCGACGGTCGTGAACCCGCCCGCCGCGAGACCGCGGAGCACCTGCGCCGACAGCGTCAGCAGGTCCTCCGCGTCCTCCACTTCCCGCTCGTGCAGCAGGGACGTCAGCGGCGCGAGCAGGTGGAGCGGCTCCGGCGCGTAGTGCTCGTGCGCGACGTCGAGCTCCAGCCGGAGCCGGTGGAAGCGTCCCGAGCGGTCCGGGGCACCGAGACCGAGCCGGCCCCGGGGCCACTCCACCCGAGGCGCCGGCGGCGGTCGGTTTCCCGCGGACGGGCGTCGGGTCCGGGACGGCACGTACCGCGCTGCCACGGCGCGGCCCATTACGTTTTGGCTCGTACGGAGGGACCGGCCGTCGTCGCTAGAGGAGCTTGCGGAACAGGAGCTTGTCTTCGAGGCTCCCTTCGATGGCCAACCGTCGCGTGACGAGCGCCTTCATCGGTCCGATCTCTTTCGCGACCAGTCCCCGGAACGTGGCGACGTCGGTGATGATCTTGACGTCCGAGCGCGACGGCGCCCCGGACCGGAGCCCGGTCAGCCGTCCCTTCCGCAGGTCGACGGCGTAGGTCCCCTCGTCCTTGAGTCGGACCTCGATCGTCCGCTCGATGCCGTCCAACTCTTCGGCCATCGCCGGCGTCCGTTCCGCGTGCCGGTTGAACCGGTCGACCAAGCTGGCCAGCGTCTCTTCGACCGTCATGGACCGAAGCCGTCGAGCGTGACAGCCGGACGGACTTCCTTAACTCTTATCATCGTGGCCCACGAGGCGCGCACCCAGTTCGGGAGCTCGGGACACGACGCCAACTGCGCCCGCACGAACGCGACCGTCCGGGTGTCGGACGGGTAGCCGGTGCCGAGTCCGTCGCCGAGCCGGTCCCGCAGACGAGCGATCGCCCGGTCGCGTCGCACCTTCGCCACGATCGACGCCGCCCCCACCAGCGGGTCGTCGCGGTCGGCGTGATGCCGCGCCACGACGCGCGTCCGACCGCCGGCGCGAGCGTGGACGTGTTGACCGAATCGGTGCTCGTTCGTGTCGCACGCGTCGACGCGGGCCTCTTCCGCGCCCATCCGACGGATCAACCGGCCGAAGGCGTGGGCCTCCAGCCGGTTCAGTCCGCCCTGCTCGACCGCCCGGTCGACGATCCGCGGCGTCAGCGAGACCGAGTCCACATCTCCCAGTCGGGCGAGGCGCGCGTAGACCGTCTCCCGAGCTTCGGCGGTCAGCAGTTTGGAGTCCTTGGCCCCCGCCGAGACGAGGTCGTCGAGGCGGGCGTCGTCGATCGCGAATCCTCCCACGACGAGGGGACCGACGAAGCTGCCCCGGCCGGCTTCGTCGACGCCCACGACCCTCATGGAATTCGGAGTCGGCCCGCGGAGGACCCGAGGGGCTTAACGGGTGCCGGGGGTCGGTAAGAACCGGTGGAGGTTGGGCCCTCGCGGGCGGCGGTCGGGCATGGAGTCGTACGACGGGTTCCAGGGTCTCGATCAGTGGCCGCGGCCCTACCGCACGATGGTGGAGCACGACCCCCATCCGCGCGGGTCGGTCGAATGGCGCCTGTGGGAGTCGATGGTCTTCCTGGGTCCGCAGACGGCTGTCGACCTCTACACCCGGTTCTCTTCAACGGACGTGACGTACCGACCCGGAGTCCGTCCGGAGTTGGATGCAGCCGCACAGCGGATTGCCCCGGCCACCCGTTCGGTGGAGGATCGAGTTCGTGCGGTCGTCGCCTTCGGCGCGGCGCTCGGACCCAAGGAGCCGGTCCCCCTGGACGCCCTTCGATTCGGCGGGACGGAGGAGGAGATCATCGCCCGCGGTTCGGACTGGTGCACGGACGTGGCGCGGGTCGGCGCGGCCTTGCTCCAGGTTGCGGGGGTCCCGAGTCGGGTCGTGATGTTGGCCGACCCCGGCCGGGCCTACTCGGGCCATACCGTCGTGGAAGCCTGGCGGGGCGGGGTGTGGGGGGCCGTCGACCCCACTCGCGGTGTGGTCTTCCGGTCGGAACGCGGCGTCCCGTTGAGTGTCTGGCAACTGATGCAGTATCCGGAGCTGCTCGAAGAGCAGGGGAGCGACGTGCCGCCCGGGGCCATCCGTCCCGGGGAGTTCCGCTGGGCCGCCATCGCCAACTACCGCGTGGGTCCGACCGACGCCTACGACTACTCGGTCGGTGCGATCAACGGGTACTACCGCTCGATCCTGACGATGGCGGACGAAGGTTGGCCCGGTGGCGTCCGCTGGTTGTTCGGCGAAGACCGTACGGTTTCCGAGCCCTAGGGCGACTCCGCGCTCGTGAGCGCCGCCGACGCTACCGGCGACTCACGAAACGTCATATACGGCACCCCCGTCGGCCCGACCTCCCCCGGACACTATGGGAATCTGGCAGGCCCGTTCACGGCGCAAGCGGACGGGCGGACGCCTTCGCCCCATCCGCAAGAAGCGGCGGTTCGAGATCGGCCGCGAGCAGCAGCACGCGACGCTCGGTGGGGAGATGGTGAAGCGTTACCGGGTCCGTGGCGCGAACTTGAAGCTCCGCATCCTTCAGGCCCAAGAGATCAACGTCTTCGACCCAGCGACCAAGAAGACCCAGAAGGTCAAGGTCGTCACGGTCCGGGAGAACCCGTCGAATCCCAACTACGTGCAGCGGAACATCATCACGAAGGGTGCGATCCTCGAGACCGAGTTGGGTCTCGTCCGCGTCCGTTCCCGTCCCGGTCAGGATGGGGTCCTGAACGGCGTCCGCGTCGCCGCCTCGACGTCGACCTCGGCGTGATCCGACCGACGGGCGCACGATGCCCGACCACTTCTACGTCTACCCGACCTATCTCGGGCGGGAGCGCTCGCGCAAGGACGGGCGACGCATTCCGGCCGCGCAAGCGCTCACCGACCTGACCGGCGAGGAGATCGTCGCGGCGGCCCAACACCTGGGCTACAAGGCGGAGCTGGAATCGGGCAAACAGTACCCGCGGTCGGCCAGCGCCTTCGAGGGCCGGGTCAAGGTGACGAAGAAAGGGTCCGTGTCCAAGGCGGCGTTCCTCCGCTCGGTCGCGACCGAGCTGGCCCGTCGCCGGGCCGCGGGAGGGAAGAAGTAAGTGGAAGAGCCGGGGACCGTTTACTTTACCGGCACCGCCGGCGCCGGCAAGACCTCGTTCGCCCGGGCGTTCGCGGAGTGGCTCCAGCACGCCGGGTACGACGCGACCCTGGTCAACCTGGACCCCGGTCTCGAGGGCAGCGACTTCGAACCGGACGTCGACATCCGGGAGTGGGTGCGTCTCGCGGACATTCAGGACGAGTACGGGCTGGGCCCGAACGGCGCCCAGGTCGCCGCCGCCGACATGATCGCCCTCAAGATCTTCGACGTGAAACAAGCGGTCCAGGAACTGCGCTCCGACTACGTGCTCATCGACACGCCCGGCCAGATCGAGCTGTTCGCCTTCCGCGAGGCTTCGCGCGCGATCGTCGAAGCGCTGAGCGGCGACCGCTCGATGATCGCCTTCCTCTACGACCCGGCGCTCGCCCGCACCGCCGGCGGCTTCGTCGCGCTGATGATGCTCGGCGCGACCGTCGAGTTCCGCTTCCGCCTACCGATGGTCAACGTACTCACGAAGGCCGACGCGCTCACGCCCGAGCAACTGGCCAAGGAGATGCAATGGGCCGGTGAGCCCGGCGCTCTCTCGGACGCGGTCGCCGACGAAACGCCGACCCCAGACGCTCAGCTCTCGAGCGAACTGTTCCGGGCGCTCGAGTCAATGGGCTCCTTGACGGGTCTCGTCGCCACTTCCGCCAAGGAAGGGACCGGCCTCGAGGCGTTCTACCAGAGCTGTCAGCGGGTCTTCGGCGGCGGCGAGGATGTCGAGCCGTCCCACGACCCGACCAACGAGTAGGTCGCTACTCCTCGGTGAAGAACAGGCCCATGCCGGCGGAGGCGGCGTCCTCCTCGTCCTTGAACTTCTGGTGGAGCGGTTCGGCCTCGGTGGGGGGGAGCTTCTTCCCCACCGTCGCGAGTACCTGGTCGGCCCGGGCGATCCCCTCGGTCGATCCCTCGATGAGGACGAACGTCTGATCCGTCGGACCCCCGAGCGCTCCGGCGTCCCGAATCTTCTGGCTCTGCCGTGAGACCACGTCGTCCTTCAACGCCGCATCCAGTTCGGCGCGCTTGGCCGACGGCACGCTGTAGATCGTCCACGCC
>JASHSU010000051.1 GCA_030038605.1 Thermoplasmata archaeon | reverse complement strand
GTTCGGCCCCGTACGCCAAGATCACCGCCCTGAAGGGCATCCTGTGCGTGGCCGACGGCAAGTGGTGGGCTCAGGTGAGCGGGACGGAGTACGCCCCGTCCCTCGCGGGCCCCGCCAACCAGGTACTACTCATCCAGGTCGACGATGTCCAGGCTCAGTTCGAACGACTGGTCGAACGGGGCCTGAACTTCCTCGCTCCGCCGACCGAGCGGCCCCGTATGGCCGTGTGGAACGCCCTTCTACGTGACCCCGACGGCCGTACGGTCATGCTGTCGAGTCCCACCGTCTAACGGCAATCCGGCGCTGCTGCAATCCCCGTTGCACCTCCCAACGTCGGGATTATCTGCTTACATGTATTACAGGTAATACGTGTAAGGGATGACCCTCGAGGTCAGCTACTCCAAACATGCGGTCGATCGGATGGTCCTTCGAGGAATCTCGAGGGCCGAAGTGGAGGAAGCGATTCAGCTCGGTTCGAAGTCCCGGCAGGATGGGAAGATTGTGGCCTCGTACCGCTACTTCGAAGTCGTCTATGTCATTCGCGGCCGTCGGTGCTTTGTAATCACGGTCAAGCCGAGGTGGTAGAGATGTCGGATCAATGCCCGGTGTGCGGAAAGGGTTCCCTTCGGACGAAGAAAGTCCGGGAAGAACTGTTTGGCGTTGACTTGGGTACGTTCGAGGCCGAGGTATGTGACGCGTGCGGAGAGACCTTCTTCCCGGCGGCCAGTGTGGACAGGATCCAGGCGAGGGCGAAAGAGCTCGGGCTCTGGGGACTGGCCACGAAAGTCAAGGTGACTCGGTCAGGGAATTCTCTTGTCGTCCGGATACCGTCGTCCCTGGCGAAGTATCTGAAATTGAAGAGTGGCCAGGAAGTGTTGGTGGCCCCGGAGAAGAACAACCGACTGGTGTTAGAGCTCGCCTGACCGCTTCTGAGGTAGATTGGGCTGGCCCTCGACTCCAGACCTTCCACCCGCCTAACGGCCCATACGAAATCTGGTCCACCACGACTGCAGTTTGAACCTGTCCACTGAGTACCCGGTCAAGCTCCAATCCGAACTTCTCGGTGCCGGAAACATTCTGTCGCGTGGTCGTTCACCATGCCAACCGCCTGCATGTGGGCGTAGACGATGGTCGAACCGACGAAGTTGAACCCCCGAGCTTTGAGGTCCTTGCTGAACGCGTCCGACTCGGGGGAGGTCGCGGGCAGCCGCTGGGACCGCTTCCAACGGTTCTGCTTGGGTCCGCCCCCGACGAACTTCCAGGCGTAGGCATCGAAACTGCCGAACTCGCGTTGAACTTGGAGGAAGGCTCGGGCGTTCCGGACCGCAGACTCGACCTTCCGGCGATTACGGACGATGCCAGGATCCTTCAGGATACGGGCGATCCGGGCCGGAGTGAATCGCGCAACCTTCTCGGGGTCGAACCCCGCGAAGGCCCGGCGGTAGCCTTCCCGTTTGTTCAGGATGGTTGACCAGCTCAGGCCCGCCTGGGCGCCTTCCAGCACCAGGAATTCGAAGTGTTTCTGGTCCTCGTGGACCGGTACCCCCCATTCCTTATCGTGGTACGCGAGCATCGAGGCGTCCTCGAGCGAACTCCAGTAGCATCGTACGAGCCCCGGTCCGCCGCTAGACTTCGTACGCATCCCCACCTCCCGACGCCTCCGGTATTCAAGACGTGACCCAGAGATCGGGCTAGACCCTCCGGAACAGAACCGGATTTGGGGGAGTGTCCGTTAATGGGGCTGCATTGCGCTGGACGACCAGTGAGACAAGCTTGACCCCGTAACGGTCGAAGGCCGGCTGAAGATCGTTGGTCGCGGCTCTCGTGAGCTCGAAGTCCGACGGCTCCGGCGCCCCAGGCACTAACTCGCCGATCCGACCGAAAAGGGAAGCGCGTAGCTGATCCGATATCAGCGCGGGCAGGTCTCTCGCCTGGAACAACGCCTTTCGAGCATCAATGATCCGAAAAGTGATCGAGGCGGACAAGGCCACGTTCCCGGAGGGAAAGGAGAACGATTCAGGCCCCCAACGTAGGGGCTGATCCCGAAGGTCGACGGCCATGACCACCGAAGTGGGGTGAACGACGTTGAACCCCGGCTGAAGTATGCCGCGAAAGGCGCCGAACCGCGTGACGACCCCTTGGTGGTCGGGGGCGATGACAACGATTGACCGCCATAGGAGGACGAGGCCGGCGATGAAGACGAGTACCGCGGTGATGATCCATGGTGTGTAATCGGTCACGCACCCCGCCCTTCTCGGGCACTCCCGGAGGCGGTTGTAAGGTACATTGCACCGAGGGGGAATGGCTGGGGTATGCCTATTTCCCAAGTGTCCGGTGACCCTCGCCGGAGCGACTCGACCTAGCGGCCGAACGGGAGGCGGGTGGGATGGTCAAGCGAACGAATCGACGCTGGGTCATCGCCAGCCGACCGACCGGCGACATCGTCCCGGAGAACTTCCGTTGGGTGGAGGAACCGGCTCCCACGCCCGGAGAAGGCCAATTCCTCGTGCACAATCTATGGTTTTCGTTCGACCCGACCCAGAGGTACATGCTCGGGTGGGGCAACGTACCGGACTCGGAGTCCGGTGGGATCCCGATCGGCGACGTGATGAGCACGATCGCGGTCGGTGAGGTCGTCGAGTCCCGCCACCCCGGTTTCCAGCCGGGCGACCTGGTCCACGGCCACATGGGTTGGGAGGACTACACCGTGACGGACGGGCAGGCGTTCACACCCACTTTCCGTATCCCCAAGGGAGCCTCGCCCAGTTGGGCCCTGGGGGCCCTTGGGATCACAGGGATCGTGGCCTACTTCGGCGTGTACGAGACCGCCCGTGCCAAGCCAGGCGAGACCTTCGTCCTCTCGAGCGCTGCAGGGGGCGTCGGCTCTCTGGCGGCGCAGTACGCCAAGGGACTGGGTCTCCGTGTGATTGGGATTACCGGTAGTGCGGCGAAGTGTCAGTGGTTGACCGAGGAGGCTGGGATCGACGCCGCGATCAACTATCGTACGGAGGACATCGGAAAGCGCCTCACGGAGCTCAGCCCGGATGGCATCGACATCTACTTCGACAACGACGGTGGTTCGGTCCTCGACTTGATGCTGGAACGGCTGCGGCCCAACGGGCGGGTTGTTCTCTGCGGGGCGACCCCTCGGTATCGAGCGAATCCACCTCCCGCGGGTCCCTCGAACTACCTGGCCCTCGTGATGATCAACGGGCGCATGGAGGGGCTGCTCGGCCGCGACTTCATTCCCCGGTACGACGAGATGGTGCGGGTCGTCCTGCCGATGCTTCAATCCGGCCGCCTGAAATCGAAGGAGGATGTCCTCGAGGGGCTCCGTAACGCTCCGACCGCGATGATCCGACAGTTCCGTGGCGAGAACCTGGGTAAGCAGCTCCTCCGGTTGGACGCACCTCTTTCGACCTGAATCGGGGCCTCCGCCCGCTGCGGCCATACTAACTTAGACCCCGTCCCCATCGAGCCGACCGTGCGCCACGCGTGGCCGATCGCGTTTCTCGTGGTCGTTACCCCGTGCGTCGAGTTCCTGACGGGATCGACCCAGTTCGGCGAGGTCGTCACGATCCCGTCGGCGGCCTTCACGTTCTTCATCCTCACCTGGCCGAGCTATGCGTTCCCGGTCCTCCTCATCCGAGAAGCGATCGTCGCCTGGAACAAGTGGCTCGCCTCGTTGCTGGCGCTCGGCATCGCCTACGGGGCGCTCAACGAGGGGTTGCTCGCGAAGACCTACTTCTACGTCACCCCGACCTCGCCCGTCCTGGGCCCCGGCGGAGGGCAGGGCCACTGGATCGGGGTGAACTGGCCTTGGGTCACCGGCATCACGCTGTTCCACATGATCGTCAGTATCTCGGTGCCGGTGGTCCTGAGTTTCCTGCTCTGGCCGGAGACTCGGTCCGAGCGATTCCTGAGTCCGCGCACCATCCGGGTCTTCTTCGCCCTCATTCTCGCGGAAGTTCTGGGGATCCTCGCTCTGGAGTCGATCTTCAGCGCAACGGTGCGCGGCCTGCTACCGGTCATCCTGATCCCCGCCGGGATCGTGGTCGGTGGCGTCTACCTCGCGCGACGGCTTTCGCGACCGGACCCCACTCGAACACTCTCCGGACGGTTCTCCCGTCCCGTTCCCCTCATCCTGGTCGGAATCGGGTTCTTCATCGCGACGTTTCTCCCGATTCTGACCTTCTTCCCCATCGCCTTCGTGCCGGATTGGGTCCTTGGCATCCTGTACTGGAAGTTGGGGGAGGTCGGGGCCGTCATTGCGACCCTTTACCCGCTCGGGCTCGCCTTCCTGGCGATCCGATTCTTCGCGAGGACTTCGCTCACCGATCGTCAGACCTTGGCCCTGCTCACCGGGGCCCTGTTCGTGCCCCTGGCCACGGCGATTTCGGTCCACGACCTTCCGTCCGGTGACTGGTTCGCGGCGGGAATCTACATCGCGTCGATCGTGTTCGCCGCCCGTCGGATTCGGTTTCGGTCGAGAAGTGCGACACCCGGACCTCCTCCGGCCACCGCGATGTGAGGAAGTCCGCCGGACTCGGCCGAACGCTTAACTGGCGCGCGGCTTGGGATTCCTGATGCGCGTTATGAGACGAAAAGCGGCGCTTGCCTACCTCCTGCTTCCTTCGCTGGTCGTCCTTCTCATGGTCTCGCCGACCGCCCTCGCCACCGGTCCACTCGCCTCCGCCTCGGCGTCCGGCTCCACGGCGTCCATCGTCGTGTCGGTGGACCCAGTCGTCCATGTGCACTCGCACGACGCCGCCCATGTCGGGTCGTCCGTCCGGGTGAACGGGACCGGGTTCGCTCCCGACTCCGCCATCACGTTCTCGCTGACCGGAGGCACGGTGACCTCCCGGTCGGCCTGCCAGACCAACTCGCACGGCAAATTCTTGCACTGCCGGTTTGTGCTCCCACCGACTCCGGCGGGAACGCAGCAGGTCACCGCGACCGACGGCTCCTCGGACTCTGCGCAAACCGCACTCGTGGTGCTGTCGTCGGTAGATGTCGTCTCCTCGGACGATGTCAATGTCGGAGGGTCCGTGACCTTCGACGGGTACGGTTTTGCGGCCGACTCCGCCATCACGTTCACCACCGCTTCCGGTGGCGCGATGATCCAGTCCTCGTGCTCGACCGATGCCTACGGGAGCTTCGTCGGGTGTACCGCAACGGTCCCCCCTCACCGCGCCGCCACCCTGCACTTGGACGCGAAGGATGGGGCCGGGAACGTCGCGGAGACCTCCGTGGTGCTCGGGCCTTCCCTTTCGATCTTGGCCCCGCGAGCGGGCGTCGCGGGCAGTACGGTCACGGTCGACGGTGCCGGGTACTCGGCAGATTCGGCCATCGTGTTTTCGGTCGCCGGTAGCCCGGTGACGTCGCAGTCCGCATGTACGTCCAACTCGGCGGGCAACTTTACCGGCTGCACGTTCGTACTACCGGTCGTTTCCCCCGGCACGAACACGGTCTCCGTCGCCGTCACCGGCACGGACGCGAGCGACCGCGTGAACACCAACACGGCGCTCTACACCGAGGTGGTCCCCGTGGTCGCGGGCGCGTTCACCCCGGGGTCTCCCGCCATTGACTATGGTCAGGCGCTCACGCTGGATGCCGCGGCAACGGGCGGCACCGGGACGTTCGACTACCTCTGGTTCGCTTTCATTTTCCCCATCAGTTCGTGCTCCGGGATCCTGGTCGGAAACACCACCGTTCCCTCCCTGGATTTCGGCGCCCTCGATGAGGTCCCGGACACCTACTACGTGTGCTACATCGCGATCGACACTGGCGTGACCGACCCGGCGGGTCCCGCCAACTACGCGGCGTCCCCCGTAGAGACGGTCACGGTCTACTACGACCCGGCCGCCGGGGTGCCCTCGGCCACGTCGACCCTCTTCGATTACACCCTGGGGTCCTCGACGCTGACCCCCTCGGTCACCGGGGGGTCCGGCGGCTACACGTTCGCCTGGTACGTCGATTCCTCCGACGGCGGAACGTGCGGTGAGAGCCCGACCGAGACGTTCCTGGGATACGGCGCCAGCTGGACGACCGGCTCGGAGGTCACCGGCGCGGGAACGTACTACTACTGTTACGTGGTCAACGACACGTTCGGCGTCTACGCGGCGTCGGGCTACCAGACGATCACGGTCGACCCGACGCTCCTGGCCGGGACCCCGGCCGTCACGCAGGCCGGGATCGATTACGGTCAGGTCGACGACATGAACGCCCAGACCTCGGGCGGCGCGGGCGCCAACGAGTATCTGTGGTGGGTCTCCCCCACGGACTCCCAGGGGTGCCCGGGCCCCGACGTCGACCTGCTGGACTTCGCCTTCCTGCCCGACCCGGGCTGGGCCACAGGTTCCGAAGTCACCGGGCCGGGGACGTACTACTACTGTGACACCGTACGCGACGCGACCGGCGCCGAAGCGCAGTCCGGCTGGGCGACGATCACCGTCGACTCGGCCCTGTCCGCCACTCCCTCGGCGACCGTCAACCCGGTGACCGCCGGGTCGACGACCGTGATCTCGACCACCGTGTCGGGAGGCTCGGGCCTCTACTCGTACACCTGGTCGGGCCTGCCCTCGGGGTGTTCGGCCCCGGCGACGACGGTCGGTAGCTTCGATTGCACGCCCTCGCTGTTCGCTGGCTCCTCGACACCGTACACCGTCCAGGTTGTCGCCAACGACAGCAACGGGGGGTCGGTCACGTCGTCCTTCGGCCTCACGGTCAATCCGGGCGCGCTGGCCGTGGCCATCGACCGAACGGGAGCGTTGGTCGTCACTTATCCGGAGACGTTCACCGCGGACGTCGCAGGAGGCACGCCGCCGTACACGTCCTACGTGTGGAAGCTCACCCCGTCCGGGTCGGGCTGCGTCCTCCCGTCCGGAACGACGAACTCGTCGTTCACGTGCAACTTCGAGGCGGGCAACTTCTACAACATCACTCTCAGTGTCACGGACAGCAGCTCGACCACGGTTTCGGTGACCCTCGCCTTCGCCGTCGCATCGGACGGCGGCTGCCGGCCCCACGGAGGGTTCTGCATCTCCGACAGTCCGGCGGTGTCGGTCCATGCCCCAGCAATGCCGTCGGCGAGCGATCGCGGCACCGCGACGCCCAGCCTCGCGCTCTCCCGTGAGGTCGAGCTCCCTCGAGCGCTGCGATAGGATAGGATCGACGTCGGTGCAACACACGTTGCACCCACGGCCCGTCGCCGCGGGATGGCCCGGCTACTCCCTGACGTGAAGTTACCGGTCGACGACGGCGCGGGACTCGCCCTCGAGGACGAACCGCGCCTCCTCGTGCAGCGAGCGGTCGAACTCGGGGTCGGGCGACAGGTGGCGCTCGTACGCGATGATACGATGCGCCAGCCACTCGAAGTCGGCGAAGATCAACGGGTCGTTCCCGTCCGCCCGCCACTCCGCGAGCAGGTTCTTCGGCTCGGTCAGGCCGAGGTAGTAGCTGGTTACCCACGTCCCGAAGGCCTTCCGGACCAGTCGCCAGTCGAGGTTGCGACTCCGCGTCAACGAGCCCAGGAGCTCGAAGAACACCGCTACCTCCCAGCTGTCGGGGTCTTCGGGCCGATGAGGGTCGAGCAGCCAGACAGCGAGGGCGCGTCGGGCGAACGACAGCCGAGGGCCGAAGAACCGCTCTCTCAGGTCGAGCAGCGTGGACGTGGAATGCAAGCGCTGCGTCTGCCGCAGCTGCCAGTAGGCGAAGGCGAGCGTGCCGATGACCAGCGCCCAGGTGCCCAGGATCGGCACCCAGACGGTCGGGTCGAGCCCCGCCATCCGGCACCGGCGAACGGCCCTCGCTACTAGAGCGTACCCCCGGGGGCCGGCGTGGGTCGGTGCTCAGTGACCGATTCTCCGAGCCGTTCGGGAGCTACTAAGACGGGGTCGGTGTTGGGGCCCCCCACGTGTCGGCGACCCCCCGGGGCAGTCTTCTCCACCAGCAGGCCCTCACGGTGTCGGGGCTGTTCACCGGCCTCACCCTCACGTCCCTCGTGCTCATCCTCAACTCGCCGGCCTCGTTCCACACGCCGCTGGGCGCCCTCTCCGGGGACGACTACTTCCAGGTCGTCATCACCTACGTCGCGATCGTGAGCGCGATGAGCAGCGTCTCAACGCTCGCGTACCTCGAGATCGCGGGCGGCCTCGCTCAGGTCTACAGCTTCCTCGACTCGTTCGGGACCTTCATCTTCCTGGCCAGTGTCTTCGGGTTCATGGGCATCCTGCCGCTGATCCTCTCTCCGTTCACCCGGGTCGGCGCGGTCGTGGTCCTGCTCGCGGAGGGCGTCCTGGTGGCGACCTACTTCCTCGGTCGCCGCCTTCCGTACAAGCCCCGGCCCGCCGTCCTCTAAGCCCCGGGTCGGCGGACCCACCCTCGCCCGTCGAGCGGCAGGTTCATCTCCCTCCTCCCGGCCCGTTCCCCTCGAGAGAACTCGATGGCCGGCAGCGATATGCCCCAGGTGAGCCCGCTACCACCCCCACCGCCCCCGCAGACCGCACCGCACCACTGGTTGCCCCGGCGGCCGCTCGGGTCCCCCCGGGCCACGGCGTACTTCGGGGCGACCCTGTTCCTGTTCGGGTCGATCGCGATCTTCGTCTCGCTGGGCCTCTCCTGGTTCACCACCTCATCGCTGGGCGGGGGCAAGGTCACCGTCACGAGCTTCCTGCCCGGGACCCAGCTCTGGACGCAGGCCGGTGCCGGCAACGGCACCGCGGCTACCCTGGCGAGTTACGTGTCGGCCGGGTACGTCCACGTGGGTGCCCTCTACTCGGCTCTCTTCGGTATCGGAATCCTCACGGGTCTGGTGACCCTGGCCCTCGCGTTCTGGTCGTACGGGCGCGCGGCGGGTGGGTTCCGGACACCGCCCCTCCCGACCTTCTACTTCTGGAC
>JASHSU010000050.1 GCA_030038605.1 Thermoplasmata archaeon | reverse complement strand
TTGACCCCGATCGAGGTCGGACCGGGCGAGACCTGCGGCGTGGCGATGTTCGCGGGCACGAGGGCCGAGCCCTCACGGACATCGGCGTACGCCAGGTTGGGCAGCAGCAGGTCACCCTTCGGCAGCGCGGAGTCGCGCTCCATCGCCAGCACCCGGGACTGGAGCGTCGTGAGGTCGTTCGCCGGGATGGCCGAGTGCGCGGTCGGCATCGTCGGATACGGTGCAGCCGTCGTGAGCGCCGCGGGGGACGGTACGGCGCTGGCGGGAGAAGCTCCCGCCCCGATCCAGACGAACGAGAGGACCAGCGCGGCCACCAAACCCATCCCGACAACGCTCCGCCCCGCCTGGACCTGCCCCATCGCCCCACCCCGACGTGGCAGGGGTTTGTCGTATATCAGGTGCCGTCCGTCGGCCCGCGCCCGTCGCCTAGCGGAGGCTGATCCCGGAGGGGACCGATGGGTCGGCTTCGACCACGACGGCGGTGCCGTACGCCAGGATCTCGCTCATCACTTCGCCGAGTTCCGACGAGTCGAACGAGACCCCGATGACCGCGTTGGCGCCCAGGGTCTGCGCGTGCTGCTGCAGGCGGACGAGAGCCTCGTGACGAGTCTGGTCGAGCAGCTGCGTATACTCGGTGATCTCGCCGCCGCCCAACGAACGGAAGCCGGCGGTGATGTTGCGTCCGAGTCCCCGCGACCGGACGATAAGGCCCCACGTGATGCCAATGGTCCGGACGATCCGGTAGCCGGGCACGTACGGAGTGGTCACGGCGATGATGTTCGGCATCGGCGGCGCGGACCCGAGGGGGGCTCCGGGCGTCATGCGGCCCCGAGTCGGGGGCTCACCATAACCTTCGGGGTGGCCGTCGCCGGGGCCGCCCGTCACGGATATCCGGTCGCTCGAGCTCCCCGACGCGCGGCGACCGGAGGCGGCCATGTCGGAGATGCCGGCGTTCAGCCGGTGGTTCATCAACCGAAGCACGGGGCGTCGGGCGCGGTCCCAGCTGGCCGCGTTTGGTCCCCACCTGGTGCTCCCAACCGGGGCCCGTCTCCTCGAGCTGGGCGCCGGGCGTGGTGGACTCTCCGCGCGCCTGTATGAGCAGTACCGGCCCGCCCGCTTGGTCGTCACCGACTACGACCCCGCCCAAGTGGCGGAAGCCACCGAGTACCTCGGTCGGCGTTGGAACGGATGGCCCGCCGGCGTCGAGCTTCGGTCGGCCAATGCTCTCTCGCTGCCGTTCGACCGCTCGACGTTCGATGCCGTGTTCGCGATGGACGTGCTGCACCACGTGGAGGCCCGGCATGCGGACTACGCTCAACGACCGACCGCCTTGCGCGAAATCCGTCGGGTCCTGGTCCCGGGTGGTCACTTCGTCTTCGCCGAGTTCACCCGCGTGCCGGACGTGGAAGCCACGCTGCGGGACCTCGGCTTCGTGGCCGAGTTCGGTCGGCGACGGTGGCCCCATCATCTGACCGCGATCTACCGCCGTGCACCCGACGAGGCGCCCCCGCCGATGGACGGTTCTCGGAAGTCGTAAGTAACCGGAACCGGTTCTCGGCGTACCCCCGGGAACGGGGGCCACGGAGTGGGACGATGCCGATGTACATGCTGCAGTTCGGCTACACGACGGAAGCGTGGGGTGCCCTGATGCGCCGCCCGGAGGACCGGACGGCCGTGCTCGAGAAGCTGGCCACCTCGGCCGGCGGACGGATCCACGCCCTCTACTACCACATGGGCGACTTCGACGGCACGGTCATCCTGGAAGCACCGGACGACACGACGGCCAACGCGGTGATCACCGCCGCGATCGCGTCGGGGTCGCTCCGCAACTCCCGGACCACGCGCCTGTACACTCCGAAGGAGATGCTCGAGGTCCTCCAGCGGGCCTCGAAGGTCGAGTATCGGCCGCCCGGGACCAGCTAGGCCGAGCTGCTCCTCGGCGGAGGCCGAGCGTCCTCGACGCCCGGAAAGAGCAGCTCGTACGCCTCCTGCCCCTCCGGGTACTCTTTCGTCTTCACGCTCGTCCGCTCGAGGCGGATACCGGTATCGGTCAACCAGTCCGGGTCGGCGGCGATCAACTCGCCCAGGTGGACGTTGAGGAGCGTCTGACCGGGGCTGGCGCCCGTGACCATGCGCGTGGCGCCGACGATCGGCGCCCCCACGAGCGTGAGCGCCTCCCCGACGCGGACGAGCTCGCACGGTCCCGCGTCCGCTCCGAGCGAGAGTCCCACGCCCACGGGGAAGTTGCGCGATGTCTTGCGCAAGTTCGCCACGAGGCTGCTCGCGGCGGGCAGGAGCGACTGGCAGAATTCGGGGACGTCCCGCAGGGCGGGGTCTTCGCCGGGCGGGGTGATCCAGTAGGCGATGAACCCGTCACCGGTGAACTTGTCGAACCAGCCTCCATTGCCGTTCGCCAGACTGCGGACGGCTTCCGTGAACCCGACCAGGAATCGGGCGAAGAGCGGGGTCTGGACCGACTCGCGGAGCAGCAGGGTCGATAACCGCAGGTCTCCGACCACGACCGACGCCTGCACGGTGGTCGACCGGTGGGTCAGCAGCTCCTCGACCGCCGAGTCACCGAGCAACTCCCGCGCGCCGGCCGGGGCGTGGCGCGTGAAGACAGCCTCCAGGTCGGAGAGGCGTTCGTCGCGCGGCGCGGGGGACGTTCCGTCCATCGATGCGTGAAGGGACCGGGGCATGGTCGCCGGTTCCATACCCCTTTCCCCCGGTCGACGAAACGCTCAGGGAGCGGCGGGTTTCGGGCCGTCGTCCTCCGCGGTCAGCGTGTAGCGGATCACCGGCACGTCCGTGTACTCCAGCACTTTGTCGACGCCGGACGCCGCGGCGGTCCGCACGCCGAGGCGGAGGACCTCGACCACCGTCGCATCCGCGAGCGGGGGGAACGGCTCGATGGTCGTGGCGACGGGCTGAACGTGGCGGTCGAAGCTGGCGAGGTACGCCCGGAACGACGGAAAGGCGCACTGGAAGAGTCGCACCTGAAGGACGACGTCGGGCGGCGTCGGGTGGGCGTGGTAGCTCTTCATCTCGTAGAACCGGTCCCGGCCGTCCCAGAAGTCGGGCTGAGCGTAGATGCCGAACCGCTCGTTGACGAGGATCAGCCGACTCCGGGGTCGAGCGAGACCCATCAGTTCGCTCTTCCGAAACGCCTGCACGACCGCGTCGATGACCCCCAGTTGGTGAGTCCGGTCCGCGGGCGCCAGGTCGAGGTCGGCCTCCTCGAGCTCGCGGTCGAGGGTCTCGGCGGCGAATCGCTGCGCCGCCGTGCGGGTTGGGTGTCGACCCAGCGCGTACTCGTAGCTGGTCCGCGACAAGGTCGCGTCGATCGCCTTCCCCACCACCATGCCGAGCTCGTCCGCGGGCGTGACCTCGCGCGGAAAGGCCGCTCGGACGACCTCGTGGGCCGCGACCGTCCGGACGGTGGTCATGGTCGCTCCTCGGTCCGGACCGGCGGCCCCGTGATAGCCCCACGGTTCGGACCGGCTCTTATCCCCGACCCGGCTCCGCGCGGTCGGCGACGCGATGGACCCGTTCAGCCACTTCCTGCTGGCCTACCTCATCACGTTCGGGGTCTGGGGCCCGGCGGGCCTGCAGTACGTGACCGCCGGGGCGCTGGCGGGCGGATTGCCGGACGGGGACGTACTCCTGTACCCGCTCTCCAAGCGCTTCCCGCTGCTACGCCACCGTGGGATCTCCCACTCGATCCTCGGCGTGACGGTGATCGCGGCCGCCGGCGCTGTCCTCGTCCCGCCGCTCTTCGCCGTGGTCTTCGGGGCGACGTTCGCCGCCGGCTCGCCGTTCGTCTACTTCGCCGCGATGGAGCTGGGCGGGCTGTCGCACATCTTCCTCGACTCGCTCGACCACTGGTCGGTGCCGATCTTTGCCCCGTTCTCCCCGGTCGAGTACCACTTCGATGTCGACCGGATCTTCAACCTCGGCGCGATGGTCTTCACCGTCGTCGCATACGGGACGATGCTCTACGAGCGCGGGCGGGCCCCGCTGTGGCTCTGGCAGTGGACCGCCTGGGTCCTGCTGGCCCTCGCCACCGTCTACTTCGTGGTCCGGATCACCGCCCGATGGCGGGCCGGCGTGGCCCGGCGACGGCTCGGGTTCACGGACGTGATCCCGCAGTTCGACCCCTTCCGCTTCCTGCTCGTGGACGAGCGGAGCGACGCGGCGGGCCGGTCGGTACGGTACGCGTCGTACCATCTGCTCCGGGGGGTCGAGGGCCCCATCCATGCGCTGCAGGTGTCCACGGGTCCCGAGGTGGGCGGCCCCGTCACGGATGCCCCGGAGGCGCTCCGCCGGAGCTACGCCCCCGCCCTGGCAGCGTCCTGGGTGCTGGGAGAGACACACCACTTCGGGGAGGTCCGTGAGCGGCCCGACGCGTTCGACGTCCACTGGTATTCGCTCGAGATGGTCGTGTTCGGCCGGGCGGGCGGCGTCCTCGCCACGGTCGACAAGGCGACGGGCCGCGTCGCCGCCCACCCCGCGTGGCGGCCGTTCGGTCCGCCCGCGTAGGTCTCAACCTCGGGCGAGACGGCCGGGGGTAGGTGTCGGCGTGCGGTAGCGCTTCGAAGGAACCTTTCGCCCCATCGGAACCGGCCCTCGGCTACCCTCCGTCGCGTTTTCTGCCCGGGCGGCTCCCCCGGACCATGCCGCGACCCATCGCCGCCGGCGTGCTGACGATGATCGGAGGAGTGTTCATCCTCCTCGGGGGCCTGCTGATCTCGTTCCTGGGGCTGTTCTTCGCCCTGTTCGGTTTCTCGAGCAGTCTCTTCTTCGTCGGGCTGCTGATCGGCCTGCTCACGCTCGTGATGGGCGTCCTGACCGTGGCGGTGCCTCGGGCGCACGTCGTGTGGGGCATCCTCACGATCGTCCTCGCCGTCGCGAGCCTGCCGTTCGCCCTCGGCGGCTTCCTCCTCGGGTTCATCCTGGCCCTGTTGGGCGGCATCCTCGCCGTCCGGTGGAAACCGGGCACCGCCTGGCCGGTCGTCGACGTCGCGGCCCGCCGAGTCGGGCCGCCCCCCACGCAGCCCGGGACGAGCGGCGGGACGACTGGCCGCCGGACGGCGCCGTGAGGGCGTTGGGATAGGTCGGCTCAGCCGGCCCTCCAGATCGTGCGCCCCGAGCGAACGGTGCGCCGAACCCGGGCGTAGGCGCCGAGGTCCTCCCACGGG
>JASHSU010000049.1 GCA_030038605.1 Thermoplasmata archaeon | reverse complement strand
CCCCATATGCGGGTCTCTCCGCGCGCTCCAGTCACTCGTCACGGGGGCGCGAGGCGCCCCTCCGCAGACCCAAAATCTCAGGGGACCGATTCGGTCGCCCTGACTGGAGCCCGCTGGTCTGCCAAGTTAGCCTATGCTCCCTCCGGACTCCCCGGGAGTTCCCGGCAAGATATCCTTTGTCCTCGGGAGGACCGACGACGTAGGAGAGACTCCGCGTCGCGCCCGGAGGCACACAACGCTTATCTGAAATAGCCTTTGTCTCCGCGCTAATGTCGTTGAATCCGGCCCCCGCAGCGCCCAAGGCCCGAACCGTCTCTCTCGTCTGGGTCATCGTTCTTGTCCTCGTGGTCGGGGGGGGCGCGGCCGCGGCCACGGCCGTCTACTACTCCTCGCAAACGAGCCCGGCCTCGCACAGCCTCACGATCACCGACGACCTGGGGCGGAAGGTCACCGTTCCGGTCGACCCGTCGCGTGTGGCGGTCCTGAGCCCTAGCATCATGGATATCATGTACCGGCTGGGGCTCCGCAGCCACGTCGTCGGAGTCGACTGCTACGCGACGGCCGACGGAGGATTGTCCGCGGACTACTCGCCGGACCAGGTGGCGCTCTGGAACCTCAGCTCATCCATGTGTGTCCAGGTCGGCCCCGAGTTCGTACCCGAGCAGTTGGTCAACGTGACCCCCCAATTGGTGCTGGCGTCGACCATCGTATCGGTGGCGGCGGTGGAGGAGATCACCCAGAACCTGGGCATTCCCGTCGTGATGCTGCAACCCCCGACGCTCAGCGGGGTGCTGGTCGACGTGAGCCTCGTCGGCGAGATCTTCGGCGTTTCCTCGGCCGCGTCCACGCTCAACGGGGAGCTATCGCAGGTCCTCTACAACGCCACGAACGTGACCAACTCCGTCTATACCTTCCCGACGGTCCTCGTGACGTATGCGGTCGATTCCAACGGGTACTGGACGTTCGGCCCCGGGACGTTCGGCGAGTCGCTCATCGAGATCGCCGGCGGCACGAGCATCAGCGGCACGGCTACCAGCCCCTACCCCGAACTGGCGCCGTCGCAGGTGCTGCTGGCCGACCCGCAATGGATCGTCTACGGCGTCGGGTTCGGTCTCAACGAGAGCACCTACGCCTCCGCACCGGACTGGTCGGACCTTCCGGCCGTTCAGGCCGGCAACCTGACCGGCATGAACTCGAACTGGCTGACCGAACCCGACCCGACCATGATCCTGGACGGGATCCCGGCCTTGCTCGCGGTCTTCCATCCGGGCGCCTGAACGGACGGGGTGGGGCTCCCTGACGGCGCCCCGGGTCCCCCGGTGGACCGTCGGCGTCGCCATCGGGGTCGCCGGGGCGGCGCTGATCGTCCTCTCGTCCCTCCTGGGGGCCGTCGACGTGCCGTTCGTCTACGGGCTGGAGGTGATCGTACAGCACCTCAGCGGCGGGGCCTTGTTCCCCGACCCTTGCGCCGGCTCGGGGATGACCGCCGCCCGCTGCGGGGCGTACGCATTCATCGTCTGGGACATCTACCTGCCCGGGGTCCTGCTGGCCCTCATCGTCGGGGCGGGCCTCGGACTGTCCGGAGCCGCACTGCAGGGCGTCTTTCGGAACCCACTGGCCGACCCGTTTCTGCTGGGGATCTCGAGCGGGGGCACGCTCGGCGCGGCCATCCTCTACGTCTACCACGTCGGGCAGGGGAACGCGGACGTCTACCTGCCCGTGTTCGCCTTTGTCGGCGCGGTGTCGACCGGACTGCTCATCCTGGCCGTGGCCCGGGGCCGCTACAGTTCGGTCGAGACCCTCCTGTTGACGGGCGTCGCGATCGCCAACTTCCTCTCGGCCGTCCTCTCGCTCGTCCTCCTCTACAACCCCACCGGGAGCGAGCAGGTGACGTTCTGGCTCCTGGGCGGACTGGGGCTCGCCGACTGGACGGTCGTGGAGATCGCTTTCGGGGCGACGCTCGCCCTGGGCACGCTCCTCTGCCTGTTCGGGCGGGAGCTCAACCTGTTGCAACTCGGTTCGGATGTCGCGCAGAGCGCGGGGGTGGACGCGGCCCGGACCCGGCTGCAGGTGATCCTGCTCGCCTCGCTGGTGACCGCGGTCGCCGTCGCCTTCACGGGCATCATCGGGTTCGTGGGGCTGGTCTCGCCCCATATCGTGCGACGATTGTCGCGCAGCGACTATCGGGTCGTCCTGCCGGGGTCGGCCGCCATCGGGGCTCTCTTCCTCCTGGGCGCCCGGGACCTGTCCTACCTCGCCTTCCCGGGATCCGTGCTGCCGCTCGGCATCTTCACGGCGTTCGCCGGCGTCCCGTTCTTCCTGTTCCTGTTGTTCCGTCAGCGTCGCCTCGTGACGATGGGGGGCGGGACATGAGCGAGCCCCCCGCCGTCCGCTTGACCCGATTGGGAGTACGGTTCGGCGAGCGCGTCGCCCTCCAGGCCCTGGACTTGACCGTGGCGCGCGGGGAGTTCGTGGCCCTGGCGGGTCCGAACGGGTCCGGCAAGACGACCCTGCTGAGGGCGCTGCTAGGCTTCGTCGCGCCGAGCGAGGGCACGGTCGAGGTATTCGGTACGCCGGTCGCCTCATTGTCGACGACCGAGCGGGCGCGACGGGTGGCCTGGGTGCCGCAGGAAGAAGCGCTGCGGGACGACATCCCGCTCGACCAGTACGTACTCTACGGCCGCTATGCCCACCACCGCCGGTTGGACGGGGACTCCCGGGAGGACCGCGTGCTGGTCGAGCGCATCCTCGCCGACGTGGGACTTGCCGACCGGGCCCGCGACGGCCTCCTCTCGATCAGCGGTGGCGAGCGCCAGCGAGCCACGCTGGCCCGGGCCCTGGCCCAGCAGAGCCCTCTCCTGCTACTGGACGAACCGACGTCGCACCTGGACATCGCCCACCAGCTGGACCTGCTGGGACGGGTACGGTCCCTGGCGCGTAACGACGGCGTCACCGTGCTCGCCGCCCTGCACGACCTCAACCTCGCGGCTCGGTACGCCGACCGGATCGTCGTGCTCTCGCGGGGCCGGCGCGTCGCCGACGGACCGCCGAAGGACGTGCTCTCGGAGGACCTGTTGGCCCGCGTCTGGGGCGTCGCGGCGGAACTCGCGGTCGACCGACAGACCGGTCTGCCGTACCTGCTGCCACGGCGGCTGATTGAAGAAAAGGGACCGGCGCCGTCGACGCTGCTACCGGGGCCGGTCCACGTGGTCGGGGGCGGCGGGTCGGCCTCCCCCCTCCTCCGCGCCCTGTCCAACGAGGGATTGAGGGTCACCGCGGGCGCTCTCCATCTCCTCGATACCGATGCCGAGACCGCGGACGCGCTCGGCCTCGTCGCGGCGGTCGAAGCGCCGTTCGCTCCGCTCAGCGACGCGACCCGGGCGCACCACCGCGTCCTGCTGGGGGAAGCGGCCGTCATCGTCGTCGCGCCGTTCGCGGTCGGCCCGTCCAACCTCGGCAACCTGGAGGACATCACCCCGTTCGTGGGACGAACCCCGACGTTGCTGGTCGACCCGCCGAGCGGGCCGGCCTGGGACTTTACCGGCGGCGCGGCGACGCGGGCGCGGGACGGCCTGCGGGCGGCCGGAGCGGAACCCGTCCCCGGCACCGAGGCTGCGGTCCGGCGCGTGGTGGAGCGTCTAGCGCGCCCGACCGTGCCGTCCCCGGCGGGACCCGGGTAGCGTGAGGAACTCGACCGGTGGCACGTCCGGCCCGTCGACCTGCTCAAAGACCCGGGGCAGGTCCCGGTCGACCACGACCAGCGTGCAGTCGACGCCGAGGCGGGTCGCCTCGACGATCGCCGCCGCGACCCCGAACCGGACCACGGGTCGATGCGGCGCGGCGCGGCCGAGGACGTGGTACGCCTCCAGGCCGTAGGCCAGGAGCAGGCCCTCGGAGGCGGGACGAAGGAGCGTCCGGGTCGCCGCGACGAGACCGGGCGCCTGGAGGTGATCGAGGGGCAGAGGCACCACGCGCAGCCGCCCGTGGGGCAGCGGCACGATCCCTTCGAGCTCCCCGACCTCGACCAGCTGGCCCGCGGCAGCCGTCGAGTGAGCCCGACCCCGCGAGCCCTTGCCCGTACCGGCGGTCGCGGTCAGCGTTCCGCCCCGGATCTCCAGTCGGACCGGGGCGCCCGCCACGATCGAGCCCGCCGCGACCGCCCGCGTCGTCCGAACGATGTGCAGCCGGTCGAGCCGCTCGGCCAGGTCGTCCCGCACGCTGCCCAGCGCGGTGTGCAGCCAGTCCACGCCCCGAACGGTCGGTCGATACTGCCCGCCCCGGACCTCGACGAGGCCGCGCCGGGCCAGGCTCCGGTAGGTATGGGACGCCGCCTGCACGGTCAGGCCCAGCCGTTCGGCGACCGACCGCAGGTTCGTCACTTCGCGGGTCTCGCACTCGAACAGGAACAGGAGGTCGCTGACGGCGCCCGCGCGCCGGAGCGTCGCCAGTCCCGAACGGCTCGGATGGGTTCCCGCCGGAGCGCGCGGCACGGGCGCGTCAGGACGGGCGGGGTACAATAGGCGGTCGGACCGTCAGGCGCGCGCAGCCGAACGACGCGCTGCGGGCCCGTCGCCAGCCTCCCGCTTCACCTCGCGGATCCGGTCCCGGATGCGGGCGGCCTCTTCGAAGTCCAGCCGCTCGGCGGCGATCCGCATCTCCTCCTCCAGGTTCGCCAGCAGCACCGGGAGGCGCTCCTTCCACTTCTTGCCGAGGCCCGACGTCGAGAGCGCCCCCGACGGCGCCTCCTCGCTGGGGGCGAGGAGCGAGCGGACCTCCTTCTGGACCGAGGCCGGGACGATGCCGTGGACCCGGTTGAACTCCAACTGGGCTGCCCGACGCCGGGTCATCTCGTCGATCGCCCGCGCCATCGAGCCGGTCGTCTTGTCGGCGTAAAGGACCACGCGACCCCGCTCGTTCCGGCTGGCCCGCCCGGCCGTCTGGACGATCGAGGTCTCACTCCGAAGGTACCCTTCCTTGTCGGCGTCCAGGATGGCAACGAACGACACTTCGGGCAGGTCGAGCCCCTCCCGGAGGAGGTTGATCCCGACGAGGACGTCGAACGTCCCCACGCGCAAGTCGCGGAGCACCTCGACCCGCTTGAGCGTCTCGACATCCGAGTGGAGGTAGCGGACCCGCATGCCGATCCGGGTGAGGTAGTTGGAGAGCTCCTCGCTCGTCTTCTTGGTGAGGGTCGTCACCAGCGCCCGGTCGCCGGCGGCGATGCAGGCCCGCAGCTCCCGCACCAGGTCTTCGATGTGCCCCTTGAGCGGCCGGACCTCGATGGGAGGGTCGACGAGTCCGGTGGGCCGAATGATCTGCTCGACCAGGCCCTGGCTGAACTTCCGCTCGAACGGCCCGGGGGTCGCGGAGACGAAGACCGACTGGGGGACCCGGGCGAGGAACTCCGGGAACGTGAGGGGCCGGTTGTCCCGGCAGGACGGCAGGCGCCAACCGAACTCGACCAGGTTGTCCTTGCGGCTCCGGTCGCCCTTGTGCATCCCCATGAGCTGGGGGATCGTCACGTGGGACTCGTCCAGGAAGACGAGAAGGTCGTCCGGGAAGAAGTCGAGCAGCGTGAACGGCGGCTCGCCGGCCTTGCGGCCGGCAAAGTACCGGGCGTAGTTCTCGACGCCGTTGCAGTAGCCGGTCTCGCGGAGCATCTCGAGGTCGTACTCGACCCGCCCCTTGAGCCGCTGGGCCTCGACGATCTTCTCGGCCTTGAGCAGCGCTTTCACGCGGGCGTCGCGCTCCTCCTCGATCTCGGGGAGGATCGCCCGCAGCCGCTCGTCGATGGTCAGGAAGTGGGTCGCGGGGAAGATCGCCAGCTGGGTGAGCTCCCGAGTCTCCTCGCGCGTCACCGGGTCAAGCTCGGCGATCGCTGCCACCGTGCGGCCGTCGAGGACGATCCGGTGCACGGTCTCGCCGGCGCCCATCACGTCGACGGTGGCGCCCCGGACGGTGAACCGACCGCGCTTCAACTCGAGGTCGTTGCGCTGGTACTTCATCCGGACGAGTTGCTCCAGCAGCCCCTGACGGCCGATCTCCTGACCGACCGACAGCTCCACGACCGAGGACCG
>JASHSU010000003.1 GCA_030038605.1 Thermoplasmata archaeon | reverse complement strand
CCGGCGGTCACGGCGGGACCGGCCCCGAACGGTCCGTGAGCCCCTACGGTCGCACGACGACCTGGATGTCGGTGTGGGCGTACGCGCGCGGGTCGGTCCACGGATTCCCGCGATAGACCTCTCGGTAGGCCCCGACCGACCGGATCTCCCGGTCCTTCTTCTGTCCGCGGAGCCAATCGCTCAGCCCGTGGTACACGACCCGGGGCGAGACCACGTCCGGGTCGAACTCCACCGAAGCGACGCGGTGCGCCGGCAGCGTTCGAAGACGGATCGCACCGTCGCCTCGAGCGTTCCCGGGCACGACGACGCCGGTCAACCACCGGCGCGATCCGGGCTCTAGGAACACCCACGGCCCGGTCCGATAGCCTTTCGACGCGGCCCACCGGGCAACTTTTTCGAAGTTCCGACGGATGGTGGCATCGCTCCACGGGCCCTTCCAGGCGACGTAGGCGATGCGGTAGGCCGGTGCTCGCTTGAGTCGAAAGTCTACGGTCATCGTTCGCTCCGCCTAGCCCACGGCGACGGCTCGGTTAACGGCGTCGCGGGCCGGGCGGGGGAATGGGTTGAGTGCCCTCGGGATCGAGTCCTAGAGAGGGGGGAACCCGCCCTGGCCGGGCCAGGGCAGAGACGGCTGCGGTCCGGTGGGCATCGGTTCGGGAGTGGCGAAGGTCATCGACTTACTCCGACAGGAGCTTCTCCAGTCGCTCGTAGAGCTCCCCGGCGGCCTTCTCCTGCTGCCGGCCGCCTTCCCACCGGGACTGGACGATCTTGGCGAGGACGTCCGCGACGTTGTCCATCCACGGTCCCTCCTGCGCCTCGAACTTTTTCTTGAGCTTCTCCCGCAGCAGCTCATTGTAGGCGCGGTACGCCGTCCATAGCCACGGTCCGTTCGCAAATCCCGGCTCTCCGTCTCCTTCGTGCTCGCTCATGGTGGTATTGCCTGAACCTTCGACAGGTCCAACTCTACCACTGCCGGGCGGGGGATATTGACCGGGTCACCTCCGGACCGGTCACAGCTCGTGGTGCGAGAAAGGCCCACTAGATTACGGCGGGGTGACCACCGGTCTAAATCCCGACACCCCCTGTTCCGGTCGTGGTTCCTCGAGATTCCGACGAGGGGGTGACGTTCTCCGGCCGTCTGGACGACCGGGTCCTCGACACCCTTCAGACCCTGCACGGACGGGTCGCGTTCAGCGGACTGCGGCGGAGCCTGAATGCGCACCCCGAATCCCTGGCTCGGGCCCTGCGACGCCTGGAGCGCGAGGGCTTGATCGACCGGGCGGCCGACGGGTACCGCGCCCTCGCCGCCCCCCGAGCTCTCCCTCACGGTGGCTCGGCGGAACTTCGCCCGATCGCGCGCATCGACCTTCCGTTCGGAGCCGAGCCCGAGGTGGTCCTGCGCCGACTGACGGGCCGATGGTTCGGGGGCCTGCGATGGGTCGGCGTCATGGAACGAAACGCCCGCCACCTCCTGGCCTGGGGTCGCCGCGACGGCAGCGGCTCGGTCTACCTGGGGGTCGATGAAGGCGCCCTCCGGATCTACCTTCCGGGTCGGACCGCCGGGTCCGACTCCGGTGACGACGAGGATGCGGCCTACGAGCTCCTGGTGGCGGTCGCGGCGGTCCTGCGACACCCCTCCGAGCCCCGGTCGGTCACCTTCCTGGCGGCGAACCCAGGCGGTCCCGGCCCCCTTCCACCGGGCGACAACTGACCCGCCCGCTCCGGGGCCACGGTAAAGAATCCTCCGACTTCCCGGGACGGCGTCGACATGGCCGCGAACGAGTCCCCGCTCTCCTCGATACCGAGTCCGGGCGGCCCGGTACTGGAGGCGTCCCACGTGTGGAAATCGTACGGGTCGGTCCGAGCCGTCGCGGACGTCAGCTTCTCGGTGCCGGCCGGCCAGATCGTCGGACTGCTGGGGCCGAACGGAGCCGGCAAGTCGACCACGATGAAGGCGGTCCTCGGGCTGGTACGCCCCGATGCCGGGTCGATCCGAGTCCTGGGGATCGACGTGAGCCAGTTTCCGGTGGAGGCGAAGCGACGCATCGGCTACGTGCCCGAGGCCACCTCGCTCTACGAGTTCCTCACCGGGGCCGAGTACCTCGACTTCGTGTCGGACCTCTACGGACTGGACCCCGCCGCCCGCCGTCAGCGGATCCCCCAATTCCTGGCGGGTCTCGAGCTCGCGGGCCACGAGAACGCGCTCATCAGCGGGTACTCGCAGGGGATGAAACAGAAGGTCGCTCTCATCGCGGGGCTCGTCCACCACCCTCGACTGCTGGTCCTGGACGAGCCGCTGAACGGACTCGACCCCCGGTCGGCCCGGGTCGTGAAGGAGGTCTTGCGGAATCTGGCTCGGCACGACGGCGTCGGGATTCTGTTCAGCACCCATGTGCTCGAGATCGCCCAGGCGATCTGCGACCAGCTGGTCATTCTCCGCCAGGGCACCGTGGTCGCGACGGGGACGGTCGCCGACCTGCAGCGACGCGCGGGCCTGGCGGGCTCCGGACTCGAGGACGTCTTCCTGAGCCTCACGGGCACCGGAGACCTCTCCGACGTGGTTTCGGCCCTGTCCCGGTAGGCGACGATGGACCTTCACACGGTGCGTCGGATCTCCTCCGTCCTCGTCGCGAGTCAGGTCCGTTCCGGCCGCAGTACGTCCAACCCGACCAGTTTCTTCGGGCAGCCGATCGTCTTCGCGGTCATCGACGGCGTGGTCTTCGTCGTCCTGTTCGTAGGCGCCCTGGTCCTGTTGCCGGGCGGCTCCCCGCTCGCCCCCGTGCTGCGGTCGGTCCTCCTGAGCGCCCTCCCGTTCGTCCCGCTCTACACGGTCGGCGCGGTCCTCGTCGCGGGCATCATGTTCGAGCTGACGGCGACCGCCAAATTCTCGGGCAGCGACGCCGTGAACTGGCTGCCCGTGAGCCCGAGCGAGTACGTCCTCGGCTCGTCGACGGCGATCGCGTACACGTACTCTCCGGCCCTCGCGTTCCTCCTGGGACCGCTGTCGGCCGTCGCCCTGCGCGTCGGCCTGGGCGGGTCGGTGGTCCTCGTCGCGTTCCTGGGCGTGCTCGGCCTGTTCATGGGAGCGTTCCTCGTGGAGATGGTCCGGTCGGTCACCCAGCGGGTCGGCCGGAGCGGCGGGCGGAGGGGCCGATACTCGCTCGCCCTGCAGGCGGTCGCCCTGCTCCTGCTGATCCTGGCCGTCCAGCTGGCGTTCAATCCGGTCTTCCTCTTCGACTCGTTGAGCGCCCTCGGTGTGCTCGCCCAGGTCTCCGCCTACATCCCGCCGTTCTGGTCCGTCCACGCGCTCTCCCTGTGGTTGGCCGGCGACGCGCTCGGGGCCCTCCTGTTCGTCGCGGCTCAGGTCGTCTTCGCGGTCCTGCTGCTGTACGCGGCGGCCGAGCTTCGGGTCCGGTACTGGGTCGTCGCGGATACCGAGTACCGATTCGAGGCCCTCGAGTACGCCGCCGACCACCCCGTGCTCGCCGCGCTCGGACTCGACCGAGCGGAATCGGCCATCGCGACCAAGGACTTCCGCAGCCTCACCCGGCGCCGCGAGATGCTGCCGATGCTGGTGATTCCGTTCGTCCTGTTCATCGCCTTCCTGGTCGAGAACGCGGGGGCGAACAGCACCGCCAGCCCCCTGGGGCACGGCCTCGGATTGGTGCTCGCCGGATGGTCCGGGGGACTGTTCGCTCTCCTGCTCGCCGTCGCCAGCGTCGGCCAGGAGCGCCGGGCGGTGCAGACCCTGTTCGCCGCCCCGATCACCGGCCGGTCGGTCTTCCGTGCGAAGGTCGCCGCCGTCCTTCTGCCGGGACTCGGGGTGACGGTCGCGGTCTCGGCGGCGGCCTCGGTGATCTACCGGATTCCCCTGCTCGACACGCTGGCCTACCTCGTCGTCGCCGGGGCGGCCGCCGTCGCGGTGGCGCTCTGGGGACTCGCGTTCGCCTCCCGTTACTCCGACTTCCAGGACCGGCCCCGCCCGCAGTACCTCCGCCCCCTGCCGATGACGGTCGCCTCGTTCTCGGGGCTGGTCCTCCTGTTCGCCATCCTGCTGCCCGGGGCGTACGCGCTCGGGGCCAGCGGGACGACCGCGGTCGCCGCCGCCGTGGGGGCCGCCGCCCTCGCGCTCACCTTCGGGTCGGTCGGTGGCTACGTCGCCCGGTCGGGATTCGACCGACTGTTCCGCGAACTTCCGTTCTGAGTCCGGTCAGAGCGAGGCCCCGCAGGACGGGCAGCGGCCGTCGACCTCGTTGGCCAGGCTGCCGCAGTACCGGCACCGCACTTTGACGACCTGGCGCTCGATCGTGTGCGTCACCAGGCCCGGCGGCGCCATCGCGCGTCGTGCTTGGGCGACGGACCGCTGCCAGGCGTCCGGGTCGAGCACGTCGAACGTGAGACGGGCCCGGTGGACCTCGATGTGCAGCCGCGGCCGCCCCAGGCGGGGGCGGAGGACGGAGACGTTGCGCAGGGTGCCGAGCGAGGCATCCAGCAGGGTCTCCGGGGTCCGACCGCGTGTCAGGTCGCGGACCACGCCGCGGGAGGCCCGGATCTCGAAGACGCACCGCTGGTTGGTGAGATACAGCACGCCGGTGGCCCGGTCGAGGGCCGCCGCCGCCTGGCCCTCGACCAGCACGGCGTACTCGCTCCGCAGGATCTCCTCGCCGGGGCCGAGCAGCATCGACCGCGGTTCCACCGCCGCGGACCCTCTAAGCTCTTCGTCCGTCCGTCCCGGTACGGCCGGTCGGAACGCTACCAGCCCCGGGGCACACCCCGAAGCTGCTCGTCCAGCCAACGCTGGAGGGGCGCGAAGTAGTCGAGCAGTCCCTGGGCGTTCATCCGGCGCTCCCCCGTGAGCGCCTCGAGCGCGTCGGGCCACTCCCGGGACGCGCCGAGCGCGAGCATCGCGCCGAGCCGCTCGCCGGCCTCCTTCGAGCCGTAGATGGACGCCCGATGGAGCGGACCGGTCTGGCCCGCGATCCGGGTCAGCGCCCGGTGGAACTGGAACTGGAGGATGTGGGCCAGGAAGTAGCGCATGTAGGGGACGTTCGAGGGAACGTGGTACTTCGCGCCCGGGTCGAACTCGGTCTCGTCGCGGGGGGACGGGGGGCGGACGCCCTGGTACTGTTCCCGCATCGCCCACCAGGTCCGGTTGTACTGCTCCGGGGGCACGCGGCCCGCGAAGACCTCCCATCGCCACCGGTCGACCGTCAGTCCGAACGGGAGGAAGGCGATCTTTTCGAGCGCCCGATGGAGGAGGAACGGGAGGTCCCCCGACGCCTCCGGGGCGCGGTCGAGCAACCCGATCCGGACAAGGTACTCCGGCGTCACGGAGAGGCTCACGGTGTCGCCGACCGCCTCGTGGAACCCGTCGTGCGCGCTCTCCCGGAACAGGAACGGCTGCCCCGAGTAGGCCCGCTGGTAGTAGTTGTGACCGAGCTCGTGATGGACGGTGTAGAAGTCCTCCTCGGTGATCTCGACGCACATCTTGATCCGCAGGTCGTCGACGTAGTCCACGTCCCAGGCGCTCGCGTGGCAGACGACCTCCCGGTCGCGGGGCCGCTGGAGCATCGAGCGTTCCCAGAAGGTCGAGGGAAGCGGGGGGAGTCCCAGCGAGACGAAGAACCGCTCCCCGTACCGGATCATCTCCTCGGCGCTCGTGCCGCGGCGGGTGAGGATCTGGGTGAGGTCGTACGACGGCGGGTCGGTGGCGGGGAGGAGGAGCGGCAGGACGCCCTCCCAGGACTGGGCCCACATGTTCCCGAGCAGGTGGGCCGGGATGGGACCGCGCTCGGGGACGAGCGCGGGTCCGTAGAAGGCGCGCAAGCGTAGGCGGGTGTACGCGTGCAGCGACTCGTAGAGCGGGCGCACCTGCTGCCAGAGGCGCTCGACCTCGGCCGCGAACGCCTCCGGCGGCATGTCGTACTTCGACCGCCACATCGCGCCGGTATCCTCGAAGTCGAGGCCGCGGGCGCCCCGGTTCGCGAGCTCGACATACCGCGTGTACGGTCCGCGGATCGACCGACCGACCCGGTGCCAGCCCGTCCAGGCGTCCTCGAGCCGGGCCGGTTCGCGACTCTCCGTCAGGATCCGGGAGAGCGCCTGCAGGTCGACCGCTTCCGTCCTCCCGAGGGGTATGTGGGTTCCCTTGGAGTACGTTCCCTGCATCTGGGCGACGGTGCGGGAGAGTTCCTCGCCCTCCCGGGGGTCGTCCGCGGCGACGATCGGCAGGCTCACGCGCATCAACAGCACTTTGCGTCGGTCGACGGGGTCCAGGGCGGCGGCCGGCAACGCCATCGAGCGCCGGGCCCACCGGACGGTGGCCGCGCTCAGACGAGCGTTCGCCTTCGCCGCCAGCGCGTCGGTGTCCTCCGTGATGTAGGTGGCATGGACCCAGTCGGCCTGCGACGTCTCGACCGACAGGTCCAACAGCTCACGCTCGGCCGCCTCCAATTGCGCATGGGCCTCGGACGGGGCGACGCTCACCGGCGGACCTCGGGCGGTTAGGTGAGCCCACCTTAAGAGGTCGCACCGGAGCGCCGCGCCGCTCGGTGCCCCGGGGTCGTGGGCTCAGTCCGTGGAGGGGATCCCGGCCGCCGCCCCGCCCGATTCGGACGGAGCGGGGGCGGACGCCTCTCGGCCGTCCGGGAACCGGTAGTTCCGCAGGAATAGTCCCAGCACGCCGACCGTCGCCGTCAGCAGTGCGCCGAGACCGAACAGCCAGTGGAACCCGGTCAGCGTCGGGAGGTCGACCGGGACCGACACCGGTCCCCCCGGACCGGCGACCGTCGCGTAGAACGTCCCGGTAAAGCTCGCCAGGACGGTCGCGACGAGGACCGGCCCGAGGCTGGCCCCCAGGTCCTGGAACATCTCCATCATGCCGGTCTGGATCCCCGTCTCCCCCCGGCGCGAGGAGAGCACGACGATGTTGGCCAGCGAGATGAGCATCATCACCAGCCCGACGAACGTCGGGATCGGTACGAGGAGGAGCTCGGTGTACGTACGGTCGAACGTGAGCATCAGGAGGAAGCCCACGGTGGCGAGGGCCGAGCCCAGCAGCGCGACCGGCTTCGGCCCGAACCGGGAGATCGCCCGCCCGACGAACGGGGCGGCGACGAGCATCGACATCGTGGTCGGCAGGCTCAGCACGCCGAACTCGAACACCGTCTTGCCCAGCCCCACGATGGGGGTCTCGACAAGGATCGTGATCCCGACGAACCCCAGGAACAGGCCGGCCCCGACGAGCAGGGCGCCGACGTAACTGATCGCCAGATTCCGCTCCCGGAACCGCTCGAGATGGACCATCGGGTCCTGGGCGGTACGCTCCCGCAGGTAGAACCCCACGACGAGCACCGCCGCCAGGACGAACAACTCGGGCACTCCGAACGGGATTCCGGCCCACCGGACGGCGGCGAGCGCCCCCCAGCCCCAGGACGGCCCCTGCGAGAGCCCGAGCAGGACGGCCGCCAGAGCGCCGCCCAAGAGGGCCGCACCGGGCACGTCCAGGCGCACCGCCAGCCGGTGACGCGACTCCGGTAGCTGCCAGGCTGCCACCGCCAGCAACGCGATCGCGAACGGGATCACGGTATGGTAGGCGTCCTGCCAACCGTAGGTCTGGATGAGCCACGCCCCGCCGAACAAGCCCAGTGCGGCGCCGATGGCGAACATCGCCGCGATGAGCCCCTGCGCCTGGCCGACCTGGGCCGGCGGCAACTCCTCACCGACCATCGCGAAGGCCAGCGGGAACATCGCCAGCCCGACTCCCTGGAGCCCCCGCAGGGCGATCAGCAGGTAGACCGCGTTGTAGCGCGAGAGGCCGGCCAGGCTCGCCAGCTGGGGACTGAATCCGGTGAGTCCCACCGCGACCGAGTAGACCGCGAGGACGACCAGGAGCATCCGCTTCTTGCCGTAGATGTCTCCGAGCTTGGCGATCACCGGCGTCGTGGAGACCCCGACGAGGAGGTACGCCGAGACGACCCAGGCGATGGTCGTGTACGGCACCCCGTCGAAGAATCCGACCAGAGTCGGGAGCGCCGGGACGAGCATCGTCTCGACGTAGTTCACCATCAGGGCCGCGGCCGCGAGGACGACCAGGAGGATCGTCCCGCGACGCGCGAGCCGGGCCGGCGCCGGAGCCGGAGCGGTCGACGTCGTCGGGGTCGGAGGAGCGGACGCAGAGGCCATGGCATGTCCAAGGGAGTGCGGGAGGTCAATCCCTCGCCCGAGGGTCCGGCCAAATGCGGACCCGGAGGGTCGGTCGGTGTCCGATTTCGGCCGGTGCCTCGCCAACATCGGAATACTCAAGCGACTGGGCCCCGTCACCGCCCCCGGTGCCGACCTCGGGGTTTGCCTCGTCACCGGTCGAGCCGCTCGATATCGACATCATCCGCGAGATGTACCGGGAGGGCGTCGTCAACTTGGCCGGGGTCGACCCTCGGCTCAACGCCTCCCGCATCGCCCAGCGGCTCAAGGTCGGGCGCGCCCGCGTGTCGGGCCGTCTGCGGTTCTGGGACCGGATCGGCTTCCTGCGTCGATACGATGTGTGGCTCAACCCGACGCTGCTCGGCTGGCAGGGGGCGTGGGTTAGTGTGAGGGTCGACCACCCACGCCGCAAACCGGAGGTGCTGCGCCAGGTTGGCCTCGTGGACGGCGTCGTGTCCGCCCTCGATTTCCTGGGCGAGTGGCTGTCGGTGGGCCTGCTCGGCCCGGACCGAGCGTCGATCCTCCGACGGGTCGCCCTGATCCGAGGGTTCACCGGAGTGACGGACGTCGACGGACCGATCTTCTGGCAGCCGCCGACCCCGCGTCGGCCGCTCACACCGCTCGACCTGCGGATCCTGCGGGCGCTGCGGGAGCGCCCGACGGCGACCCTCAGCGAGACCGCGCGCCGCGTCGGAGTCTCGACCCGTACGATGACCCGGCGGTACGCCGAACTGGTCGGCGACTGGGCGGTCTGGTTCGTGCCGGTCTTCGACTTTTCCGTCCTGGCGCCGCCGGTCGTCTCTCTGACGCTCGCGCTCCGACCGGGGACGCCGCACGAGCCGATCCTCCGGGCGCTGCGACGACCGTTCCCTCTCCTCCTCGAGACCCGCCCGGGGTCTTGGGCCGTGGACGGGTCGACCGACACGCTCGTCGCCTTCCTTGTCCTTCCCTCGGCGGCCCGAATGGAGGACCTCCACCGGCTCGCCGAAGGGCTGGACGGTGTCCAGGGCGTCGAGCTCCTCACGATGGTGCGTATGCACGCGTTCCCGGAGTGGTTCGACCAGCACCTCGCCTCGCTGACGCGGCCCGCCCCCCGGGCGCCGCACGCCGCCCCCGGACCCCTTCGCTAGGTCGTTCCGGGCTCGACCCGTTGCCGGTCCAGCATCGGCCTTTATGTACGACATGCGTCCGACATGGGCCGAGGGAACGTGTCGGACAACTTCGACCTCCCGGTCCTTCTCGCGGCGGTACCGATCCAGGCGCGCTGGGACGACTCTCCCGTGATCCCCCTCACGGCCGCTCCGTGCCTCGCGCCTCCCTTCCGCTACGCCCGACTCCCCTGGCTGGAGGCGCCGTGAGCGGAACCCGACCCCGACCGTTCGAGCCCGCCGGCCCGGGCGGCCCGGCACCGAAGGTCATGCTCGGCGTCGGAACGCCGCGGGGATACGGCGAGCGACCCCGACTCTCGCCGGAGGCCGCCGCCGCCTTCGCCACGTACGTCGACACGGCGCGGGCCCGCGCCGCGATCGAGGGGCGGACGCTCGTCTACACCGTCCGCTGGGGCTGAATTAGCCCGGCGGAACGTCCTCGTCCGGAACGCTCGCGAGCGGTCGCAGTCCTTTCCCGCGCATCGCCGCGGCG
>JASHSU010000048.1 GCA_030038605.1 Thermoplasmata archaeon | reverse complement strand
CGTGACGGCCACAGCTCGCGGCCCTGGTGACGCTGCAGGATGTGCAGGAACTCGTGCAACAGGTCGAGATAGACGTACATCGGAGGACTGTTCTTGAAGTGGCCCCGGGCCACGACGATCGCGTCGTCCGGCGTCTCGACCATCCGGAAACCAGCCGCACGCACTTCGGGGGGGGTCCGTCGGGGAGCGACGTACATCCAGCCCGGTCCGTCGTTCAGGAAGACAGAGGTCCCTCGGGCGATTTCGAGCACGCCGTCGCCATCGCCGGGGTATCGAGCGAAGGGGTAGGTCGTCTCGAAGCCGCGGAAGAGCTCCAGCAGCGGGTAACGGCCGGCCGGGCGCGTGGCCTCCGGACGGAACTCCTTCGGTACCGGGTAGCGATCCGGGGTTCGGCGGGGCCGAATTTGAGGAACACGAATCCTGGGCCGTTCCGGCAATCTACTTCGCCTCCGTGACGACCGCGGAGCGCCGGGGGTCATGATGATTGGGGTGGTCCCGGTCCGGTCGCCGGCCTCGCCGCCCTCGGGTGAGAATTCCGGAGTTTACGGACCCAACCTCGATATAGCCTGAGTCGATTCGTCCGCATGCATCGGTGGCTCTGCCTACTGGTGACCTTAGCCCTGATTGCGACTGTTGCCGCACCCGGCGGAATGGCCCTGGCCGCCTCCACGCCCAGTCACGCGTCGCCGTGGGGGGTCGTCGTCGCCTCTCCCACGTCGTCCAGTGCGTACAACTGGGCCGGTTACGCCGAAAGTTCCGGTACCAGCACCGTAACGCAGGTCACGGGGGCCTGGACCGAACCGACGGTCAGTTGCCCCAAGGGAACGACCCTGGCCGCGTTCTGGATCGGGATCGATGGATACAGTTCGAGTACGGTCGAGCAGGACGGAACCCTGGCCCAATGCTACCACGGCAGCGCCACGTACTACGCGTGGTGGGAGACCTATCCCGCGAACGCCGTCCAGACGTTCGCGACCATCCACGCCGGTGACAAATTCAACGCGACGGTGACGTGGAACTCGGCGAAGGGGAACTTCATCATGAGCATCACCGACCAGACGTCCTCGACCACCTGGACCAAGGTCTCGAAGAACTCCGGTGCCTCGGAGAACAGCGCCGAATGCATCGCCGAGCGACCGGCCGGTGCGAGCAACGCGAGCGGCCTCTACGCGCTCGCCAAGTTCGGCACCGTCTCGTTCAGCTCGTGCGGCGCGACCGTGTCCGGATCGACCGGAGGGATCGGGTCGTTCTCGACGGTCTACGAGATCACGATGGTGAACTACTCCAGCGGGACTCGAACGCTCGCCAGCCCATCCTCGCTGACGAGCAATTCGGCGTTCACGGTCACCTGGAAGAAGGCGTCCTAGGCGAGTGAGTCCCCTGCGGAAGCGAACCCCTTCCTCCGTCGGTCCCCAGATTGATAACGGGGTCCGCGTTGGGCGGCACAACCACCATGCGGAAAGTCGTGCTCCAACTGCACGTCACGCTGGATGGCTTCGCGGACGGAAAGTACCGTATCGTTCCGGACTTTGGAGAGCCGTACTGGAAGGAACTGGACCAGGTGATGGCCCGCACCGGGGCCGCGGACGTCGACACGATCTTGCTCGGTCGCGGTACGTACCGAGAGTGGGCCGGCTACTGGCCGAAGGCCCTGGAGGACCCCGACCTTCCCGCCGGGGCCCGCGAGGCCGCCCGGTTCTTCAACACGACGCCGAAGTACGTCTTCTCCCGGAGTCTCAAGTCGGCCGACTGGGAACACAGCACGATCGTCCGGGGCGACATCGGTACCGCCATCGCACGCCTGAAGCGCCGGCCCGGCAAGAACCTCCTAGTGCCCGGCGGGGTGCGTTTCCCCCGCGCCCTGATCGAGAAAAACCTCGTCGACGAGTATCTCCTCACCCTCATGCCGATGGTCATGGGGCATGGACCGTACCGGTTGTTCGGCGAACATGCCCGACCCCGGAACCTCCGGCTGATTGACTCGCACACGTTCCGCAACGGCGCCCTGTTCCTGCGCTACGAACCGGCTCGCGGCTGATCCCCCGCCGCACACCGACCCGCGCGCCGGGCGCGCCAGAATCTCCAGTAAAGCCGGTCGCCGGCACGGCGGACCGGTGTCGCAGCCCGATACGTTCGCTCGGCGGCCCGGCCGGCCACCAGCCCGACGAGGGAAGGTAGCGCGTCGGCCGCGCTCAACAATCGGCCCCCAATAGCCAGGTGGAATGAGTCGTACCGGCGATCCTCCGGCATCTCTCCGAGCCAGCGGTCCCCCTCCGGACCGGTGAGAGGAAAGATGGCGATCTTCCGGTGCGCCGCAGACCGGCTGACGTGGGCGAAGAACGAGCACGGGCCGCAGCCCGCGTCGTAGAACAGCCGGACCGGAGTTCCGGTCATCTCCGGCCTATCCGGTGGGTCGTCTTTAACGTGGGTCCAGACGGAGGGGGGGGCCCCTCCTCATCTTCACGGGTCGAGAGGCCCTCGCCTTCACCCAAGCTTGGCGATAGCGCGCCGAACAGCGACCCGACGGCCCCTCCTTGGGCCCAGAACCAACGGGTATACCCGTGGGTGACTTCGGGGGATTATGGCCCCCGTCTCCGCGAGCTACGCGCCCGTACTCCTTGCCCGGGATTTCCAGCAGACCCTCGGGTTCTACGAGACCGTGCTCGACGTTACGGCCGAGGGTTCGGCCCCGTACGCCAAGATCACCGCCCTGAAGGGCATCCTGTGCGTGGCCGACGGCAAGTGGTGGGCTCAGGTGAGCGGGACGGAGTACGCCCCCTCCCTCGCGGGCCCCGCCAACCAGGTACTACTCATCCAGGTCGACGACGTCCAGGCTCAGTTCGAACGACTGGTCGAACGGGGCCTGAACTTCCTCGCTCCGCCGACCGAGCGGCCCCGTATGGCCGTGTGGAACGCCCTTCTACGTGACCCCGACGGCCGTACGGTCATGCTGTCGAGTCCCACCGTCTAACGTCAATCCGGCGCTGCTGCAATCCCCGTTGCACCCCGGGTCGAACGATTAACGGGGCGACTTGACCTCTCGATGCCGGAAGCACTCGACGGCATGGTCGTTCACCATGCCGACGGCCTGCATGTGGGCATAGACGATGGTCGACCCGACAAAGTTGAACCCTCGGGCCTTGAGGTCCTTGCTGAACGCGTCCGACTCGGGCGAAGTCGCAGGGAGCCGATGCGACCGCTTCCAACGGTTCTGCTTCGGTCCGCCCCCGACGAACTTCCAGGCGTAGGCATCGAAGCTGCCGAACTCGCGTTGAACTTGGAGGAAGGCTCGAGCGTTCCGGACCGTAGACTCTACCTTCCGTCGATTACGGATGATGCCGGGATCCTTCAGGATACGGGCGATCCGGGCCGGGGTGAATCGCGCGACCTTCTCGGGGTCGAACCCCGCGAAGGCCCGTCGGTAGCCTTCCCGTTTGTTGAGGATGGTCGACCAGCTCAGACCTGCCTGGGCGCCTTCTAGGACCAGGAACTCGAAGTGCTTCCGGTCGTCGTGGACCGGGACTCCCCACTCATGGTCGTGGTACGCGAGCATCGAAGCGTCCTCGAGGGAGCTCCAATAGCATCGAACACGAGCGGGCCGGACTTTGGAAGGAGCCATCGTTCGTCCCGGACGGACTCCGGATAGAATACATTCCCTTGAGTCGGGTGCCGGAGACGGGACGTCGGGGCGGTCGGAGGCTTGACCACCGGCTCAACTGCCTCGGACGAGAAGGGCCGGGGAATGCCTATTTCTCCAGTGTCCGGTGACGCTCACGGGCGAACCGCGGCCGCAGGACCGAACGGGAGCCACACGTATGGGCGCGCGCACGAATCGACGCTGGGTTATCGCCAGCCGGCCGACGGGCGACATCGTCCCGGAGAACTTCCGTTGGGTGGAGGAACCAGCTCCCACGCCCGGGGAGGGACAATTCCTTGTGCACAACCTGTGGTTCTCGTTCGACCCGACCCAGCGATACATGCTCGGGTGGGGCAACCTACCGGATTCGGAGTCCGGGGGAATCCCGATCGGCGACGTGATGAGCACGATCGCCGTCGGTGAGGTCGTCGAATCCCGGCACCCCGGATTCCAGCCCGGGGACCTGGTCCACGGTCACATGGGTTGGGAAGACTACACGGTGACGGACGGGCAGGCATTCACCCCGACGTTCCGCATCCCCAAGGGAGCCCCGCCCAACTGGGCGCTGGGTGCTCTGGGAATCACCGGGATCGTGGCCTACTTCGGCGTATACGAGACCGCCCGCGCCAGGCCGGGCGAAACGTTCGTCCTTTCGAGCGCCGCGGGGGGCGTTGGCTCGCTCGCCGCGCAGTACGCCAAGGGACTAGGCCTACGCGTCATCGGGATCACCGGGAGTGCGGCGAAGTGCAGGTGGTTGACCGAGGAGGCCGGGATTGACGCCGCGATCAACTACCGGACGGAAGACGTCGGGAAGCGCCTTACGGAGCTCAGCCCGGATGGGATTGACATCTACTTCGACAACGATGGTGGCTCGGTCCTCGACCTGATGCTCGAGCGGCTGCGGCCCAACGGCCGGGTCGTGCTCTGCGGAGCGACACCCCGGTACCGAGCGAACCCGCCCCCCGCGGGTCCCTCCAACTACCTGGCGCTGGTCATGGTGAACGGGCGCATGGAAGGTCTCCTCGGTCGCGACTTCATTCCCCGATACGACGAGATGGTGCGGGTCGTCCTCCCGATGCTCCAATCCGGGCGCCTGAAGTCGAAGGAGGATGTCCTGGTAGGACTCCGCAATGCCCCGGCGGCGATGATTCGACAATTCCGAGGCGAGAATCTGGGCAAGCAGCTCCTCCGCCTGGACGACCCGCTCGCGACGTGAATTCAGACGTCCGTCTGCTGCGGCCATACTAACTTAGACCCCGTCCCCGTCGAAGCCATCGTGCGCCACGCGTGGCCGATTGCCTTCCTCGTGATCGTCACACCGTGCGTCGAGTTCCTCACGGGGTCGACCCAGTTCGGGGAGGTCGTCACGATCCCTTCGGCGGCCTTTACGTTCTTTATCCTCACTTGGCCGAGCTACGCGTTCCCGGTCCTCCTCATCCGGGAGGCGATCGTCGCCTGGAACAAGTGGCTCGCCTCGTTACTGG
>JASHSU010000047.1 GCA_030038605.1 Thermoplasmata archaeon | reverse complement strand
TCCGTTCCGTTGTCGTCGCGGATCCGGATCCTCCGGCCGCGCTCGAGGGCTCGGGCGATCGGCCGACCCACGGCGGCCATCCGGTCCGGATCGACCAACGTCGCGTCGACCAGCTGGTTCATCCACGCCCCCTGGTCGACGTCGTACACCTTCGCGAGACTGGGGAAGGGGCGGCCGATGTCGAGACGACTTCCCCGGAGTCCCGCCTTGGAGGCCGCCTTGTACCAGTCCGGGTTCCAGCGGAACAGCTTCCCGCCACGCTCGGGACCCAGCGCCTCCAGCCGGAGCCGATCGCCGGCGTTCCACATGTGGATGTAGACGTTCGTCTTGCCGAGCGCGGCCCACTCGTGGGCGGGTGCGGTGCCCAGCACCGCGTCCTCCCGCGCGTCGACCGAGTCCCAGAAGGACTCCTCGTCCTCGAAGAGAACGAGCGGGAACGCCTTGAGCCGTCGCGTCTCGCGAGCGAGCGCGGTCGCCCACGGCAGCATCCGGCTCCAGCCCTCGATGATCACATTCTCGCCGGGCTTGACCTGAAGATTCCGTCTGAGGACGGCGCGCGCGAACTCGCTGGTCCGTCGGGTCGAGGGACTCTCCGACATGCCCCCGCATCCCCCCGCCGATATTTATCCCCGGTAGCGCGGCTCCACGAAGGGCGAGGATCTTCGCGCGTGATTCCGCACCGGGTCCGAGTTGGAAAGGCGCGCGAACCCCCGGCGCGCGACCGTCGACACCCGCGGGTGAAGGTCTCTGCAGCGGCTGATCTCGTCTCGCAATCGGACTCCCATCGAGTCAGGACGGCGCCGGTTTCGAAACGCCTTTTGTAGCCCATGGGATTCCGGGGCGAATGTCGCGCATCACCGTCGTACTGGTCGGGACTGCCGTCTTCGTACTGCTCGTTTCGATGGGCTCGGCCGCCAGCGGCTCTTCCGCGGCGCCGGTCGCGCCGACCTTGATCCTCGCGGGGTCGACCTCCGCGACGAACTCGACCGGTCCAGCCTCGGAGGCGTCCTCCACCTCGAGCTCGCTCACGTTCGGGTCGAACGCTCGTCTCGCCTCGACCGTGGAGGCCGACGAGCAGGCACTGACCGCCACGGGACGCAGCGTCACCGACCTTCATCCCCCGAATCTTCACGAGGCCCCCTCCCTCGCCTCGACCCACCACAACGTGGTCCCGTTGTACAGCTCCGCGCCAGCGCCGATGGGCGTGGGGTACTTCGGTCTCAACGACACCAACGGAACGATCCAGAGCACCACGGTCGACACCACGAGCCTCGCCGGCACGTACTCCACCAGTGACTCGCTCGGCACGCAGACCGAGGAGTACGACGTCTCCACGGGATCGAGCTACGACGATATCCAGCCCGCGTACGACTCGTACGGCGCGCAGCTCAACTCCGTCATCACCAACGTCTCTCTCTTCGGCCAGACCTCGCTCTACAACACCCACGACCCCGACGCGCCCAATGGGTGCCCGGGATACGCGGGGAATCCGACCTCGGGTCCGGCGCCCTGCCCGAACGAGTTCTGGCTCCAGAACTACATCGAGTACGTGCCGGCCACCGGGTCGCTCCAGATCGGTGACGAGATCTGGAACTTCTCGAACCCGACGGGGAGCTGGGGGCTCTACAACGGGAGCACGGTGGATCAGCAATCGCTGGTGGGATTCGGCTCGATCAACTACGGTCTCTACTATCTCTCCAACACGCCGAGCGAGTACGGACCCACGATCCACATCGCCTATCCGTTCACGCTCGTCCTCTACCTGAACGTCACGCGCGGTCCCTGCCACCTCGACACGGTCCCCGGCACCGGCGTCCCGAGCTGCACGGTCGACGGGAGCACCGTGAGCATGACGGAACCGGTCAACGAGCTGTTCTTCAACTACAGCATCTGGAAGACCCCGAGCCAGCCGTGCCCCTCGGGCGACGTCTGCCAGGGCCAGCACGTATGCCCGGCGGTCGAGCCGTATCCGGGGGTCGTCTGCGGCGAGTACGATGACATCTTCTTCAACTCCGTGAACCCCAACACTCCGAACGTCGGCGTTCCGGAGCACGGGCCGAATGGCCGGATCGGGTCAGCGGTTATCGAAGCGAACGGGAGCGCCTACGATCCGGTGGGGCTCACGAACGACTTCGAGTTCGACTACGGGATCGGGTCCGACGACGGCGACACCAACGGGGTCGCGTACGCGGATGGGACGGTCGGGGTCGACTACTGCCCGGCGGCGGCCACCCTGCCGAACGGGTCGTGCTCGGCCTACAGCGCCACGCCCGCCGCATACGACTTCGGCGGAGAGACCGGAGAGACCAGCACGGGCGAGGTCGACTACTGGGCACCCCAGGCCAGTCCGTCCGGCGCGGGCCTCCTGACAGGACCAGGGGCGCCGGTCGCCCACGAGGTCACGGGTCCGGCGCTCCTGATGGGGCTCTGGAACATGTCCGGATCCCCGTACCCCTCGGGATCCGGCGCGCACGCGCTGAGCTACGTCCACATCTCGCCGGCGAACGCGTGGGTCGGCATCGCGGCCGG
>JASHSU010000046.1 GCA_030038605.1 Thermoplasmata archaeon | reverse complement strand
ACGCTCAACGTGACCAAGGGCACGGTGTACGCCGTCGAGGCGTACGTCACGGCCGAAGTCGTAGCCGACGCCGGCGCGACGGGCGGCAGCGCCACGGCGACCGTCATTCTCAGCGGGGGAAGTTACGAGGCGACCCTCACATCGGTAACTCAGCCCTGAGAACGCAGTGAGTCCGGTTCGCACCGGAGCCTTCGGTGCTCCGTTGCGGACGCCTCCAACCCTTTCCCTAAGTCGGCGCGCTCGGCGCTAGACGGCGGGCCACGGGCTCGACGGCGGCCCATCGGTCGGTCCGAGCAGACCCTTCTCCCGGGGCAAACCTACGCACCGGAGAGGAACCGGTCGAGGGCCCTGGGGCTGAAGTCTCCGGCCCCGACCAACCGCGCGCCGTCCGATCGGACCAGGACCGGTAAGACATCGTCCGGCCCAAACCACTCCGGCTCGAATTGCGGCGTCCCGCCGGTCGCATTCACGTCGACGACGCGGACGATCTTCTGATGTTTCCGAGTAGCATCGACGACGCGCTGGGCGCACATCACCTGATCCCCGGGGATCCCGATCTCACTCCCTTCGGGAAAGTCGATTACGTGCCGCGAATGATCGGGACCCACGAAATCGAGCACCAGCGGCAGGAACATGCGCGCGAACGGGCCCGCGGTCGGTGGAAGATTGGACCTTTCGTCCGCGACGACCGGGTCGCTTCCCAGTAGCAGCACGACCGTGCCCGGGGCGGGCGCGCTCAGGGCGACTCACCCCCCGCTCGATGCCGGACGCGCCGTTTGGTGTACGGGCCCATCGATCCCGAACTCACGCCTCCCACGGTGCGACGCGGGGTACCCCTCTCCAGAGGGCGGGCCTCATTAGCCAATCTGCCTACCTCTGCCGATGAGCCACAACAAGAGTGTCGTTGAGGAGTACATGGCCTGCTTCCGTCGCCAGGACTGGGCCAAGATGCTCACTCTGGTCACCGATGACATCGAGCGGTGGGAGGTGGGCGCCCCGACCCCCAGCCGCGGCAAGAAGGAACTGGACCGCGACATCCGTCCCGGACCGGACGTCGTCAAGCTCGAGTCGAACGTCACCCGCATGGTCGAGGAGGGGGACGTCGTGGTGGCGGAAGGCACCGTCGAGGTGCACAAGGAGAACGGAAACGTCATCGCCGTCCGGTACCTCGACCTGTTCGAGTTCGACGGCGGGAAGATCCAGCGCGTGACCGCGTACACGGTGGTCGTGTAGCCCTCCGGCGGTCCGGAGCGCCAACCTTTCCTCCCGCTGCGCTACGAGGGAACGGTATCCCGGACCATGAGAACCGAACTCGAATCCATCCAGAACTGGTTCGCGTACAACGAGTTTGCCCGTCTGAAGTACTTCGAGACCCTGTCCAAGCTGCCTCCCGAGGAACTGACCAAGGACCGAGGGGCCTCGTTCCCCACCCTGCTCGACATCCTCGGACACTCGATCGGGGGCGTGGAGACCTGGATCGACCGGATGTCGGCCCTGAACGGGGAGAAATTCAAGGGCTACCAGGGGTCCGACCCCGAGAATCTCCAGGACCTGCGCAAGTACGAGCGGTCGGTGCAACGGGACGTGGACGCGTTCTTCGCTCGCCTCACGAGCGAGGACCTGGACCGGAGCTACCTGGTGCCCAAGCTCCCCCCGTGGTGGGACGAGGACTTCACGACCACGATCCGGGGGACCCTCCTGCACGTGATCGAGCACGAGTTGCAGCACCGCGGAGAGCTGAACGCCCTCCTCTGGCAGATCAACGTCGACCCCCCGATCGTGGACTGGGACGAGTACGAGAACTCGCGGGCCCACACACCCCACCCCAAGTCCTGAGATCGAGGGCCACAGTCCCCCCGGACGCTCACTGGGGGTGCGTTCGCCCCAAATCTGCCCGGGCCGATGCCCGATCCGTGACCCATCGAGCGGGGCCGCCGGGCCAGGTCCCCGACGTCGCGTCGCCCTACCTGTCCCTGAGCCGCCTGACCGACCCCGGACCAAACGAAGACGCGCTGAAGTCCCTGCCGTCCACGGTCGACGAGATCTGTGCGCTCGCCGAGCTCCAGACCATCCACCACAACTTGCTCGGGTACTACGGTCTCACGCTGGCGGACTTCGGGGCCAATCCCCGTGTCCGCCCACCCCGGTTGGACCTGCTGCTCGAGCGGCTGGACCGGCTGGAACCGGGCGGCCTTTCCCCCCATCGGCCTCCGAAATCTCGATTGTTGGGAGCCTGTGTCCTGGAGTCCCACTTCCTGACGGGGCTCCTACGAAGCCGGGGCGTTCCCGCTCGCATCCGCACCGGTTACTTTCGGAACGTCATGACCAATCCCTCCGTCACGCTGCCCTTCTGGAGAGGCGCTCTGGCCGCCCGGGGGATAGAAGCGGACCTGCGGAAGAAAGATCCGGACCGCTGGCGAGCGGAGGTCGACGCATTCACCCGGCACCAGTTTGAGGTCGACCACCACATCGAACACTGGATCACGGAGTTCTGGGACGCCGAGACGAGCCGTTGGACGCTCCTGGACGCGAATCGCTCCTTCCTCAAGGCCCACAGCGGCCTCGAAGTCCCGTATCGGCTGTCCGGAACGTACTTCGAGCCGGCCTGGGAGGCCTGGCAGCGGGTCCGCACTGTGAAGGACTACAATCCCGACCAACACGCCGAAGAGTCGACGGAGGGGCGGTCCCACGTGCGTCTTCAACTGATGATGGACTTCTACGCGCTCCTCAACCACGACGCCGCCGGCGCCCAGGGACCCTGGCCGGAGGCCGCGACTCTCCCGGTGCCCCCAGTGAGCGCCGCCTTCGGTCGCGACGAACTTACCGCGCTCGACGAGCTGGCGTTGCTACTGTCCTCGCAGCCGAGCCCGGACGCCCTGAAGAAGTTCTACCGGTCTCGACGGAGATTCTGGTACTCGGACGTCGAAACGGACGGCTATTCTTTCGTCTCGGGCGTCGGCTAGCCGAGTCGACCCGGGGGTGCAATCCGTCTTGCACCCGACGGGACGAACGTCCCGGCGGAGACGTCGTTGCCGGGCGTCAGTGAGGCTTGGCCGTCGGGCGCCCCAGGCCGTACCGGAGGAAGACGGCGCCCGAGCGAAACGGATGGCATTCGAGCAGCCGGAAGTCGTGCCGGCCCTCAGCCCCGGGCTGGATCATGTCGCCGTCATGGTCCGGGTCGAGCTTGACCCGAAACAGCGGCTTGCCTCCCCCCACCAGGCTCGGGTTCATGGTCAGAAGGAGCTCGTCCTCTAGGTCCTCAGCCAGCACCGATTGCACGAACCGGGCCCCGCCGGCGACGATGATGTTCTTTCCGGGCAGCGTCCGCAGATGGGCAAACTCCTGGGCCAACGGCCGAGTGGCGGCACGTGAGTTGGCCCATTTGGTCTCCGTCGGCTTATGCGAGAAGACGACCTTCTCACAGGCGGTCGACCAGCGCGCGAACTTTCGCCAGTTTTCGTTCTCGCTGTCCAGCTGGGTCGGCCAGAACTCTGCCCACTTTTGGTACGAGATTCGGCCCAGGAGCAGCGTGTCGACTTCTCCCATCGGGCCGTTCCACATGGTGGCCCAGAACTCCTTGTCGTCCTCGGGCGTTTCGTCCTCGTAAATCGGAGCCTCGGCGATGCCGTCGATCGTGGTGTACATCGTAACGAGAATCTTTCTGGACATGGGCCGGTCTCCGAGGTCTCGAACCTCACCGG
>JASHSU010000045.1 GCA_030038605.1 Thermoplasmata archaeon | reverse complement strand
GAACCTGAACGGCGAAGGCCAGACGGTCGTCATCGTGGACGCGTTCGGCTATCCGACCGTCCAGGCCGACCTGAACACGTTCGATACGCAGTTCAATCTGCCCGCCACGCACCTTCAGATCGTCTGCCAGGGCGGCACCTGCCCGGTGTTCAACGCCTCCGACCCCGACCAAGTGGGCTGGTCGGAGGAGATCTCCGAGGACGTCCAGACCGTCCACTCGTTGGCCCCCGGGGCGCACATCGTCCTCTTCGTGGCGAGTTCCGACGACGACCTCACCCTCGAGCAGGCCGTCCTGTCGGCCGTGCTGATGTTTCCCCACAGCATCATCTCGCAGAGCTGGGGCGACCCCGAGCTCGACATGATCCAGGGTACGTGCTTCGACGACACCGACACCCCCTCGGGGAGTTGCTCCCCCGCCTACGTGCAGGACGTCCTGTCCACGGGAGAGCACGCCTACGAGCTCGCGGCCCAGGAGGGGACGACGGTCTTCGCCTCGGCCGGCGACTGGGGAGCCGACAACTCCGGCCTCTGCTACGCCTTCCCGACCCCGTGCGGGTTCAACGCACCCAACCCGATCTACCCGTCCTCGTCCCCGTGGGTGACCGCGGTCGGCGGGACCGAGGGCAATCCGTACTACAACGGCAGTGTAGCCGCGTCCTGCGGCTCGGCCCGCATCTGCAGTACCGGTCTGGTGCAGTTCCTGAACACCCCCTCGTGCCAGCTCAACAACGTCACGCCGACCGGGCCGGTCAGCTGTGTCCCCGTCGGGTACGGCGGCGAGCAGGTGTGGAATGAGCCTCAGTACGACTTCGCGTCAGGCGGGGCGCCCAGCCTCTTGTTCGGCACCCCGTCCTACCAGCGCGGCCTCGGTCTCACGGCCCGCACGACGCCCGATGTCGCGGCCGATGCGGCCGCGTCCGGTGGGGGACTGAACTACTGGAGCGGGATCCCCTCGGAAGCCGGCTGGATGGACTCGATCGGGACCAGTTTCGGTTCTCCGATCTGGTCGTCGATCGCTGCCCTGGCCGACCAGCTGGCCGCTCAGCTCCACCGCGGCACGATCGGGTTCATCAACCCGGTCCTCTACGAGATCGGCGAGAACCCGAGGCTGTACGCGCTGGCGTTCCACGACATCACGGTGGGCACCAACGTCGTGGCCGGGAGCACCGTCGGCTACGCGGCGGGTCCGGGCTGGGACGACGCCAGCGGATGGGGGACGCCCAACGTGGCGAACCTCGTGCCGATGCTGGCGACCCTGTGAGGTAGCCGGGGCAGGTCGGCCCGGTCAGCGTTATCTCCTCCGGGCCCGCCTCGGTCGTCCGAGGTGGTTGGCGATGAGCTCTGCGGTCGCGCCGTTCCGGGCCGGCGTTTCGCTCCGGTCCATGGGGGTCCTGGTCTTCGTGATGTTCCTGCTGACATCGGCGGTCGGGGGCTCCCTGGCCCTGGAGAGCAGCTACCTGCCGGTCACGCTCGCGAGCCATATCGGGCTCGCCCTCGTGACCCTCGTGGTGAGCGGGATCGGGACGGGGGTCGCCCGTCGGGGCGGGTATCGCCTCCTACCGCGGGTCTGCGCGGGGCTCGCGGCGCTGTGTGCGCTGGGCGGCACGCTGGCCGGCACGGCCTTCCTGCTGGGAGGTCAGAGCAACGCCGCGCTCTACGCGATGGAGTCCTTCGGGGTCCTCGGCATTGTCCTGGGACTGATCCTGATCGTGGTCGGTGGTCCGAGCGGGCGGAAAGACCCCGCTGCGTCGTCCGCCTGAACCGGGCCCGCCCGGGTGCTGGCCCACGCGGGAGCCTCCGGGGTCCGCTTCGGCCCGCCCGCTACGCGTTCGCGCGCACGGCTCGCTCGACGAGCGCCAGCGCGAAGGGGATGTCCTCGACGCGACGTACGGACACGGCGGCCCATTCGGCCGAGGGCCCTCGGGTGGCGAGTCGTGGGTCGAGCGGACCTTCCTCCTTGAGTTGGCGGATCTCTTCCTTGGTCAGTCGGACGTCCATCCGGGTGGCCCCGTGAAAGTGCGCGATCTCTCGGTCCCCCGCGAAGAAGCTCATACCGTCCCCGTATCGGGAGGGTCGTGCGTCCACTCCGGGAAGCTCCGCGACCCGGTGGGCCAGCTCCTGGCGGACACCCATGGCGACGCCTAGCGGGCCGAGGACTATAATCCGCGAGCCCGGGTCGTGAAACGGGCCGGGTGGATCCGTGCAAGCGTCTTCTGGGCCGCGCGCTGCCGGGCGGTGATGACGGGGCCCGACCCGACGACGGTGGTCGACTTCGTGGCGGAGCGGTGGATCGCGGCCCCGGTCGACCGTGTCTGGCTCCAGTGCACGACGCCCGAGGGGATCGAGCGGTGGTGGAGCCCGGAGGACCTCCGCACGACCGTGAAGCGGTTCGACCCACGGCCCGGCGGCGAGGTCCTCCTCACGATGCGCTACGTGCCGGCGATGCTGGGGGCCGGGCGGGACGAGGCGTTCAAGGCCGCGGGCGTTCCGATCGGGTTCGTGCTCCGGGGCCGGGTGCTTGAGGCGGAGCGGTACACCCGGTTGGTGGTGGAACTGACCCTCTCCCTGGATCGGGCAGGGGCCGGTATCACGACGACCACCGGCCTCGAGTTCGCCGCCGCGGGCGATCGTACGCACGTGACCCTACACGCCCGGGGGGCCACCAACCCCCACTGGGTGACCTTGGGTCAAGCGAACCTCGAGGGTCAGTTGCACCGCCTCGGCCAGTCCGCGGAGCGCCCCGGTCCTACCTCGGGGGACCGCGATTCGCCGACGACCGGCGGGTAGCCGGGTCCGCGCCGCGGAAGACCAGGGCCGCGACCAATACGAACGCCGCCAGGCCGGCCACGACGGCGGAGGTTTCGAGCGAATTGGCGCAGAACTGCCTCGGAACATCACCGCACCCGCCCGAGGGGCAACTCCAACTCGCGAAGTCACACGCCCACACGGGATAGAGGAGCGCGAGGGCGACCAGCAGGATTCCCACGAGGGTGAACAGCAGCCAGACCTCCCGCCACCGCCGGGTGGAGGCGGCGATCGCCGGTCGCGGAGGCACTCCGAACGGCGGGGGCGGAGGGGGCGATGGAGCGCCGGCCACGGCCCAGCGAACTCCGCCGAACAGGATAACCTCTGAACCGCGGCGCCGGGCCGGCGCATCGTTCATCCTCCGGTGAGGTAGCGACGGCTTGCAGGGGCGGCTCGCTCGTCCCGTCGCCATGGCTCCGCGACGAGCGGCCGCCCATACCGATCGAGCGGGCGAGCCGGTCGGGGCCAGCGATTGGGACCGGCACGTCCGCCGTTTCCTCGAGTGGAAACGCCGCGAGACGACGGTAGGGAGCGATTGGATCCGCCGCATGCGATGGGAGCTGCAGCGTTTCCCTCGGCTGGTTCGGGCCGCCGGCCCGACCCCGGACGAGCTTCGTCCGCGGTCGGTGACGGCGGTGCACCTCACCTACCTCCGCCAGCACTTGGCCTGGGAGAAGGCGACGTTCGCACTGCACTTCGCCGCTCTCCGGCAGTTCCTCGCCTGGGCCGAGAATCCGCTCGCGGGCCGAAAGAGTGTCTGGCGTTTGCCGTCCGGCGACGCCACCCACCGACGGTGGCTCACGAAGGAGCAATTCCTGCGACTGTACCGTAGTGCCGGCGGACCCAGTCGACTGCTGATCGCCCTGGAAGGGCTGAACGGCCTTCGCCGGGTGGAGGTGCTTCGCCTGCGCGTTCGGGATGTCGTCCTCGCGGAGGGCACGATGCGGGTCCTCGGCAAGGGCGCTCACGGGGGGAAGTGGCGGACGATCCCCCTGCATCCCGAGGTCCAGCGGGTCCTGACCCGGGTGATACGCCACCTACCGGACGAGGCGCGCCTGTTCCCCCGGTCGCGGTCCTACGCCGATGGGTTGCTGCAGAAGGCGGCCGCGCGGGCGGGGTTCGGACGCGACGGGATCCGCGTGTCCCACCACGACCTGCGCCGGACCTTCGGACGCCTGGCCCACACGCTCGGCATGGACCTGGTCCAGCTGAAGAACCTGTACGGGCACGCTTCGATCGAGCAGACGGTCCATTACATCGGCCTGGACGCCGACCGGATGAGGTCCGGTCTCGTCAAGCTTGGCCGTCTGCTCGACCGGCGACCCGGCGCACGGGCCGGCCGGAAAGCCTCATCCTGACCCGGTTCCATCCGACGACCGTCGCTCCATGCCCTACTTCATCGTCCACTCGTACCACGGGCCGGCCTGGGTGGACGGGCGGTCGATGCGCGAGCAGCCGGACTGGGAGCCGCATCGCCAGTTCATGAACGCCCTCCCCGAGGGGTTCGTCGTCCTCGGGGGGCCGGTCGACGGACACCGGCTGCGGGCGATGCTGGTCGTCCGGGCCGCCGACCGGGCGGAAGTGCACCGACGACTCGACCCGGACCCGTGGGTCCGGTCGGGCGTGCTCGTCGAACACGTGGAATCGTGGGAGATCCTGGTGGGGAATCCCCCGTAAGGGTCCGGCCGGGGCGGTGT
>JASHSU010000044.1 GCA_030038605.1 Thermoplasmata archaeon | reverse complement strand
CGAGGCGGTCGTAGAGCACCGGAAGGTCCACGAACACCAGCGAGCCGTTCGTGACCAGGTCGGTCCGGAAGAACTCGAACGTCGACAGATTTTGGATGAGCTTGTCCGACGCTTCCGTGACCGAGAGGAACAGCGACCGCTCGCCGCGCTCGGCCCCCCGCACCAGGAACTAGAGGCAGAGCGTCGTCTTCCCGGTGCCGACGCTCCCGGCGACCAGGACCATGTTGCCCCGTGGAATGCCGCCGTACAGGATGTTGTCCAGACCTTCCACCCCGGTCACGCAGCGCTCGAGTTGCGTCGCCGGGGCCATGAGGCCCCCGACCGCGGGGGAGGGCCGGGGCTCGGCGGTCTCCGGCGGGGGAACCATCGCTCAAAAGGAGCCGTCGCCCCCCTAAGAGGGTTGTGTCGTTCCCGAAGCCGCATCGTCCGGAACGCGGCCCGCCCCGATGCGGAGCAGGGCGTCCCGGTCCAGAACCCAGCACACCGAACCGTCGACCCGTTCGGTCCGGACCAGCGCCCCCAAACGCCCCAAGGTCGACCCCACCCTCCGCACGGCGGTCCCGGACGGGTCGACCTGGGCCCGGAGTCGGTCCAGGTTCACCGGGAAGGTTCCGACCTCCGGCACCTCACGTGCGGCCAACACCAGCGCCCGCAGGACGTCGGATTCGGTGCCCTGCGAGGCCGGGGTCCGAGCGGGCTCCTTGGGCGGTAGTACGTCAGGCGAGGAACGGCGAGGGACGCGCGTTGTACGGACCTGCGTGACAAACTCCCCTTTTCCGAGCAGGGCGAACGCCTCCCCGCGGCCGAGCGACAGGATCCGCTCGGAGGAGACCGTGGGCACGACGCGGCTCAGTTCTCGAGCCTCGGACGGCGAGCCGCGGAACGCGACGATGTCGGCGGCGTTGCTCCACACCGCGTCGGCGACGGCCTCGGGAAGGGAACCGATCGATTGCGTCGCGAGGAGTACGTGGACGTTGCGCCGCCGGCCCAGCCGAAGCATCTCGGCCAGGCTGTCGTGCGAGAACCACTGGGCCTCGTCCAGCACGACGATGACCTTCGAATCCGCGGACCGTGACAGCAGCTCCGACCAGAGCAGCGCCAGCAGGATCGAGAGGGTGTAGCGGGCGATCGACTCGCCGGCCGTCGCGGTCTCTCCGGAGATGAGGACGATCCGCCCGGGCCGAACGAGGTCGAGCGTACGGAGGGTGGGCTCCGACGAGCACATCATGTCCCGGAGTGCCGGACTCCGGACCACCTCGTGCAACAACCGGCGCGCGCCGTCCGCATCCTCCGGCCGCTCGCGGATCCGATCGGCCAAGTCCCGGACGGCGTCCGAGGCGACGGGGGGCACCGGTCGGCCCAACCGCCCACCGGCGGCGAGGAGGGCATGGGCATCGGCAAGGGTTCCGGTGGGGAGCAGCGACGCCGCCCAGAGGGCCCGAGTGAGCATTTCTTCGAGTCGAGGTCCCCAGTAACCGGACTCCGAGTACCGGCCGGCGCGTACGCGGCGCAGGGCATGGACGAGGTCGGAGAGTTGCCGGTCCGCGCGGATTCCGTCCTCGTACGGTTGGGGCGCGAGGCCGGCCAGTGCGTTGAACCGGACGGTCGTCGAACCCGGCGCGATCCACAAACACCGGTCCTGTACCGCCGCCGGGAGTTCCCCCTGCAGGGTGCGCGCCGTTTCCCCTAACGGGTCGAACAGAACGCCCCCGTACGCGGTCAGCGCCCGGCGCGCGACCGCCACCAGGAGTGAACTCTTGCCCATCCCCGTCTCGCCGACCACGGCCAAGTGGCGGCCTTGTTCGGCTTCCCACGGCAGCCGAACCGTGGTCCCCCCGGAGGACCAGCCGATGGCCACGTCGGCTCCAGTAGCGGAGACGCGGGTCGACGGGGTCGGATGGGCACAGTGCGACGTGGGCCAGAGCGAGATCCACTCATCGAGCGAGACGAGAAACGACCGGGCGCGGAGCGGTCGGCCCCATCTTGTCGGGAGGCGACGTCGGAACCGTATCTCGTCCTTCGCATCGGTCCGCCAAGCGGACGCGACGCTGACGGTCAGTCGGTCGAGCGCTTCGGAGATGTTCCCCTCCCGTGCGCCGTCCAAGTGCAGCTCGAGGCGACCGAGGCGATGGTCGGAGCGGTCCTCGGTACGGTTCCGTACGCTACTGCTCGCCGAGCGTCCGTCTCGGCGGGGAGGTCGGACCTCCTCCGGGCCGTTCGCGGGAACCGACCACCAGGAAAGGGGGCGAACGGGCTCCGGACGGAATCGCGCGGTGAGTCGCACACCGGGGGGACTGACCCTCAACACCGCGGAGAGTCCGTCGAACCGCGACGGCAGCTCGCCGGTCGGCAGCCCGGTGACCGGTCGGGTGGCGACCCGGCAATCGCGGTGCCCGTCGAGGCCCGGGTCCGGCACCGGAGCGGGCTCCCATCGAGACGAGGGGAGGGCTCGGGCAACGACCCGAGTAAACCAACGGCTGCCCTCCGCTCCCTCGACGGTGACGGTGAGCCGGCCCTCGGAGCCCGAATCCATCGTCAGCGTCACCGGGCAGTT
>JASHSU010000043.1 GCA_030038605.1 Thermoplasmata archaeon | reverse complement strand
GAGGGGTCAGCCGGAGCCCAAGGGCTCGAACCGCAGCGTGCTGCCAATGACCCCTGGAGGCAGTCACGATGGCAGCGACCGGCGGTACGGGCGACACAACAGGCGTCGATGCCGAGCTCGAGATCATTCCGTTGTCGTTGCGCTCTCGACTCGATGACTGGATCGACCTCCGACAGATCGGGCTGAACGGGTTCTGGGCATGGCTGGAGACGGTTCTTCCTGCCCTTCCAGGGCCAAGTTCCGACGGCCGCCGAACGGGCCGCCCGGGCGTTCTCCCGGGGGACCGAGTCCGTGAGCTGGCCACCGACCTGGTGACCTGCGCCAGTGACCGTGCCAGGTTGACTACGACCTGCGAACAGTACTTTCGGGACAATCAGGCGCTCTCCCGCCGGATCAAGGCGCTGGAAGCCTCCCTCCGGATCGCGCAAACTCGGAGGGGTGCCACCTTAGTTCGGGATGATCCCAAGGCCACGGACGCAGCCGAAAGATACCTGCCGGGAGGCAAGACATGACCGCGGAGTCGTTGGCGCCCGAGGGAAGCCGACGGCCCCAACGGTTGGTGGTAGCCTACGACGGTTCCGAGCCGTCGGTCCGTGCGGCTCGGTTCGCGCTCCGTCTCATCACCGAGCGACCGATGGACATCTGGCTGGTGCACGCAGTGAGTTCGCCGTCGTCGGTGGCCGAGCCGCGGCCCGAGGAAGAACTGGTCTCCGAGACGGCCGGCATCGAGCATGGGCTGCGCGCGCTCCAAGCCGGGGTCGACCCAGCGATCCACCGGGTCCAGGTTTGGATCCGGGAAGGGCCGGCGGCCGACGTGGTGCTCGGCGCTTGCAAGGAAGTCAACGCCGACCTGGTCGTGGTCGGGACCCGAGGCTTGCGAGGGGCTCGCCGTGTGTTCGGCTCCGTCTCCGAGGCGATTGTCGCTCGCTCTCGGTGGCCGGTCCTCGTCGTCCCGTAGGAGCCGGCACAGGGCCACGATCCTAGGTCATCCGCCTCACGTGGCGGCGACGTAGATCACGACGACCAACGCCACGACGAGGATGTAGGCGAGGTACTGGCCGAGGCGGCCGGGCATGATGCCCCGCTTCAAGCCCGACGCGATCGATTCGCCCACTCGGACGAGCTGATCGTAGAACAGCTTGAAGACGTCGAGCACCTCCAACTCGACATTGTAGGCGACCGGACTCGCGATCCCCGCGGTGGTAACCTGCCCGGACCGCGTACGGACCTCCCGGGTCCACAGTACGGAATCCATCATCACCCGAATGCCGGTGCTGTAGCCGAAGGCGGTGTACGTCTCCCCCGGACGACCCTCAGGGCTCCCGGCCATCCAGATCGGGACGCGCCGACTCGGGCGCCTCCTACCCAGCGCGTAGTATCCCAGCGCGACGGCCGAGCCGGCCAGGAGACCCAGGGGAACGACGGGCGGCGAGAGAATGCCGAACGGGGCGCCGGACAGTATCGACCAACCGATCGGTATGGACAGCAGGCCCCCGGTCGGCGCCGTAACCGGCGCGCCGAAGAACCCGGAGACCGCGGGCGTCAGGAATCGCAGGACCCAGGGCGCCATGACCCCAATGCCGACCACGACCGCGCCCACGAAGGCGATCGGCAGGCCGAGCCCCCGGGACGGCCGCCCGCTCGGCCCCGGGGTTGGCTTCCAGAGCAGCGTGAAACCCAGGAACTTGACCATCGCGACCAGGATGAGGCCGGCCGCCAGGGCCACCGCGGCGCCGGCGAGGAGACCGATGAACTGGGTGGCCTGCGGTGTGAACCGGTACGATTGAAAGAGCGCCTCCAGGATCATCCACTCGCTGACGAACCCCGCCAGCGGAGGGGCCGCCGCGAGACTCAGTACGGCCGCCACCGTACCGGCGAACCCGACCGCATCCGTCCCCTTCACACGACCTCGGACGGAGTTCAGGTCGAAGGTGTGGGCCGAATGCTCGACGTAGCCGGCCGCCAGGAAGACCGCGGTCTTGGCGAGCGCGTGAGCGAGCGCCTGGTAGAACGCAGCGAACAGGGCGAAGACCATCAGGTCGATGAGATTCTCGGACTGAGCGATGAGCGCCACGCCGAGTGCGACCAGGACGAGGCCGTTGTTCTCGATCGTACTGTACGCTGGTAGCCCCTTGGTGTGCTCACTGACGGAGGCGAACAGCGCTCCGAGCAGGACGGAAACAGCCCCGATTCCGAGCACGACGGCGCCCCACCACACGGGAGGACCGGGCAACAAACTGAGCACGCGGAACAGACCGTAGACTCCGGCGAGGGTCAGCGTCGAGCTCAGCACCGCCGACGCGTTGGATGGCGCGGACGAGTGGGCGATGGGCAACCATTCGCTCATGTGGAAAGGCGCAACACCCATCTTCAGTCCGAAACCCACCAGGGCGCAGGCGAAGACCACGGACGGCAGTAGTCCCGCGGTGGCCGCCACGGGTGTCTCGAGAAACGACCCGGAGGCAAAGCGAAGCCCGGCGACCGCGACGAGGATGAACAGCGTGCTGGCCTCACCGAAGGCCAGGAAGACGAACGCGGCGTCGAAGATGCGGCCCGAGCGTCCCCGAGCCTGCAAGATCATCCCGTACGACGCGAGGGTCATCGTCTCCCAACCGATGAGGAAGTAGAGGAACGAGGTGCAGGCGATCAGCAGCGCGATGGCGCCTAGCGTCAGGGAGTAGAACATGGCCAGCAGCGGCGAGCTTCGGTCGTCGTAGGCGACCGAGTACGCCGAGGTCGCCATCCACACGATCGAGGCCGCCAGGGCGAAGAACGCGGACAACCCGTCCAGGGCCAGGGTCTCGGTTTCGCCCAGGGGCCCCGCCCACTGAATTCCGTGGGCTCCGCCGTAGAGTAGGGCACCGAGTGCCGCGACGAACAGGAGTACGGAAGAGACCAGCGCGACCCAGTATCCGGCCTTCGGCCGCAGCACGGAGGCGACGGCGGCCCCGAAGAGTCCGACCACCGCCGCAGTGAGTAGGAGTCCGAGGGCGTCCATGTCAGACCCCCGTCGGTGAGCGGGCACGACCCGTGGCACGGAGGAGTCCGTCCAGGACGTTGGTCGGGGTCGGCGGGCAGCCGGGAACCCAGACGTCCACCGGTATCCGGCCGGCCAAGGGTCCCGTCACTCCGGCGTTCTGGGCGAAGACTCCGCCACTGATGGGACAGACACCCACCGCGATGACCGCCTTCGGCGAGGGAATCGCCTCGTAGGCGCGGAGGAGCGGGGCCTCCATCTCCCGGGTCGGTACCCCCACGACCAGAAGCGCGTCGGCGTGTCGCGGAGAGTTCGTGAAGAAGATGCCGAGCCGGGTCGCATCGTAATACGGATTGGCGAGCGCGAGGACCTCCAGGTTGCAGGCGTTGCAGCTACCCACGTCGACCATGAACACATGGATCGACCGTCGCAGTTGCGCGAGGGGCGCCGCACGGGCGACCTCGCGGCCCTCGCGGCCCGCGGCGCGCACGAGGTCCTCGCGGGCCAGGGTCGAGGCCTCGACCGGACCGGTGTACCGCAAACCGTGGGCCAGGCAGCGAGAACAACGGATGCA
>JASHSU010000042.1 GCA_030038605.1 Thermoplasmata archaeon | reverse complement strand
CCTGTGCCACGACGCCCGGACCCGGCGGGTGCTGGTCGCCCCCCACACGCCGTGCCCGATCCTGTACGGGTTGCGGGCGACCGACCCGGGGTCGGCCCGACGGGCGCGACACCGAATCCGATCGGAACCGGTCGAGCGGTTCCTGCTGTTCCGGACGAATCAGGGCACCGGCGACCACCTGGTCGACCGAGAGGTCGGACCCTGGCCGGCCCTCACCTCGGGTCGGGTCGCTGCGCCGGTCGTCGATCGCCCGCAGGTCCTGCCGGGCGGCCACGTCCGATTCGCGGTCGGAGCTCGGGCCGACATCCAGTTGGGCTGCGTCGCCTTCGAACCGACGAAGACCCTCCCTCGGGTGGCCCGCGCGCTTCGCCCCGGGGACCGGGTGCAGGTTTGGGGCAGCCGAGGGGACGACGGGGTCCTTCGGCTGGAAGGGATCCGGGTCCTCGCGCGGGCTCCCGAAACCCGGCCTCCGCCGTGCCCGGCGTGCGGTCGTCGCCTGCGTTCGCTGGGTCAGCAGCGGGGGTACCGCTGTGCCCGCTGCCGGCGCCGCGTCCCGCCGGAGGCCGCCCTTCGATCGTCCCTTCGGACGTCACCGCCTCTCGGCACGTACCACCCCACGCCGTCGGCGCGCCGCCATCTGGCGCCACGCGGACCCGAAAGCGAGACGGCCGTCCATCCCGAGAGTTTTTGAGCAGTTGCCGCCCTCGTACTAGGCCGGGACTCGGGGCATGTTCGTCGCGGCAGCGTGCGGCCTCCGAGTGAGGACGCGGGATCGTTCCGGCGCCGCGTCCGGTCCCGGGAGTGGGCGCTGAGCGCGGCGGTCGTCCTGCAGTGTCCCGCGTGCAACACGCCGGTCCCGTCGGGGAGTCCGGGCTGTCCCAAGTGCCATCTGGCCACGGGACTGTTCGACGCCGTTCGGGAGGCCGCCGGCCCCCTCAAGACGGCCGACCCGGTCTCGCTGCAGACGATCGGGGAGATCCTGGCCGCGGTCGACCTCACGTCGCCGGCCGCGCCCTCCGCACCGTCCCCCGCGCTGCTGAGCCAGGCGGTTCGCGTGCCGGCCCTGGGCCAAGGTCTCCCGGCCCCCTCGGCGGAACCGGCCCGACCGGTGGCCCCGATCGCCGACCTCGCCGAACTTCCGGGCCTGCCCGCCGGCCGTTCCGAGTCGGAACTGAACCAGCGGATCGAGGAGTACCTGCACGTCGGGCGCCGTCTGGGGCTCGACTTCCACGACTTCGAGGAGCGGCGGAACGCCGCCGACCTGGTCGACGACGCCGCGTCCCTGGACACGGTCGCCCGGGAGATGTTCGTCCATCTGGTGAGCGCCATCGCCGAGGAGTTCGAGACGGTGGTCGCCCGCCGGAACGAGCTCGCCGCCTTCGTGCCCACCCCCAGCGCCGACGTCGAGATCGACGCGATCCGCCGCTCGATCGCGCAGGGTGACCTGGCGGGAGCCCAGCGCCGACTCGCCCACGTGCGCGACGAGCTGCAGCGCACCGAGGAGGAGTGGGAGGTCGGCCGCATCCTCGTCACCGAAGCCGAACTGCTCACCAGTACCGTCCGCGAACTCGGCGGGGACCCCGAGCCCGCGCTCGGACCGATCGAGGAGGGCCGCAAGATGATCCGGGCGGGGCGCCGAACGGACGGCGAGCGGCTCCTGGCGCGGGGAGCCGTGGCGCTCTGGGCCGTGCTCGAACCCCGCCTGGTGGAGGACCTGCAGCGACTCAAGGCCCGCCTGGCGGAGTTGCGGTCAGCGGGCCTCGACATCCGCCCGGCGGTCGAGGAACTCAAGGTCGTGATGACCGAGCTGCGCCAGCGGAACTTCGTCGGGACGATCCTCGCCTACCGTCGGGCCCGTGCGTTCGTCGACCAGCACCGGACCCCCGGGGAGGAGCCGGCGGGCCCCGCCGAGGTCCCCGTCGCCGAGCGATCGTTCCCGACCGGATAGGACGGGGGCTCAGCTCACCGGGGGTGTCCGGGGGCCGTTCGAAGCGGACGGCGGAGGCGCCCGACCGCGTCGGGCAGTGTACGCGAGCGCCAGTCCCAGGACGACCACGCCCCCCGCCAGCGCACCCACGAGGGCCCACCAGACCGGCGGCACCGTGGCGCTGCTCGTACCCGGGGCGCTGCCGCCGGCGAGCGGCGTAAAGTTGATCGCCAGGTCGGTGACGCCTCCGCCCTCGATCGTCACGTTGTTGAAGTAGGGGACGTACCCGCTCTCCGTCGCTTCCACGGAGTGGACGCCCGCCGCCAGGGTCAGGTTCACGGCGCCGGTCGAGGGGATCGGTACGAGGTTCCCGTCCACCCACAACTGGGCTCCCGAGGTCGGGTCGAGCGTGACGAGGAGCTCACCCGGTGCGCCGGATTTGGAGAAGGCGAGCGGCACCGACCGGTTGGACGTCAGGTTGACGCTGCCCGAGAGCGGCGCGACCGTGTACCCGGCGGGCGGACTGATGGTGTAGTTGTAGACCGCGCTCGCGAGCAGGGTGCCCGGGAACTCCGCCACGTTCCCCAGGTCGATGAACGCGCCGAACTGGCCGTTGGAGATGGTGATCGCCCAGAAGCTGCCCACGGGGAAGTTGGTCGTGACGAATGTGAGGGTGAACAACGGGTAGAAGTTGAGGTGGACCGTCAGGTTCGCCCCGTTCACCTCGAAGACGCCGGTCGAGGGAATCCCGTAGACGTCGTGGTCGGAGTTCCCCGTGTAGAAGTACTCACCCGTCGGCCAGAGTTCGGTGAGCGATGAGCCGGTACTGGAGTTGACGGCCAGGCCGGTCGAGGTGTAGACGCTGAGATGCCAGTCGACCCCGGCCGGCAACCCGACCTCGTCGAACGTCACCGTGTAGAGCGGCGTGGGCACGAGCGGGTGGGCGTCGCCACCGGTCGCGATCGACCCGCTGGCGTTGTAGGGCAGGGTCCAGAACGGGTCGAGCGAGGTCCCGTAGTCCCACCAGTAGTTGCCGCCGAGGGTATCACCGCCGACGATGTTGAGGCCGGGACGCGGCGTGACGTTCCAGACCTCATCGAACGGTAGCCGGGGCGCGAGGCCGGTGTACGGGTCCACGGTCGGGGCGTAGGCGGTGTGGTAGTCTCCCACCTGGTTGTTGTAGATCAGGTCGCCGCAGTGGCAGCCCGGACCGGCCGACCGGCCGTCGCCGAAGTCCGCGTCGAAGATCCCGTTCGCGCCGTGCACGGCCGCCACTACCGTGCCGGGGTTGGGTGCGAGCGGAGTGTACTGGAGGAACGTGTTGTTCCAGATGGAGTTGTTCTCGCCGCCGTATAGATACAGGGCCCCGCCCCCGGACGTGAACGTGTTGCTCACGACCGAGCTGTCGGAGGTGTTCCAGAACACGGCCGAGTACTGCGGGGCATTGGCGCCGAAGTACGCCGGGTCGAACCACCAACCGCCGATGGCCGCCGCGCTCGTCAGGGTGATGTTGGAGTCGTCGTAGAAGAACAGTCCCAGGTCGTTGGAGGTCGGGGTCCCGAGCGCGGTCGCCTCGCCCGCCAGCCAGGACGGTGTCGTTACGGCGAACGCGGGCGGCGACGCGACGACCACGTCGGCGACGTTCCAGAGGAAGATCCCGGGGAACACGGGAAAGAAGAAGTCGTTGAACGCGCCGAACCATGGGAAGTCGGTGGACGCTCCCGGGGGACCGAACGCTCCCACCGGTCCGGGGGCGTTGTTGTCGAGCACACAGGCGCCGGCGGAGCACGACGAGGAGATGTTCGCGAGGCCGGCCGAGGTGAACGCCCACAGAGGGGTGTACACGCCGCCGGCGGTGTCCGCGGTCAGGGCGAGCGGGACGGTGGCCCCTCCGCCCGGAAGGGTGACGGTCGCCGACAGGGGTCGGTATTCGGAGGCGAGCCCCCACACGGTGTAGACCGCCGGGGGCAGGTCGTAGGAGGACGCCGGCGGCGCCCATCCGAACGACGACCACGACGGGTCCGTTCCGGCCCCGACGAACACGAACCCGTTCGAGGGGGACAGGCCGACCCCCAGCGGTGCGATGCCTTCGGTCGACGGGGTGACGTTCCACTCGCCGTACAGGAGCGAAGGTCCCTGGCCCAGATGGACGGCCGGACCCGCCGACCCGCTGAGACCCACGTACCCGTTGGGAGTCCAGGTCGACGCGAGACCGTCGGACGTCTCCCCGGTTTCGGCGCCGGCATCGTACGCGGACGGGATGACCTCGAAACGCTGCGCCGCCGAGGACCAGTAGTAGAGGTCGAGGGCGACGGAGGCGTTGAGCACGTCGAAGTTGCTCCCTCCGCCCGGGCCGACCACATCGATCTCAAAGTCGTCCGGAATGCCTACCGGGTTGTACGAGGCGCCCTGGGCGAGGTACACGGCCGGCGCAAGCGTCGGGTCGGCGGACCCGCCCGTGGCGTTGAACTCGACGTAGTCGTAGGACCCGGATTCGGTCGCCGACGCGTTCGACAGGGTGTAGTTGAAGAAGACCTCGTCGCCGACCGACCCGGCCACCGCGTTCAGGAACAGCGAGAGGGTGAACGGGTATCCGATGGTGACGACGGGCCCGAGCGCGTAGTAGAACGTCGTCCCGACCTGCGTTCCGTTCGGACCGTGCGCGAGGATCGCGTTGGAGGATAGGGCGGTGGTGGAACCCGAGAAGTTCCATACGTTGTCGAGGAAGGCGAGCTGGTGGGAGAACGTGGAGTACTCGACGACGTTCTGCGTCCAGAACTCGTAGCTGGAGTTGCCGAAGAGCGTCACGTTGGTCAGGACGGCGTTCACCTGAACGCCGTAGGCATCCGGGGCTCCGGAGTCGACGGAGAATCCGGCCAGGCTGCTCGGCGCAAACGTCCCTGCGACGCGGGACGTGGTGAGGCGCGTCGGGGTGAGCGTTCCCGAAACGTTGGTGAGGCCTAAGTCGGCCAGGCCCATCGGGGCCGGCGAGGTCGTGTACGTCGGCGCGACCACCTCGCCCGAACCCGACCCGGGGGCGTGTCGGTCGAGCGTCGGAAGGAACGCGTACCTCATCGGCACGCCGGCCTCCGCGATCGCTTCCGATACCGAGGAGGCGGCCGGTGTCGAGTCGGGGGCGACGGAAGGAGCACCGGGCAACGGTAGGCTCCTCGGCGACGGAGGGACCGACGTGGTCGCAATGGGACCGGTCGAACCGATGTCGCCCGTCGCCGAGGTCGCGGGCGTCGAGGGGTGAGCGGCGAGCGCCCCAGCCAAAAGGACGCATACGACGACCGCCGCGGTCACGACCGGCGGGGCCCACCGCAGGAACACGACGAGTGTCAGCCACGGCCCCGTTCTTACTCCTTGGGGCGTCGAGCGCCGCGGCGTGCGCTCCGAGGGCCCGCGGCGAGGGATTGATAAGGGGGCAGTGCCGGTGGCTCGCCCGTGCCGTTCGGACTACTTCGCGGGTTTCGCGACTACCCTCCGCCCGAAGCCGGGGCGCGGTCGGAGATACGTCGCCGGATGCGGGCGGCCGCCCGGCGGGCGGGCTACTCGGAGCTGGAGGGTCCGTGCGTCGAAAGCTTCGAACTGTATCAGACCAAGAGCGGCGAAGGGATCGCGGCCGAGACCTGGCTGTTTCGCGACAAGGGGGAGCGCGCCGTCGCGCTCGTCCCCGAGACCACGCCCTCGCTGGCCCGGATCTTCGTCGACCGGGCGAAGGCCGAGCCGCTCCCCGTCAAGTGGTTCACCGTCTCGAAGATCTGGAGGTACGAGGAACCCCAGGCGGGCCGCACCCGGGAGTTCCTTCAGTTCAACCTCGACCTGCTGGGCGTCGCCGGGGTCGAGGCCGAGGCCGACCTGCTCGCCACGGCCGCAATGCTGCTGGACGACGTCGGGGCCGCGGGCCTGTACGCGTTCCGGCTCAACGACCGGGCCATCGCCGAGGGGATCGGCCGCCTGTTCGGCGTCAAAGACCTCGGTCGATTCTTCCGGGCGGTCGACCGGTACGCGAAGGTGCCGCCGGCCGAGTTTGAAGGCGAGGTCGTCCAGGCGGGTCTGTCGCCCGACGCGGCCCGCGAACTCGCAGACCTGTTCGCCACGGTGCGGGGCGGCATCGCCCCCGCGGGGCTCGAGCCGTTCCTGAAGGGCCTCGAGGACCGGGGGCTGGGCGAGCCGGGAAAGGCCGGAGTGGTCCGCATGCGGCGGCTGTTCGAGCTGCTCGGGAAGGTCGGCCTCTCGGACCGGGTCGTCTACGACCCGACGGTCGTCCGGGGCCTGGCCTACTACACCTCCACGGTGTTCGAGGCGTACGCGCGGTCCGGGGACGGCCGGGCGCTGTTCGGCGGAGGCCGGTACGATCATCTCATCGAGTTGTTCGAGGGACCGCCGACGCCCGCCGCCGGTCTGGCGATCGGTGACCAGACGCTCGAGCTGTTGCTGAAGGGCGCGGGTCGGTGGCCGGACGGCGAACCGCCGCTCGACACCTACGTCGTGGTCAACGACCCGGCGCGGATGGCGGAGGCGATGGAGCTCGTCCAGGAGCTGCGTCGCGCGGGCCTGAGCGCGGACGGTGACCTGCTCGGTCGCTCGATGTCCCGCCAGCTCAAGGAAGCCGCACGCCGGAAGGCCCGTCGTGCGCTGATCCTGGGGCTGAAGGAGGTCGCGCCGGGGACGCTCGTCGAGCGGGATCTGTCGACGGGTGTCCAGCGGGAGCTCCCTCGGTCCGCCGCGGCACGACGGGCGTGACCTTCTCGATGTCCTCCCCGGACCAGAGCAGGATGCCGGGCGGCGACTCCGCCCCGTCGACGTAGCCGTACCAGTAGACGACGGCCCCCTCCCCGAAGATCTCGGTGTAGGGTGCCAGCTGACGGCGCAGGTTCTTGCGCAGCTCGACGTCGTCACCGAAGTTCGCCTTCGACTCGATCCAGGTGAGCTTCTGTCCGTTGTAGAGGATCGGCTCGTCGAGCAGGGCGTCCGGGGTCTTCGCGTACTTGCCGCGGAGGTCCTTCTCGGTGCGGTAGCCGATCCCGTGCTTTTCCAGCCACGCCTGGAGCCGGTCCTCGCCCGTGCGGCCCCGCTCCCGCTGGCGCTCCATGCCGCCCGGGGAGTAGATGGGGTCCGCCGCGAGCAGCTCCTCGACCTCCCGTCGGATCCGCGCATCGGGCGCGGTCTCCGGGTGGAGGAACGTTTGCCAGACCCGTTTCCGCGGGATGCCGAGTTCGCCGAGCATCTGCTGGCCCATCAGGACCGGCGGAAACCGCCACTCGGCGGCGATGTCGCGGATCGTCCGGCCCCGCTTCCACTCGGCGACCAGGCGGGGCACCTGGCGCCGCACGACGTAGAATCGTCGCGTAGCGTCCCG
>JASHSU010000041.1 GCA_030038605.1 Thermoplasmata archaeon | reverse complement strand
GCCCTCATGAAAATGGATTCCGTAGTAATCGCGGGTCAACATCCCGCGGTGAATGTGCCCCTGCTCTTTGCACACACCGCCCGTCAAGTCATCCGAGTTGGGTCGGAGTGAGGGTGGCTCAGTAGGGTCGCTCGAACTTCGGTTCAGCAAGGGGGACTAAGTCGTAACAAGGTATCTGTAGGGGAACCTGCAGATGGATCACCTCCTAAGGACGTCCTTCGGGACGTCCCACGAATCGTGGTCCGATTCCGCTGACGCACGATCGCGATCTCGTCGACCCTCGGGCCATCAACCCTTTTTTGAGTAGTTACCACGAACTTATTAGCAGCGGGCCGCTCGTTCGGCCGATGTTGTCTCCGGCCTCGGTCCGGCCGATCCCCCCGGCGATCGCGCCCGCCGTCCGGGCCCTGGACGCGGGCGAGCCGGTGCTCGTCTTCGACGCGCCCGACCGGGAGGGCGAGACGGACCTCATCATCCTCAGCGAGCGGGCGACGCCCGAGCTGGTCCGCCTCCTCCGCAAGGACGCCGGCGGTTGGATCTGCACCTCCATCTCCGACGAACTGCGGGTCCGGCTCGGCCTTCCCTACTACGCCGACCTGCTCGCCGCGGCCGAGCCGCAGTTTCCGGCCCTTGGAGCGGTCCGTCGGGAGCAACTCCGGTACGATGCGCGCAGTCCCTTCGGACTCCACCTCCATCACCGGTCGACCTACACGGGCATTCCGGACAACGACCGGGCCGTCGGCATCCGGGCCCTGGGCGAGCTCGCGCGGGACGCTCCCCGTTTGAGCGACGCGGCGTTGCGGAACCGCTTCGCCTCCGAATTCAGCTCGCCCGGTCACCTTCCGCTCATCTGCGCGGCGCCTCGGCTCCTCTCGGAGCGGAAGGGTCATACGGAACTGTCCGTCTCGCTGACGCGGATGGGGCAGCTGTCGGAATCCGCGACCGTGTGCGAGATGCTGGGCGACTCGGGCGGGGCCCGAAGCCCCGAGGCGGCCCGACAGTACGCCGAGACCCACGGGTTCGTGTTCTTGGACGGGGCGACCATACTGGAGGCCTGGACGGCATGGTCGTCCGCGTGATGGCCACGGGGGTCTTCGACCTCCTCCACCCCGGTCACGTCTACTTTCTCACCGAGGCCCGCAAGCTCGGCGACGAGCTCGTCGTCGTCGTGGCCCGGGACCGAACGGCCCGCCGCCTGAAGCAGGAGCCGTACGTCCCTGAGGCGATGCGCCGCGAGATGGTCGAGTCCCTGAAGCCGGTCGACCGGGCGATTCTGGGGTCGGCCACCGACATCTACGAGACCGTCGTCGCCGAGAGGCCGTCCATCATCGCGTTGGGCTACGACCAGATCTGGAACGAGGCGGAGGTCGAGCGGGAGTGCGCCCGGCGCGGGGTCCCGGTGAAGGTCCTCCGGATCGGGGCGTTCCCGCACGACGACCTCGCGAGCCGGCGCCTGGTCGAGCGGATCCTCGAGCGCGGTGCCGCGCCCCGGGAGACCAAGGCGTGAAGAAGATCGGGGTCGCGGACACGACGTTCGCCCGGGTCGGGATGGCCGCGGCGGCGGTCCGCGCCCTCCAGGGACAGGGCACCGGCTTCAAGGTCGTCCGCCGTACGGTCCCCGGGATCAAGGACCTACCCGTCGCCTGCCGGCAGCTGTTCCTCGAGGACAACGTCGACCTGTGCCTCGCCCTCGGGATGCCAGGGAAGGCGGAGTACGACAAGACGTGCGCCCACGAGGCGTCGCTCGGCCTCCTGTTCACGAGCGTGCTCTCCGCCAAGCCGATCGTCGAATGCTTCGTGTTCGAGGGCGAGGCGGACGGTCCGAAGGAACTCGCCCGGCTCGCCCAGCGGCGGGCCGAGGAGCACGCCCTCAACGCCTACTCACTGTTGTTCCGGCCGCACGACCTGGCCCGTCACGCGGGCGAGGGACTCCGTCAGGGGTTCCCCGACGCGGGGCCGGTGCGCCGGCAACGCTAGGAGACCGAACGGACGATGGCGAAGGCGAAGGGCGACGGAGCGCGCGTGCGCGTGGCGGTCGTGGCGAGCGAGTACAACTACGACATCACGCTGATGATGCTGGAACGGGCGAAGGAAGAGGTCGAGTTCCTGGGGGCGACGCTAGGACCGGTCGTGAAGACACCGGGCGTCTTCGACATGCCCCTCGCCGTGCAGGCCCTGTTCCGCCGGGCGGACGTGGACGCGGTCGTCGCGCTCGGGGCGGTCATCGAGGGGGAGACCGGCCACGACGAGGTCGTGATGAACCAGGCGTCGCGCAAGTTGACCGACCTCTCGGTCGAACACGGGAAACCGTTGGGCCTCGGCATCTCGGGTCCGGGCGAGACGCGTCTCCAGGCCCAGGACCGGATCGAGAACGCCGCGAACGCGGTCCGCGCCGTCGTGAAGATGGTCCACCGTCTGCGCGAGGTCGCGTAGGCCTCCGGTCAGAAGCCGAATCGACTGCGGACCTGGTCGAACGCCACCTTGCCCTTCGCGGTGTGGGGCACGACCTGGACGTCCGTCGGCCGGTGCGCCGGGCGCGTCCGGGCGGTCAGCAGCTGTTCGAGGCGGGCCTTGGTCAGCACGATCGTCACGTCGGGGTGGGGCGGCGCGCCCTCTACGACGGCGACCGCCCCGGTCGGTTCGACCCGTAGGGTCGCGGTCTCCGCGTCCGTCTCGAAGACCCAGACCTGCGGCAGATAGGCGCGCACAAACGAGCCCAGGAAGCCCTGCAGCCGCGGGCGGATCTCCTTCTCCACATCGGGCGCGATCCCCCGCAGGAGGTCGGCGGTCGTCGGCACGGTCGGGTCGACACCCTGAGGTCTAAGAGCGTGCCGTCCCAGCCGCAGCCCTCCCGCCGTCGGTCGCCCCACAAACGGTTAAGCGGGCTCGGCGGTGGTCACGCCCGGAGGCAGTCGAGTGGAACTCCGAGAGTTCCGTCCGAGCCTTCCGTCGACCCAGACCGAGGCGGTGCACCGGGCCCGTCTCGGGGCGCCGGACGGGTTCCGGGTCGTGGCGGCCCGTCAGTCCGAGGGCCGCGGACGCGCGGCGCACGCGTGGTCGTCCCCGCCCGGCAACGTGTACCTGTCCCAGGTCGTTCGGGCCCCGGCGCAGCGACGGAGCCTTTTGCCGCTGGCGGTGGGGGCGCGTCTGCGTCGGAGTCTGGCCGACCGCTACCGCGTCGCGAGCGTCCTCAAATGGCCCAACGACCTGCTGGCCCTCGTCGGGGGGCGGCCGAGAAAGTTGGCCGGCGTCCTGGTCGACACGGTCGCCTCTCCGACGCTGGGAGAAGCGGCCGTGGTCGGCGTGGGGGTCAATGTCCGGGCGGCCACCGAGGAGTACCCGCCCGAGCTGCGGGGTCGGGTCGTCCACTTGGATGAGTTGACGAGCGACCGGCCCCCGCTCGACGAGGTCGAAGCGGTCACGGTGGAGGCCGTCAACTCGGCCGCCCGCGCCGTGGCCACGGCGGACGGCGCGAACGAGGTCCTCGCGGACGTGCGCAGCGGACTGCACGGCCTGGGCCGATCCGCCGTGGTCGACGACGACCTGCGCGGGATCATCCGGACCGTCGACGACGAGGGCGCCCTGTGGCTCGACACACCGACCGGGGCCGTGGCGATCCGCTCCGGAGACGTGGTCGTGGAGGAGTCGACGTGACCCACGCGTTCGACCGCTGGTCCACGCTCAAGAAGGCCGCTCGGGAAGGGGGCGGCGCCGAACGCGTCCAGAAGCACCGGGCCAGCGGTCGACTCACGGCCCGCGAGCGCCTCGAGCAGTTCTTCGACCCCGACACGTTCACCGAGATCGACGCATTCGTCACCCACCGGGTGACGACCTTCGGGTTGGACGAGCGGAAGGTCCCGGGGGACGGGGTCGTCACGGGCTGGGGCGAGGTCGAGGGTCGACCGGTCTGTGCCTTTGCCCAGGACGCGACGGTGTTCGGCGGAGCGCTCGGCGAGGCCCACGCGATCAAGATCGTGAAGGTGATGGAAACGGCGCGCAAGGCCGGCGTGCCGATCGTCGGGCTCAACGACTCCGGTGGCGCCCGGATCCAGGAGGGCGTCATGAGCCTCGGGGGGTACGGCGAGGTGTTCTTCCGGAACGTCGCGCTCTCCGGCGTCGTCCCGCAGCTCTCGGTGGTCCTCGGACCGTGCGCGGGGGGGGCCGTCTACTCGCCCGCGATCACCGACTTCATCATCATGGTGCGCGGGACCGCGCAGATGTTCATCACCGGGCCGGACGTGATCCGCGCCGTCACGGGAGAGGAGGTCACCTTCGATCAGCTCGGGGGCGCCGACACCCACGCCAGCCTGAGCGGTGTCTCGCACCTGACCGCGGGCTCGGATGCCGAGGCCCTCGTCCTGGCCCGGCGACTGCTCGGCTATCTTCCGCTCAACAACCTCGAGGAGCCACCGGCCGCACCTCGGGCCGCTCCGCCCGAGTCGGCCGCGGCCGAGCTCTCCCGGGTCGTGCCCGAGGATTCCAACCAGCCGTACGACGTCCACGAGGTGCTCCGTCGGGTCGTCGACGTCGACTCGTTCTTCGAGGTCCATGCGGCCTGGGCCCCGAACATCGTCGTCGGATTGGCCCGTCTGGACGGTCACCCCGTGGGGGTGGTCGCCAACAACCCGGCCGCGCTCGCCGGCACGCTCGACATCTCCGCCTCGGTCAAGGCGGCCCGATTCGTCCGATTCTGTGACGCGTTCAACGTCCCCCTGCTGACGTTCGTGGACGTGCCAGGGTTCCTGCCGGGGACGGCGCAGGAGCACGGGGGGATCATCCGGCACGGCGCCAAGTTGCTCTACGCGTACGCCGAGGCGACGGTGCCGATGATGACGGTGATCCTGCGCAAGGCCTACGGCGGCGCCTACGACGTGATGTGCTCCAAGCACCTGGGCGGTGACCTGAACCTGGCCTGGCCCACCGCCGAGATCGCCGTCATGGGGGCGGAGGGCGCCGTCAACATCCTGTTCCGGAAGGAGATCGAGCAGGCGCCCGAGGCCCAGCGCGCCGCGGTGCGAGCGCGACGGGTCGCCGAGTACGCCGCCGAGTTCCTCAACCCCTATCTCGCGGCGGAACGGGGGTACATCGACGACGTCATCGACCCCGCCGAGACACGGGCCCGGCTCGTCGACGGGCTCCGGCTGCTCGCCACCAAGCGCGAGGACCGCCCGCCCCGCAAGCACGGCAATCCGCCGCTGTAGAGGAGCGCGATCCCGCGATGGTCGGCCTCACCGAGACGGTCCTGCGGGACGGACACCAGTCGCTCATCGCGACGCGGATGCGGACACGGGAGATGCTACCGGCCGCCGAGCGGCTGGACGCGATCGGGTATCGCTCGCTCGAGGTCTGGGGCGGCGCGACCTTCGACGTCTGCCTCCGCTTTCTGCGCGAGGACCCATGGGAGCGGTTGCGGGCGCTCAAGCGGGCGATGCCACGCACACCCCTGCAGATGCTGCTGCGGGGCCAGAACCTGGTCGGTTACCGGCACTACGCCGACGATGTCGTCCGCGCGTTCGTCGCCCGCGCCGCCGCCCAGGGCGTCGACATCTTCCGGGTGTTCGACGCGCTCAACGACCCTCGGAACATGGAGGTCGCGATCGCGGCCGTCCGGAAGGCAGGGGCCCGGGCGCAGGGCACGATCTGTTACACGCGCTCGCCGGTGCACACGCTCGACTCGTTCGTGGCCGTGGGCCAGCGTCTCGCCGAGATGGGCGCGGACGAGTTGTGCGTGAAAGATATGGCCGGCTTCCTCCCGCCGAAGGAAGGCGCGGAGCTGGTCCGCGCGCTGCGCTCCCAGGTCGGTCTGCCCGTCGTGGTTCACACCCATTCCGCGAGCGGGCTGTCGACGCTCACCTGCCTCGCCGTCGCGGACGCCGGAGCGACCGCGGTCGACTCGGCCCTCAGCCCGTTCGCCGGCGGGGCCTCGCAGCCGCCGACCGAGACGCTGGTCGGCGCCATGCGGGGTACGGCACTGGACCCCCACCTCGACCTCACCGCGCTCGGCGACCTGGCCGAGTACTTCGGCCGGGTGATGGAGCGGTACCGTCCGTTGCTCAATCTGCGCTCACTGCAAACCGACCCCGGGATCCTCACCCACCAGATCCCGGGCGGCATGCTGAGCAACCTGCTGGGGCAGCTCGCCGAACAGGACGCCTTCGACCGTCTGGCCGAGGTCCTCGCCGAAGTCCCGCGGGTCCGGGCCGATTTGGGCTACCCGCCGCTGGTCACCCCGACGAGCCAGATCGTGGGCGTTCAGGCCGTCGTGAACGTTCTGACCGGGGGACGGTATCGGCAGATCACTCAGGAGGTACGCGACTACGTGCGCGGTCTCTACGGCCAGCCCCCAGCGCCGATCGACCCCGAGCTGCTCCGGAGGGTCACCACGGCGGCTCCCGCCATCACGGGCCGACCGGCCGATCAGCTGGGACCCGAGCTCGCGGCCGCGCTCCAGGCGGTCCGAACCCTCGTCCCCGCCGCGGACGAAGCGGAGGCTCTCAGCTACGCGATGTTCCCGGCCGTGTACCGCTCGTATCGCAGCGCGGTCGACCGGGAGCTGACCGCCGACGCCCTGACGGCCGCTGCGCTCGGCGTCATCGGCGCGCTCCGGGCGCCAGCTCCGCCCCCGCGGGGTCCGTCCCCCGCCGCGCCGTCCGAGGGCGCGGGCGGGGGCGTCAGCCCGTGGGCTCATGAGGGCCGCTCCCGGCTGCACGCCCAGCGGAGGTGGGTCGATGCGACTGCGCGTCGAACGGGACGGTAAGACCTCCGAGGTCGAGGTATCGGCCGACCTCACGGAGGTCACGGTCGACGGCCACCGCTTTCCCGTGAAGGTCGTTCGGTCGGAAGCGCTTCGGGTCGAGCTGGAGATCGGCGGCGAGAAGGTCCTGGTCGAGAACTGGCCCGACCATTTTCCGGCCCCGCCCGGGCCGGTCGACGTGAACGGGGAGCGCGCCGCGACGACCGTCGAGGTGCTGGCCCGGACGCCGACAGGATCGACGCGCCCGCGCCCCTCCGACGCTCCCGTCGCCGTCCCGCCGGCCCCTACGCCCGCCGCCGGATCGGGCACCCCGATCGTGCCCCCGATGCCGGGGAAGGTCATCGAGCTGCGGGTCGCCGAGGGTGACCGAGTCACCGCCGGAGCGGTCGTCCTCGTCCTCGAAGCCATGAAGATGCGCAACGAGGTGACGACCCCGGTCGCGGGCACGGTCCGGGGCCTCCGGGTCGCCGTGGGGGCGAACGCCCGGGCCCGCGAGCCGATGCTCTACGTCGCCCCGGACTAGCCCGCGGGCACGGCGTGTCCGCACGCCGGGCACGCCGAGACCCCTGGTGCGAGGGGCGCGGCGCAGTAGATGCAGAATCCCAGATTGGTGGGGAGCGGACCGGGTCGCGGGAGAGCGCTCGAGGACGGGAGGGTCCGGCTCGGGGGCGTCCCGAATACGGTCCGGTTGGCCCAGGGTCCGTACACGAGGACGAGGCTGCCGACCATCCATCCGAGTAGGAGGTAGAACGCGGGCCCCGCGTACTGGGGGAATTCGAACAGGACCACGATCGCTACCGCGATGGTGGCGAGGTTGACGAACGTCAGGAGGGTGCGGAGGATCATGGAATCGCACCCCCACTAGCGGCGGCCCGCTCTTGGCGTTATGCGCCCCCGCCGGGCCACCCGCCCGCGGGGGCTGGGGTCACCGCTTCTATACCGCGCCGGATTGGCCGCCCGCCATGGAGAAGGTGCCCCACCTCGTCCGGCAGGACGAGTTCACCTACCGCATCGACCCGGCCGAGCAGCCGGGCATGCGGGTGCCCGGGCTCCTGTTCTCGGACGAGGCGCTCCTGGGCCAGGTCGAAGGCGACCCGTCCTTGGCCCAGCTGGCGAACGTCGCGACCCTGCCGGGCATCGAGCGGCACGCGCTCGCGATGCCGGACATTCACTTCGGGTACGGATTTCCGGTCGGTGGCGTGGCGGCTTTCGACCTGGCCGAGGGGGTCGTGTCGCCCGGGGGGATCGGGTACGACATCAACTGCGGCGTCCGCCTGCTCCGGACCCACCTGACCGTCGAGCAGGTGCGGCCCCGACTCGGCGAGCTCATCGAGCGCCTCTACCACGAAGTCCCCTCGGGGGTCGGCTCGAAGGGCGGTACGCACCTCTCCGCGACCGAGGTCGAGGAGGTCATGGTCGGCGGGGCCCGGTGGGCGGTCGAGCACGGCCTAGGCCGCACGGCCGACCTGGCCGTACAGGAGGAGGAAGGCTGCCTGGTCGGGGCCCAGCCGGCCCAGGTCTCGGAGGCGGCGCGCAAGCGGGGCCTCCGCCAGCTGGGAACCCTCGGGTCCGGTAATCACTTCCTCGAGGTCCAATCGGTGGACCAGGTGTTCTACCCGGAGTTCGCGGAGGCCCTGGGTCTGCGGCCGTCGCACGTCGTGGTGATGCTCCACACCGGTTCCCGGGGCCTCGGCCACCAGGTCGCGACCGATTTCATCGCGCAGATGGACCACCGCCTGGCGGCGGAGGGGACGGTGCTGGTCGACCGCCAGCTCTCCTGCGCGCCGGTCGGCTCCGAGGACGGGGCCCGATACCTGGGCGCGATGGCCGCCGCGGCGAATTTTGCCTGGGCGAACCGACAGACGATCACCCACGGGGTCCGCCGTGCGTTCTCCGCGGTGTTCGGCCGTCCGGACGAGGAGCTCGACCTCTCGGTCGTCTACGACATCGCGCACAACATGGCCAAGGTCGAAACGCACGGCACGGACACAGGACCCAAGCGGGTCCTCGTCCACCGGAAGGGGGCGACCCGCGCCTTCCCGGCCGGTCGGGAGGAGGTACCGGCGCCGTACCGACCGTACGGCCAGCCGGTCCTCATCCCCGGCGACATGGGCACCGCCAGCTACGTCCTCGTCGGTCTACCGACCTCGATGGACCGTTCGTTCGGCTCCTCCTGCCACGGCGCCGGCCGTCGGCTCAGCCGCCACGCGGCCGTGCGCACGTTCCGCTACGACGAGGTGACGCGCGCGCTGCGCGCCAAGGGGATCCTGGTCCGGTCCGCGTCGCGCGAAGGCGTGACGGAGGAGGCCCCCGGGGCGTACAAGGACGTCGAAGAGGTCGTCCGCGTCGCGGAAGGGGCGGGACTCACCCGCCGCGTCGCCCGTCTCACGCCCCTGGGCGTGGTGAAGGGCTGACGGGCGGGCGGCGCCGGCGGTCGGCGACCACGGCGGCGACCCCGGCGAGAACGCCGACGACGGCCCCGATGACGAGGTACAGGTATCCGGACCCGAGCCCGGTCGTGCCGGGACCGGCCGGACTCGCCGAGACCACGATCGTCCAGTTGAGCTGGGCCCGGTCGTCCAGGGCGTCGCTCACGACGACCGAAGCGTGGTAGGTACCCGGCGTCGTGTACGTGTAGTTGAATGTCCCGTTGTACCCGACGGTCCCGTCCCCGGTGTACCATTCGAAGCCGTGGGGGCCGACACCGCCGGTCGCGGAGGCGGTGAACGACACCCGCAGCGGAGCCACCCCGCTCTCGACCGACGGCCCACCGCTCACCACGATCGGGGGAATGACCTGCGGGGCCACGGAGACGCCGAACAGATGGAGGGCCGTGTCATTCCAGGGGTCACTCGCGAAGACCTCCGACGTGTAGTTCCCGGGGTCGTCATACGTGTGCGCGACGGACGCCGAATCGCTGGAGGTGTTGTCTCCGAACGACCAATTGTAGTCGATACCGGAGGGCGCCGACGCGACCGCGGAACCCGACCAGACGCCGCCGGCCTCGAGTGTGGCGGGTCCACCGGAGGCGCTCAGACGGAGGGCGCTCGCATTGGGCGTGAACCCGCCGGTTTCGATGGCGAACAGTTGCGGACTGACCAGGTCGGCTTCGGTGGGAGCGCTCCCGTCGGACCAGTAGGCCGTGACGGTCGCGTCCAGATACTGCAGCGGCCCCGAGTGAACGGCCAGGTAGGTCTCGGCCGCAGCGTTGCCCCAGGCCGACCCGTTGGCGCCGAGCCCCCAGTGGAACTGGGCGTCCATGGGTGTCCCATTCGACCAGGCCGCCGCAGCGTCAAACGCCACAGTCGTACCGGACGAGAGGTTTACCGCCGGAGCGAAGGTCGCGGTCAGGACCGGCACGGCCGGCGACGCGGAAGGCAGGACGTCGATGAGGAAGGCACGGCTCGCGTTGCCCTGGCCCAGATCCGTGGCATCCCCCGTCGCGGTGTACAGGCCGGGAGCCGTGTACACCTCCGTGACGGAAGCTCCGGTAGCCCCGGCGCCGTCACCGAACGTCCAATGGGTCGAATTCGGATTCGCACCATACCCCCCGACGAGGGTAACGCCGAACTGGACGGTGAGCGGAGCGACCCCGTACTGGGTACTGGCCGTGAAGGTCCCCGCCAGGGCGGGCGCGACGGTGACGAACGTCGCGTTGCTCGCGTGGTCGTCCAAGAGGTCGGTGACCGACAGGGATACCGAGTACGTTCCCGGTGCACGGAAGATCGTGCACTGGCACGCCGCCACGTAGGGGTCGGACGAGGCCCAGGTCTCGGTCACCCCGGCGTCATCGACGCCGGTGACCCCGCCGACGATCTGGAAGAGAGAAGGGAAATCGGCGGGTGCGTCCCGCACCCCGGGCGTCGGTATTGCCTCGACCGCGAGGGGTTCGGAGGCGTTCGAACAGACCGGCAGCGGGCCGCCGCCGACCGCGATCGGGACCGGATTGCTGCGCGCTCCGTCGGTCGGATGAGCCGAGTCTTCGGCCACCACTTCGGCACAGTACGACCCGGACACGGTGAACGAGTGCGTGAGCGAGGTGGCCGCGGTGAAATTGACATAGGTGCCGTCACCGAAGTAGTAGAGGTACTGGTAGGGCGACGTCCCTCCGCTCGCGCTCGGAGTGAACGTCACCGAGGCGCCGACGGTAGGGGTGTCGGTCGACAGCCGCAGCGTGACGTTGAGAGGGCCACCGCCGACGACGATCGCGACAGGATAGGAGGTCGTCCAGTTCCCGGACGAGTCCGCGACGAATGCGACGGCCGGATAGACCCCGGGGTCGGGATACGTGTGCTCCGCGATCCCGTCCGAGGCGAGGGCGGAGGTGCCGTCACCAAAGTAGACGCCCTCGAGCGGGTAGGCTCCCGAGCCGCCGGTCGCCGCGATCCCGAACCGGACGGACAGACCAGCGGCGCCGCTCGTCTGGTTGGCGTACAGGAGGGCCCGGAGCGTGGACGCGTACGGGTGCGGTGTCGTGAGGTCCACCATCAGGTTCGCGACGTTGGGCGTACCCACACCCGTGACCGGATCCCAGCCGACGCCCGCCGAGTAGCCGTTGTTCCCGCTCGTGATGTCGTGGAAGTCGGTACTGTAGTTCGTCCCGCGCAGGACCGAGTAGACGCTCGGGTCGAGGTCGCCAAGGGCCCGGCCGGCGTGCTGGTCGATGATCGCGGCGAAGCCGGCCCAGAGCGGGGTCGCCAGGCTCGTCCCGCCCACGCTCCCCTCCCCGCCCCCCTGTACGACGGTGACGCCGTTGGACGCGTCGGCGGAAACGTCCGGTGTCCCCCGGGTGTCGGGGGTCGATGGTACTCCGGTGCCCGACTGCCAGTACGGTCGCGGGAACGGCGAGTACCCGCCCCCCGACCCGCCCTGGTTCTGGCAGCCGGGAGACGTCTGCCCTGAGGAGTTCCCGCTCCAGGCTACTTCCCCTTCCCAGACCCCGCTGCTCGAAACCGACAGGTACGTCCCGCCCACAGCCACCGCCGCAGGGTCGGACGACGGGTAGTCGGTGGAGACACCGCTGGTCCCGTCGGACGCACCACAATCTCCGGTCGCCACAAACACCCCGATCCCCTCGACCGCGGCGGCTTCGAGGACCGGACCGAGGACCTCGTACGACCCGTCGGACGTGGCGTTGCACTCGCTCTGGCACGCTCCGCTGTAGGCGTTGAAGACTCCGACATCCGGCTCGCCCCAGCTCAGGGAGATGACGTTGGCCAGGTGGTTGGCGACGAGCCAGTCGACGGCCTCGTACAGCCCGACGCCGGAGTTCGGCGCGAAGGTCATCGCGATGGAGGCGCCCGGTGCGGAGGCGTGGCTCCACTCCAAGTCCAAGGCCTCCTCCACGGCCCAGCCCGTGTACGTCGCGTTCAGGTTCTGCGTCGTGGGGACCGGGTAGTTGTAGGTCACCGACGGGCTGGGCAGGTCGAACGTCGAGTCGAAGGAGCTGAGGTCGCTTTCCAGCTGAGTCTGGGGCTCGCCCGCATCGTACGAGTCGACGATCGCGATCCGCTCCCCGGCCCCGTTCGTGCCGTTAGCGATCAACCCCGCGGTGTCGTAGGCGCCCCAGATCTGGCAGGGTGAGAGACCCTCCGGCCCCGTGGAGCAGCTGGCGGAGGGGGTGGCCGAATTGCGGACGTTGTCGGTTACGAGCCCGAGGGGTTGAGGTTGCGTCACGTTGCCGAGGCCGTAGACTCCGTCGACGGGCACCGAGGCAGGCAGCGTCGCGGCTCCCGGATGACCGACGAACTCGCGCCCGTCCGAGGCCCGGTAGGCATCGAACGTCGTTTCGAACGCATGACCGACGGACGACGTGGTCCCGGTGATGGTCATGAGCAGGCCGTCCGGACTCACGTGGGTGGCGAGGCCCTCCGCTCCGAAGTACGACGTCGCACTCGCGACGGTGGCGGGGGAGGCGCCAAATCGAGCGGAGACCTGCGCCGGCGTCAGAAACTGCCGGTACGCGCCCGTGCCCGGGATGTACGCGGCGGTTTCGTACGCGGCAAAGCCGCCGGGGTCACGCGAGGGAAGACCCACTAGGACGGTCATCGGGGCATCGGCCGGGGCGGGACCGAGCGATGTCACCCCGGTCCCGGGGACGTACCCTCCCGCGACCAGGGTTGGCCCAGCACTCGCCGGAGCCGGCACCCCCGGGAGCACCGTCCCTCCCGAAGAGCTCGCGGCGGTGGAGAGGGCCGGTACCGCCATGAGCACGACCGCGAGAGCGACGAGGGCGGCCGAAAGGCCGCCGAACGGCCCGTGGCGTCGGGAGAACACATCGTATTGACCGAAGCGCCGACCTTAACCCTGATGCTCGGAGCCCGGCATCTGGCCCGATGAAGACCTCATAAGCCGTGCCCGGCGTGCGGCCGCGAGGCCGGCGTGGATCCGTACCTGGGCTACGAGATCGCTGCCGCCGTCATCGCGGCCTACCTCGTCATCATCGTCGTGCTGGGCCGGAAAGGGTACATCCGGGCCGACCACCCGGTCTCGTTCTTCGGGCCCGCGCTGATGATCAAGACCCAGCGGGGACGCACCGCCATCGACCGCTGGGCACGGTTCAAGCGATTCTGGACGGTGCTGAGCGATGTCGGCGTCGGTCTTGCGGCCGTGGCGATGGTGTCGATCATCCTCCTCCTGCTGCTCGACGCGGTCGTGGCGCTCCGCCTCACCGCCTCGGAAGCCCCGTCGCCGGCGGAGGCTCTCGGACTACCGGGCATCAACCCGATCATCCCGATCGGCTACGGCATCCTCGCGCTCGTCGTCGGCATCGTCCTGCACGAGCTCGCCCATGGGGTCGTCGCACGATC
>JASHSU010000040.1 GCA_030038605.1 Thermoplasmata archaeon | reverse complement strand
CCGTTCGACCGTCTCGACCGGCAGCGGGTGTCCGACCCGCCGCGCGAGCCAAGCCGTCTGACGGCGGAGCGACGGCGCGCGGCCCGCGGCGTGTTCCGCCTCCGCCCAGCTCCCCATCGCCGAGATCAGTCGCTCACGCCGGACGCGGTTTCCGCCGAAGCGACCGAGACCGAGCATCCACGCCGCCCGTCGGGCGGTGCGGACCCGGCGCTGCTCGGGGCGGGTCAGGTAGACGACCGTGTACCAGAGGTCGACCGTCAGCGCACGGACGGGCGGCTCGGTTCGGTCGGCGGTGGTCTGCGGACCCATGCGTTCACCCGTCGCTGGCGCGCGACGATGAGCGAAGGGCCGGGACACGAAGTTCCTGCGCTAACCGTTCGGTAAGGGTCCGGGGCTGCTCCACGAGGCCGAGGGTCAGCGCGGCTCGCAGGAGGGCGATGTGGGTGAACGCCTGCGGGTAGTTCCCGAGCGGCTCGTCCGCGACCGGGTCGTACTCCTCCGCGAACAAGCCGAGCGGGCTCGCGACCCCGAGCAGTCGCTCGAACAGGTCGCGCGCCCGCGGCTCGTCGCCCGCGAGCGCCAGGCAGTCGACCCGCCAGAAGGCACACGGCAGGAACGTCCCCTCGGGTCCATGGATCCCGTCCCGCGTATGGTACCGATAGACGAACGGACCGACCGCCAGTTCCTTCTCGATGCGGCGCACCGTGCCGAGCACGCGGGGGTCCGTTGGCGGGAGAAAACCGACGAGGGGCAGCCGCAGATTCGCCGCGTCGGCGGCGGGGTGGCCGAATGCCTGCCCGAAGCTGCGATGCCGTTCGCTGTACCCCCGCTTCAGCACCGTCGCGCGGATGCGCTCGGCCTCACGCTCCCAACGCTCCGTCGCTCCGGTGACGCCGAACGCTCGTCCCAAGCGGGCGGCCCGGTCCAGCGCGACCCAGGCCATGACCTTCGAGTGGACGTAATGCGCCGGGGGAGACCGGATCTCCCAGATCCCCCGGTCGGGCCGCCGCCAGGTGCGGGCCACCGCCTCGGCCAGCGACGCGAGGGCGGGCCACGCCTCGGCGACCGTGTCGGGAGCGACGTCGGCCAGCACGTGCGCCGCGTCCAGCAGTTCGCCGTAGATGTCGAGCTGGAACTGGAACGCCGCGGCGTTGCCGACCCGGACCGGTCGCGAGTTTCGGAACCCGGACAGGTGGCGGAGCTCGCGCTCGACCAGGTGCGGCTCGCCGTGCGCCCCGAAGACGACCGGCAGCCCGTGGTCCGTCCGGCGGGGCCGGTCCAGGACCCAGCGCAGGAAACCGGAGGCTTCCGCGACATGGCCCATCAACAGCAGGCACTGCGCGGCGAACGCCGCGTCACGGACCCAGACGTACCGGTAGTCCCAGTTCCTCGGACCCCCGATCCACTCGGGCAGGGAGGTCGTGGGCGCGGCCACGAACGCCCCCGTCTCGGCGTGCGAGAGCAGTTTCAACGTGATCTCGGAGCGCTCCACCCACGGGTGCCACGTGCCGGCCAACCGGTGGATCGGCGTCGAGGGGGCGTGGGTCCACTCCCGCCAGAACGCCTCCGTGCGTCGGAGCAGCTCGTAGGCGCTCTCCCTCGACGGGCGCTCGACGCCCCAGTAGAGCTCGAAGGCGGTCCGCTCTCCGGCGGCCAGGCGGTACGTGCCGTCCAGGCGGCCCTCGGTCGGTGCGACCGGCCAACCGGGCAGGTAGGTGAGCCGGTCCTGACGGGAGCGGCCGACCCAGCGCAGGCCATCCGCCCGCCAACGGGGCCGGTGCCGTCCGTAGTCGCATCGCGCATCCAGCGTCGCGGTCACGTCCACCGGGCCGCCCGCCGCCTCGAGGACGCGGAGGATCATCCCGGTCGACTCGGCCCCGGCGGACGGGAGCACCGGCATCAGGTCGAGCAGGACCAACCGTCGTCGGCGAGAGAGGTCGAACCGGGTCTCGAGGACCGCGGTCGACGGCACGTACTGCTGTCGTGCCGTGAACGGTTCGACGGGCCGCAGCGCATGAAACCCCCCGGTTCGGAGGTCGAGGAGTCGGGCGAAGACGCTCGGGGAGGCGAACCGCGGCAGACAGGCCCAGTCGATCGAACCGGTCCGGGAGACCAGCGCCGCCGTGTGCAGGTTCCCGATGAGACCGTAGTCGTACTGGTTCGGAGGACCGGACGGGGGCAGCGACCCGGAGCCACGGCGCCGTGCCCGACTCGGCCGCGGCACCGCCGCACGACGGTGTCGGAGGGCCCGGACCATGCTCGAAAAGGGGGGGCTATGTCAAATCGCTGACGCGGCCCCGGGGTCCCGACGACGGTCTATTCCGGGGGCCGGATTTCCGGGTGTTCGAGGAACACGGCGCGGACTTGGTCGAGGGTGGCACGGTACTTGGGCTCCAGGTCGGCGGCTCCCTCGGCCTGAGGGTACTCGACGGCCAGGGGCCGGACCCGGGCGAAGAACTGGTCGAGGGTCGGCACGGGGTCGTAGAGCAGCCGGCGCCGGGAGGTCACGCTGCGCTCGACCTCGGCGCGGATCGAGTCCATCTGTTCGACCGCGGTCCGCAGGGCGGGCTGGACGATGTCCCGCAGGATCTCCGGAGTGTACTTCCCGTCCTGGATGATCGCCAGCACTTTCGCGCACGCCACGCACGAGTCAAAGTAGCGGGCGTAGTCCTGGTGGAGCAGGTTGCGTTTCAGGTCGGCGAACATCGCCTCGTGACCCGGGGTGAGACCCTTCACCTGGTGCGCGATCGCGTCGTCGACGATGTTGGGGGGCGGGCGCTTGCCACCGAACACGTCGAAATCCGGCGGCAGGTTGGCGATGCCTCCCCAGCCCATACGGCCCGAGCGCAGGGAGGCCGGTCATAAATCCGAACCGGTAGCGACGGAGTGAAGAGGCGCTCCGCCTCCCTCGGACCGTGCGGCTGCTGACCTACGACGAACTACCGGAGGAGGCCGCCGCCTCCTCGGCCCTGACGCAGTTCTCGGCCTTCGGCCGACCGTGGCGGAACGGGGAGATCGACCTGTACCGCCGCTCCGGCGCGCTCGCTCCGTTCGTCGGGGTCTTCGCCGTCGAGGGTCGCCAAGTGATCGGGCAGACCTACTGCTTCCGGTACACGTACCGATTCCCGTCCGGCGAAGCACCGGTGGGTGGGGTGGCGGCCGTGGCGACCCGGCCGGACCGTACGGGCCGAGGTGTGGCGCACCGGATCCTCGAGGAAGTCCACCGACGGGAGCGGGAAGGCGGCGTCGACCACATCCTGCTCTGGACGAACCGGTCCTGGAGCGCGCACCGTCTCTACGAGCGGCTCGGGTACCGCGACATCTACCATCCCCTGCTGGCCCTGCGCGCCTTCGGACCGGACGCTCCGGCGCCGATTCGGCACCGGGTGCGGCGGGCCCGGGTCGCCGATGTCGCCTCGATGGAAGAGTTGCACGCGGCCGCGACACGGCGCCGGTGGGGGTTCGGAGCGCGACGGCCGGGCACCCTCGCGCTGGAGGTCCGCTCGGAGGGAGTCAAGATGCTCCAGCAATTCTGGGTCGCGGTTCGAGGGCGCAGGTTGGAGGGGTACGCGGCCCTGACCGAGAATCGCGGCCGGGTCGAGTGCGGTGAACTCGTCGCTCGCACGAACGCCGCCGAGAATGCGCTGCTCCGTCAGCACGCGCGTCGGGCGCGGAAGCGCTGGGGCGTGCTCGACTACTCGGTCGCGTCCGACCGGCGCTCGCTCCTGCGCCGCGAGAGGTACACGCTAACGGACCAGGCCTGGTTCGTCCTGATGGGAGCTCGGACGGACGGCCGGGCGGTCTCGACCCGGCGCCAGTGCGCGACGTTCGGCACGGACGACTCCCGCTTCGTCTGCTATCTCGGCGACCGGTTCTAGGTCCCGGCGCCCGACCGAACGACGTGTGGCCGGGCGTCGTCAGGGCAGGAACGGCCGACGCCAGTCGGTCGGAAGGACGGCGGTCTCCTTGATGTTGCGCGGGGTGACCCAGCGGAGCACGTTGAGGATCGACCCGGCCTTGTCGTTCGTACCCGAGTGCCGGGCCCCGCCGAACGGCTGACGGGCGACGATCGCCCCGGTCGGCTTGTCGTTGATGTAGAAGTTGCCGGCGCTCCAGCGCAGCGCCGCCTCGGCCTGGGCGATCGCGGCCGTGTCCCGGGCGAAGATGGCTCCGGTCAGGGCATACGGGGAGGTGGTGTCGCACAGGGCGAGGGTCTCGACGTACTGGTCGTCCGGATAGACGTAGACGGTCAGCACCGGTCCGAAGATCTCCTCGGACATGAGCTTCCCGCGGGGCTCGGTCGTCCGGATCACCGTCGGGTGGACGAACCAGCCCTGGGCGCCATCGACCGCCCCGTCCACGACGAATGAGTACGCGTCCGGGTGGGCGCGCGCGTAGTCCAGGTAGTCGCGGATCGTTCGGAACGCGGCCTCGTCGAT
>JASHSU010000039.1 GCA_030038605.1 Thermoplasmata archaeon | reverse complement strand
TCCTTGAGGAGCGCGACGACCTTCTCCAACTCCTCGCGGGCCTGGTCCAGGTGCCGCTCCTTGATCGTGACGACGCGGTCGACCTGGCGGTAGGTCGCCAGCGCCTGGGCGAGGTCGCCGGTCCGCGCGGTGTGGAGCGCGTCCTCGATCTGGTCGCGTTCCAGCCGGCTGTCGACCGAGTACGCCTCGAGACGGGTCAACCGGCCCTTGGTCGTCTTCGCCCACTCCTCGAACGCGGCGATGATCCGACGCTGGGCGATCCGCTCGACGCCGCGCACGACCTCGGCCCACGGCTCGGGGTTGGTCGCCTCGCGGGCGGCCTCCTCGGCCCACGTCGGGAGTCGGGGGATCGACACGCCGAGCGCCTCGACGCTCTCGGCCCACTGGTTGAGCCGGCCCAGCCGCCGGGCGAAGTCCTGGCTGAACGGATTGGGGGGCGGAGGACGACGGGGCGCGGGAGCGGCCCGCGACCGTGGTGTCGCCGCCGAGCCGCCGTCGGCCGGTCCGGCCGCCGGGGTCGGGGGAGCGTAGGTCGCCTCGGGGCTCGGACCTTCCGATTCCCAGGCGACGTCGCCGACGGGTTCGTGACAGGACGGGCAGAGGAACGCGTCGGTCGGCACCGGGGCTCCGCAGTTGGGACAGCTCGCCGGCGGAACCATCGGTACGGAACGACTAGACGCCGCGGTCTTAAAACGAGAGTTTGCAGCCGCACGGTCCGACGACGTCGCCGCGGGCCGGATCGTCGGGCCGGCGTTCGGAGGGAGGTGAGGTGCAGGGGGTGAGATTTGAACTCACGGACTCCTACGAGACTAGGACCTCAACCTAGCGCCTTTGACCAAGCTGGGCCACCCCTGCACGGGGACCGCGCACGCGGGGCGGTACCCTTAACCTTTGCGAAACCGACGCGACAGACGGCCCCCCGGGGCGACCCCAGGGCCCCGAAAAACCACAAGAGGGGGACGGAAGTAGGTAGGCCGATGCCCGTCCCGACCAGCGCCTCGGACATCACGGTCTACATCGGGCTGCGCCCGACCATGACCTACGTCTTCCAGGTGATCACGCAGCTCAACTCCGGCTCGGGTCCGGTGATCGTGAAGGCCCGCGGCAACGCGATCGCGCGCGCGGTCGACGTGGTGGAGGTCGTCCGGCGCCGGTTCCTGCAGGGTCAGGTCGAGATCGGCCCGATCGCCATCGGGACCGAGCGGCTCACGAACCACGACGGCCGGGACGCGAACGTGTCGTCCATCTCGATCCCGGTCATCCGGACGACCCCGGTGCCGCTGGCGGTGCCGACGGCGCCGGCGTCGGGACCGGTACCGGGCGCGAAGTCGGGACCGGCGTGAGCCGGCGGACCACCCAGGTTCCCGCGAGCAGGTCGCCGCAGCGCTGGCGCTCGGCGGTCGCCGCGATCGCGAGGAACCCGATCACGCCCAGCAGCACGACGCCGACCAGGACGAACACCGCCAGGAACGCCGCCGTGACGGCGCCGAGCGAGAGGATGACCCCGCCGAAGGAGACGTCGCCCGGACCGCTGACGATGAACAGGAACTCGACGGCGAGCCCCAGCCCGACGCCCAGGATGGAAAGGGTCGGCACCTTGAACGCGTTCCGCACGAGCAGGGGCAGGAGCGCGGGCGACGACATCGAGCGCTCGCGGACTTCCAGGTCCATGAGCCGCTTGCCGACGGTCGTCCCGAACCACCGCTCGGCCAGGACGAAGTAGAGGAACGCGAGCGCGATGTATCCGTAGACCGCCACGTTGAACGCCACGCTCGAGGCGACCCCGACGTACCCTCCCGGCAGCGTGCGGGCGAGATACGCCCAGACGGCGATCGCCGGCGCCGTGAGCAAGAGCAGGTCGAGACAGAAGGCGATCGCGCGGTCGAACGCGGAGGCGAATCGTCGGGCGTTCAGGTGGAGGGACACCTGGACGAGCCAGCGGGCCATCAGCCAACCCCGATAGCTCTCCTTCCCGCTCGAGGTCCCTTCCGCCGCGACCGCGTCCAGGTTGGCCTGGTCCGCCACGACCCATCCGGGCACGGGGAGGCCCTGCCAGGGCCGGTCCGGCGGTGCCTCGGGCAGTTGCATCAAGCGTCGGGACTCGGCCGCCGCCTCCCGACCCGCGAGGGAGGCCGAGCGGAGCGACCCCGAAAGGTCGCCGCGTAGGCCCATCCGGAACGACCGGGCGAGTCGACCGATCGGCGTCGGCGCGCTCTCGGTGTAGCCGCCCACCGGCGTCCACCCGCGGTCGAGCGCCCAGTGCCCCACGAACGCCATACCGAGCGCGATCAGCCCGGAGAGGTAGACCAGGTCGAAGATACCGGCGCCGCCGATGACGTAGAGGCCCGGCGACGAGCTCGGGTAGAGCGGAGGCTGGCGGAGGATGTCCGCCCCCGCGAGGACGCCGAACGTGCCACTGACGTATGCCGCCGGGAGCGCCAATCCTTCGGCGTGCGGGGCGACGCGGGGCACGACGAACAGCGCCACGACCGCGGCTCCGAGCGGGGGCAGGAGATACTCCGGAAACGCTTCCGTGATCCCCACCCCCGGCACCGCGCTGGCGAACAGGAACGTCAGCAGGGTGACGCCGCTGGTGAGGCCGAGGAGGACGCCGACGCGGGAGGCCACGGCCCGGTCCGTCGCCGCGAGCGACCACACGACCAGGGGAACGACCGCGAGTACGACGGTCACTCCGACGTCCTCGAGCCATACGGGATGGACGAAGATCGCGACGAGCAGGGCGGCCGTCCCCATCGCCGCGAACCCGCCCACGAACCAGGGGACGGACCGGGCGGCCGGTGGAGCGTACTGACGGAAGGCGAGCAGTCCGACCAGGATGGGAAAGAGTGCTCCGCCCAGGCTGATCCCGAGCACGTCGTTCGTCACCGGAACGAGCGGCAGGTTGCCGAAGGTGCAGGCGATGGCGCCGGGCAGCAACAGCCAGAAGGCACGTCGTCCCAGGCCGACCGAGGCGGCGAACGGTCCGCGTTCGAAGGCGAGGAGGAAGAGGGCGGCCCACAGCAGTCCGGGGAGCGCGAGCGAGATCGCATTCCCCGCGATGTCGGAGGCGAGTTGGAGTGGGTCGATCACGGAGGGGTGGTCGAGTCGGAGGGCCGCACCTGCCTAATGGTTTCGCGTGGGTCACGGGCCCCGCTGCGCCTCATCGCGAGGGGCCGGCGCCCTGGGCCCGCGCGGGCCGCCTCCGAAAGGTTTTCTCGGCACCCTTCGTCCCTCGAGCATGGCGCCCGGACGCGTGGAAGAGGACTCGCTCGGACCGCGCGAGGTACCGGACGGAGCCTACTGGGGCATCCAGACCCTGCGCGCCCGGGAAAACTTTCCGGTCAGCGGTCTTCGGGCCTCGCCCCACCTGATCCGCTCGTACGCGTTGCTGAAGCTGGCCTGCGCCCGGGCCAATGTCACCCTCGGGGCGGTCGACGGGGCCAAAGGGGCGGCCGTCGAGAAGGCGGCCGAGGAGGTCGCGGCCGGCAAGCTCGCCGACCAGTTCGTCGTGGACGTGTTCCAGGCCGGGGCCGGCACGTCGTTCAACATGAACGTGAACGAGGTCCTCGCGAACCGGGCCCTCGAGATCCTGGGGCGGCCCCGCGGCGAGTACCAGACCCTCAGTCCCAACGACCTGGTCAATCGTGGCCAGTCGACGAACGACACCTTCCCGTCAGCGGCCCAGGTCGCCGTCCTGCTGGCCTTCCGCGAGCTCCGGGTCTCGGTCGGGCTGCTGGCCGGCAGCCTCCGGAAGAAGTCCGAAGAGTTCGCCGACCATCCGAAGGCCGGCCGAACCCATCTCAAGGACGCCATGCCGGTGACCCTGGGTGCGGAGTTTGGCGCGTACGCCTCCGCGCTGGAGCACGTCATGGACGCTCTCGGACCGGTCGAGAGCGCGCTGGCCGAGATTCCCCTCGGCGGCAGCGCGGTCGGCAGCGGCGTCAACACCGTGCCCGGTTTCCGGGCTGCGGCGGTCCAGGAGTACGCCGCCGTCACCGACCTGCCGCTCCGGGTCGCCCGCGACCCGTTCGAGACGATGCAGAGCCGCTGGCCGCTGGGCGCCGCCTCGGCCTGGCTCCGGACCCTCGCGCTCGAGCTCATCCGGATCGCCAACGACCTGCGCCTGATGGCGAGCGGGCCCGCGACGGCGCTCGACGAGATCCGGCTCCCCGAGATCCAGCCCGGCTCGTCCATCATGCCGGCGAAGGTCAACCCATCCGCCGCCGAGTGCCTGGACCAGGTCGCCTTCCACGTGGTCGGCGCCGACCTCGCCACCGCCTTCGCGGTCCAGGGCGGCCAACTGGAGATCAACGTGATGATGCCGCTGGCCGCCTACGAGGTCCTCTTCTCGGCCGAGATCCTGACCAACTATCTGCCCGTCTTCGCCCGGACCTGCGTGGACGGCATCGTCGCCAACCGTCCCCAGCTCGAGCACTACCTGGTCGGGTCGGCCGCCCTGGCGACCGTGCTGACGCCCCGATTCGGCTACCTCAAGGTCGCGGAGCTGCTCCACGACGCCGAGCGCCTGCACCGTCCGGTCAAGGAGCTCCTGGTCGAGCGCGGGTTGTTGACCGAGGCGGAGGTCGAGGAGCTCCTCGGCAGCGCCGCTCTACTCCGGCTGACCCGCCCGGTCCCCTGACCGGGCTTAAGTTCCGGCGCGGTCGTTCCACCCTCCCGCGATGACGACGATCGAGGACACCGCCGTCGCTCTCGGCAATCCGACGAGCGAGGAGTTCCGTCGGGCCACCGAGGTCCTCGGCAAGGTCGGTTTGACCCAGTACGAGGCCCGGGCGTACATCGCGCTTGTCGCGCGCGGCGTCGGGGATGCGACCACCCTCGCCTCGGCCGCGGGGATCCCCCGCACGAGCGCGTACAAGGTGCTCGAGTCGCTCGCCAGCAAGGGCTACGCGCAACCAACCGGCGGCAAGCCGATCCTGTTCCGCCCTCGTCCTCCGCTGGACGTCGCCGACTCGCTGAAGGGAGCGATCCAGGAGGTCTTCGAGCAGCTGGCCAACCTCCACCGGGAGGTCGCCGAACACGGGGAACCTCAGCTCGTCTACCTCCTCTCCGGCCGCGAGAAGGTCCTGCAGAAGATCGGCGAGCTGCTGGACGGGGCCAACCAGACGTTCATCCTCACGACCTCGAGCATCGGCGAGATCCGGGACGACCTGGGCAAGAAGATCCAGCACGCGGTGAAGCGCGGGATTCAGGTGACGTTCGTGACCGCGCCCCTCCAGCGGGTCCCGGAGGGCGTCACGTACGTGCCGCGGGAGAACCTCTTGGCGACCGAGGTGCTCGCGGACGGCCAGCACGCCCTGCTCGCCGCGCCCGGCCTGGACGCCTGCGGATTCACCGACAACCCGATCCTGACCGCGCATCTCAAGCAGTTCCTCGAGGTCATCCTCGACAGCGCTCCCGGGGCCACCGCGTGAGCCCCGCGGCCGCGCGCGGACCGCGCCGGCCCCCGGTCGAACGGGTTCGGGTTCTTCTTCGCTCGGCGGCCGGTCCCGAGGTCGCCCAACTCCTCCCCTCCGGGTATCAGCGACTGGGGTCGGTCCTCCTCGTACGTTGGCCCGAGGCGCTACGGCCGTACTTCCCGCTCCTGGCCGAGGGCGTGCGGCGGGAGCTCGGCGTGCGGACCGTGCTCCGGCACCTGGGCCCCATCGAAGGGGACCGCCGGACGCCCCGGGTCGAAGCGCTCACGGACGGCCCGACGGAGACCGAGGTCGTGGAGCACGGGGTGCGGTGGAGGTTCGACGCGGCCCGGATCATGTTCGCCGCGGGCAACCGTACGGAGCGCGTGCGGGCCGGCCGATTGGTCCACCCGGGCGAAACGGTGGTCGATCTGTTCGCGGGGATCGGTTACTTCACGATCCCGGCGGCCCTTCCGGGCCGTGCCGAACGGGTCTGGGCGGTCGACCACAATCCGTTGGCCGCCCACTACCTCCGTGAGAACCTACACCGGAACCGCGTCGCGGAGCGCGTCACGGTGGTCGAAGGGGACAACCGGACGGCCGCTCTGCCTCCGCACGCCGCGGACCGGGTCTTCTTGGGATACCTCCCGTCGGCGGTACCGTGGATCCCGAGGGCGCTGGAGCTCGCACGGTCGGA
>JASHSU010000038.1 GCA_030038605.1 Thermoplasmata archaeon | reverse complement strand
GCCCTGGACGAGACGGTCGGTGCCGAACGATGCCGCTTCCTCCTCGAACAGCCGGATGAACGTCGCCCCGACGGCCCGGCGCTTCTGCTCGGGGTCGGCGACGTCGCGCAGCGCCGCGAAGAACCGGTCCGAGGCGTCCCGGACCTCGAAGCGCAGGCCCGCCGTCCGGAACAGCTCGCTGACGCGCTCGACTTCCTGCGCCCGCAGCAGCCCGGTGTCCACGAACACGGCGCGGGCCCGGTCGCCGAGGGCTCGCTCGGTCAAGACCGCCGCGACGGTACTGTCGATCCCGCCCGAGGCGGCGATGATCGCGCGCCCGTCGATGTCCGCCCGGAGCCGGGCGACCGCCTCGTCGACGAACCGTGGGGGGTCGATCACGCCGGCGTGCCTGCCTTCGCTTCGGGTTCCTCGCGCCACTTGGCGCGATAGGACCGGAGCCGAGCCTCGAGCTCGGGATGCTTCAACGCGAGGATGGCGGTCGCGAGGAGCGCGGCGTTCTCCGCCGCGTCGAGGCCGACCGCCGCCACCGGTATCCCCGGCGGCATCTGGACCACCGACAGGAGACTGTCCAGTCCCAGGCCCCGATGCAGGGGGACGCCGACGACCGGGCGCAAGGTGCGCGCGGCGACGACGCCGGGGAGCGCGGCCGAGAGGCCCGCCATCGCGACGAACACCTCCGTCTCGGGGTCGGCGACGAGTCGGTCGACCTTGTCCGGGTTCCGATGGGCGGAGGCGACATGGACCTCGCATGGCACCTGGAACTCCGTCAGACGGGCGCGGACCTTCTCGGCGACCTCGAGGTCCGACTTGCTTCCGACCAAGACGGTGACCTTCACGGGCGCACCGAGCCGCGCCGGGGGAAAACCGTTTGCCGGGCCCGCAACGTCATAGGCGACCCCGCGCCTTCCCGACGGTGGACCTTCGCCTGCATCGTCGGGGACGGTTCCGCACCTGGCTGGGCCAACGGTTCGGCGGCGGGTTCGAGCTCGGGGACCGGGTCTGGCGGCGGATCCTCCACGGGCTCTGCGCGGGCGTCCTCCTGTACTACCTCTTGCCGGACGGGTTCTTCCTGGTCGCTCCCAAGGAGGACGTCCTCCTCCTCGCTCTCGCCGCCGTGCTCGTCCTCGAGGTGCTGCGGCACCTGGCCGGCCTCGAGTTGCCGACCCTGCGAGGGTATGAGCAGCGCCGGGTCGCGAGCTATGCGTTCTTCGCGACGGCCATCGTGGTGACGGTCCTGCTGTTCCCCGTGCCCGTCGCCGCGGCGGTCGTGCTGGGGACGGCGCTGGTCGACCCCCTCGCGGGGGAGCTGCGGCTTCGGCACGGGTCGCCGGCCGTCCTCTGGGGCGTGCCGATCGCCGCGTACGCCGCGCTCGCGTTCCTGGGGATGGCCGGCGTCGGTCGCTGGCCGGTGCTCCCTAGCGCGGGGCTGGCCCTGCTCGCGGCGCCCATCGCGGTCGCGGTGGAGCGGCCCAAGAGCCGATGGGTCGACGACGACCTCGCGATGACGTTCGTCCCGGCGATCGTCGTGTACCTGGCCGGGGTCGTGCTGCTCGGGCTGGCGGCCTAGGCCGCCGCCCCGCTCATACGATCGGAGTCAGGACCGTGTGCGGCAACCCCTTCTCCGGGTCCGGGCTGATCGCGTAGAGCGTCGTCCGGGGCCGGATGCCGTAGATGCACGGTTGGTTGTCGATGTTGATGACGCGGAAGTACGTGTCCATCATGTTGAGGATCTCGCTCGAGACGAGCAGCCCGGGTTTGAGCAGGCCGATGCCCAGGTTGCCGGCGTGCTTCGCACGGGACACGCCCTGGAAGTACAGACGGATGGCGACCTGGTCGCCCATCAGGCTCTCGAACGTGTCGAACGCGGTGTACTCGATGAACGGCTTCCGGTCGGGACCGCCGGCCGCCTTGTCCGCGGCGACCATCGCCCGGAGGGCCTCGTCGCGGCCGTAGCGGGCCATCGGCAGGATGTACGGTTCCTCGGTTTCGTTCGCCGCGTAGTCCGGGATGCGCACCCGGGTGTCGAACGTGTTGGCCGGGACGTGGCGGATGAGCGTCTCGCGCAACTTGTCGGGTGACTCGCCCGCGGCGAGCACGGCGATGATGCCGCGCCCCTGGGAGAGGAAGTTGAGGAACGTGGGCGTGAACAGCATGTAGTAGTCGTCGATCCCGACGTTGACGTCGACCTCGAAGGCGTTGAAACTGCCCCGGCGGAACCCGCCGCCGAGCAGCTTGTCGAAGTCCGGGATCCCCGTCGAGTAGAACCGCTCGGGGTCGGTCGCCGGCTTCCAGGCACCGGTCGGAGCCGCTGCGTGGTCGTTGCGGTTCGTGCCGAGGGCCTCGAAGCGGCCCCCGTCCAGGGTGACGGCGTACCGGGCCTGGCCAATGTTGGTGGCGCGGAGCTTCTCGAGACGGAGGTGACGGACGCGTCGTTCGTCCAGCTCCTCCCGCTGGATGGAGATGAGCCCGTCCACCAGGTACTCGATGCCGCCCGCCTCCGGCTTCTCCAGGATCATGACGACGTCGGCGCTCGAACCCTCCACGAGGTCCTTCTGGAGGGCCATGACGAACTCTTCCATCTCGAGGCCGTACTTGTGGGTCACCCCCTCGAGAGAGTCGATGACCAGGAGCGACTTTTCCGGCAGGGCCCGCTCGATGCGGGTGTAGACGTTCTCCACCTCGGGCAT
>JASHSU010000037.1 GCA_030038605.1 Thermoplasmata archaeon | reverse complement strand
GCGGTGCTGGGATTGGAAGTGACCGGGGGTCTCTTCTCCCTACCGCCGGGAGGCGCCGAGCATCGGACCGGCGGGGGACCCCTCCGGTCCGCGCTCTTCTCGGTCGTCGGGTTCTTCCTGATCGGTCTGGGTCCGCTGGTCGGACTGGCCGGCAGCTTCGGCGGGGCCCTGATCGCCCTCCTCGGGGCGATGTTCCTGTACCGTCAGCTCCGCGTGCGGCTCTCCCTCATTCCCGCCCCGGGAGCGAACCCGCTCCCGCTGCCGAGCGAGGAGGCCACCACGTTCGGCCGGACCCGGCCGGGCCGCCCGTAGTTGGCCGTCCGCTCACCGACCGGTCTAGGTCGGGGTGACCGCCGCCCAGTAGACGATGACGAACAGGAGCAGGACGGTGAAGACGAGCAGGACCCGCTCGAACCGCCGGCGGGAGATGTACAGCCGGGTCGTCTCGGGCGTCAGGCCCGAGGCGGGCTCGTGGGCGAACTGGAGGTGCAGGCCGGCACCGGTGGCGATGCCGAACAGGCCCAGGACGAGCAGCAGACGGGCGACCATGATGCCGTAGTAGACGTTCTCGAGCGTGGCTCCCGTGCCGCAGCTCGTGGAGTTCAGGCACGAGGGTGGCCAGACACCGGCCGTGACCGCCACCAGACCGCCGACGAAGAGCAGCAGCAACCCGATCGCATAGGCGCCCATGGCGAGGAACGCCCAGGGGAAGCGCTGCGCCAGGTTCTCCGAGGACAACCGCTGGCTCAACGGGGCCCCCGGTGGGGTGCCCGCATACGGCGCGGAGGGCGGCATCCACGTCGCGGGGGAGGGCGGCGGCGGAGGGGGCGCACTCGGCGGCTGGTCCGGAGCCGGCATGGACGGGCGGCGGACGTCACATAGGTTCTTAAGCGAACCTGCTTGCCGTCCCCGAGATGGCGGAGGAGACGGCGCCGGAGCCGATCGGTCGCCGAATACGGTACGGCGCTCGGGTCCACCGGGCGTTCATTTCGGTGGTGGTCCTCGCAGCGGGCGCGCTGCTCACCATCCTCGCGATCGGCTACTTCACGCCGCTCATGAACCTGGGATTCTTCCAGACGATCAACAACACGACGGACGCGGGCGGCGCCAACTACAACCTCGTATTCGTCATCGTCGGTCCGATCGTCCTCATCATCGGTCTGTACCTCGTGCTCGCCTACTACGTCGCCCGGCGGAAGTTCGAGCACCTCATGGTGACCAAGAGCAAGGCCGAGTTCCTGCGCAACATCCCCGAGCTCGAAGAGATCCTCTGGGACTTGACGCCCGCAGACGAGATCCGCTACCAGGACAAGCGGGCGGAACTGCGGGTCCGCCGCTAGACGGACCTCCCGTCCTCGCCCGCGTTAAGTACGGACTCCCGGTCCGCGCGGCGTGACCGCGACCCCGAGCCGAACCGGTGCCACGGGGTTCAAGATCCGTCGGTTGGAGAAACCCGAGGAGTTCCGACAGGTCGACGAGGTCCACCGATCCGTCTACGGCTCCGACGCGACGGACGCGGTGCCGACGGGCCTCCAGCGGGCGGTCCAGGACAACGGCGGGATCGTGCTCGGCGGGTTCGTCGACATCCATCTCGCGGGCTTCGCGGTCGCCTTCCTCGGCTGGGACGGCGCCGCCCTCTACGAGTACATCCATTCGGCCGCTGTCCGTCCCGAGTACCAGAACCACCACCTGGGCCACGACCTGTTCACGTCGCTGCGCCAGGAGGTGTTGCAGCTCGGCCTTTCGGAGGTCCGACTCGCGTTCGACCCGCTGCAGAGCCGGAACGCCTGGCTGTTCGTCCGACGGCTGGGGGGCCTGCCCGACCGGTACTTTCACCACTATTACGGTCAGATGGCCGACCCGGTGAACCGGGGCATCGAATCGGACCGCGTGCGCCTCGTTTGGTCCTTGGCCCATCCCCGCGTCGAGCAGCGTCTCGCCGGGACGTACCCCACCGCCGCCGAGGACGAAGCCCGATGGGCCTCCGCGACACCGCTCATCCGGACCGAGCCGGGCGAGAGCGGCCTCCGCCTGCCGGTGGAGGTCCAGGAGCCGGAGAAACCCGTGGCGCACCTGGAGATACCTTTCGACCTCGGACTCGTCCGGGAGCACGAGCCGGAGGCCCTCCGACGGTGGCGCCACGCGACCCGCGATGCGTTCCGTGCGGCCGCGGACCTGGGGTATGTCGTGGACGACTTCGCGGTCGTCTCCGTCGAACACGAGCGTCGGAGTGTCTACTTCCTGTCGCCCGCGCCGAACCGCGAGGGCGACGAAGCCCCCCCGAACGCCGCCGGAAGGGGTTAACCCGCGTCCCGCCGTCGCTAGGGTGCGATGGCGACCCGCCGGCCCCGCTCCCGACCGTCCACGGTCTTGCTCGTCATCCTGCTCTGCGCGTTCGCCGTCGGCGCGTCGGCGAGCATCCTGGTGGGCGCTCGGTCCGCCGGCCCGGCGCCCCCGGTCGGCCCGACGAGCGAACTGATCCTTCCGACCTGGCTCATCTCGGTCATCATCATCGGGCTCGCGCTCGTGATCATCCTGCCGGTCATCGTCGCCCGACTCTCCACGAAGAACCCCAGTGGGACGATGACGCCGTTCGCTGTCGCCGGGCTCTCGCTCCTCCTTGCCGGCGTCATCATGGTCGCCATCCTCCATGCGGTCGGCGGCGGACCGACCGGCTACACGTCCCCTCCCCCTCAGCCCGCCGGCAACCAGACGGCGCCCGCGGCGACGAACAATACGACCGTGAACAGCACGCTCGTCGGAGGGCCCGGTGGCGTGCTCGACGAGCTGAGTTTCCACCTCCCAGCGTGGACGTGGTTCCTACTGCTGGTGGTCGTGTTAGCCGGGGTGGTGATCTTGGCGTTGCCGCCGCTCGCGAACTACCTGCAGGACCGTCGGGACGACCGGCTGTACCGGGAGCGCTCCGACCAGGCGACCGCCCAGGTGCGAGGGGCGTTGCGTAAGGCCCGCGCCGACCTCGACTCGGCAGCCGACCCCCGGGCGACCATTCTGGCGTTGTATGCGACGCTCCTGGCCCGACTGCAGCCCGTGGTGACCGACCTGGACGCCGCCACGCCGGAGGAGATTCGGACCCAGCATCTGATTCGCCTGGGCATCCGCGCCCCAGCCGCGCGCACCCTGACCCGAGTCTTTGAAGAGGCGCGGTACTCGAGCCATCCGCTGGGCCCGCTCCAGGTGGCGAGCGCCCGCGAGGCCATCGGTGAAGCAGAGCAGGACCTGAGCCGGGCCCTTGGGGGCGCATGAGGGGGCCGGCCGGCTGGGTCTGGCTCGCTCTCGCCGCGGTCCTGGCGGGCGTCGCGGTCTACGCGGGGCCGAACCAGACCGCGGCGATCGGATTCGCCGCCGGGGCGTTCGCGGCCGTCGCCCTCTACCTGGCGGGGTTGGCGCACCGGGACTCGTGGGGAACACGAGGCCACCCGCCGGGCCCCACGGCCGAGCCCCGGTCGCCGTTCCGCGTGTCGCTGGCCGCGGGCCGTTCCGGTCGGAGCGAGGTGGTGGTCCTACTGGATGAGCTGGACCGGAGGTACGCCCATCCCCTGCGACCGACAACGCCGGCCGAAGAGCTGGCCCGACTGCGGGGCGAGACACGAGCCCAGTTCCGCGCCTACGTGAGCTCCCGACTGGACGAGATCGAGGGGGGTTCGACCTGAACCACCGAGCGACCGAGGTCGGCCCGCACTGGCGTCCGGCGGCCTTCGTCCTGGTCGCCGCGGCGATCGGATTCTTCGCGCTCGGCGTGACGGTTCGATCCCCGGTGCCCCTGTTCCTGGCGTTCCCGTTGTTGCTGGCGCCGGTCGCGGCGGGGCTGGTCGGGCCCCGCACGTCGCCGAGAGTCGTCCTCGACGGTACGGTCGGCGGGTCGGACCGGTCCGTTCGGCTGGATATCCGGCTCACCCCGCCCGTCGATGTTCGGCCGGAGTCACTGGACGTTCGGTACCCGGTACCCGCGGGTGTGGAGGAGGTCCACCCCCCGGTCGTGGGACGGGACGGACCCTCGCTGCGGGTCCAGCTCGACTGGCGACTCCCGGAGCCGACACTGCTCACCGTACCGACGCCGACGGTGACCTGGAAGGACCCGTTGGGGCTGGTCGAACGGTCGACGGTCCTGGAGGCCCCCCGTCTCTACATCGAGCGATACCCGCCCGAACTGCAGCGGGCGGGCGCGGTCCGGCTCCGGCGCACGCTCGCCCTGCCGGGCGAGACGCGCTCCCGCGCGGTCGGCGAGGCGGGGGAGTTCTTCGGGATCCGCGACGCGGCCCCGGGCGACCCGCCCCGACGGATCAACTGGCGGGCGAGTGCTCGGGCGGGACGTCGGCTGGCCAACGAGTACGCGCTCGACCGCACCGGGGACCTGGTGATCCTTCTCGACACGAGGCCCACGAACCTGGGTCCGGACGTCGACGGGCGCCTGCTGGCGGTCTCGCGGGGGGCGGCCTTCGGACTGGCCGAAGCGTTCCTGCGGGACAAGAGTCGGGTGGGGGTGGCCACGTACGGCGAATTCCTGCACGCGGTGCCGCTCGCCTCCGGCCGGACCCAGCGGTTCCGGATCCGTGAGTTGCTGTTGCGGACGGAGCTGTCCACCGCCCCGGGACCGGCGGAACGATGCGCGGTCGCGCTCCGTCGGTACTACCCGGCGCAGACCACGACCGTGGTCCTCTCGCCGCTGGCGAGCGAGACCCAGCACCACCTGGTCGCCCACGTGCGTCGCCGGGGCTTTCCCACGGTCGTCCTCAGCCCGTCGTACCTCGCCGTCCAATCGGTCGAGGCGCTGGCGTCGCCCGAGGACGAAGCCCTTGCGCAACGGTACACCCGGCTGCGCCGCCGCGAAGAGGTCACCCGCATGTGGCAGGACGCGCCGGTCGTCGACTGGGAGGAATTCTGGTCGCTGGCGGGGTTCGTTCACTTTCTGCGGCGGCCGTCGGTCCGGGAGCGCGGGGTGGCATGAGGCGTCTCGATGCGGCGTTCTGGCGCCGGAGCTTCGGCCCGGCGTACGGTCTCCTCCTGGTCTCCTTCCTGGTGTTCGGCTCGCTGGCGAGCTGGCCGTTCGTCCTCAGCGCGGTGCTGGCGGTCGCGGGGGCAACGCTGGCGAGCCTGGTGCGGGGGTTGCTCCCCGCCTCCTCGGGTTTCCTCGGCCTGCTGCCCGCGCTGGGCGTCCTGGCGATCCTGGCGGTCGAGACCCCGGTCGGTGTTGTGCCGGCCGTCGTGGCCGGTGCGACCGGCCTCGCGCTCCTGTTCTGGTGTGCGGAGGAGCCCGGCCGGGCGCCCGGCGCTCTGCGCCGGGGTCTGGGCGCCCTAGCCATCCCTGCCCTCGGGTTCGCCCTCGCGCTGCTGAGCGCGGACCTCCTTCCCTCCGGGCTCGGGACGGTGGGCGTCGCGGTGGCGCTGCTACTGTTCAGCCTCGCGGCGGTGGTCCTCCTTCTCGCCTCACCCCGGTCGTTCGACCGCGACCCGTCGGCAAGCTCATAGCGGCCCCGGTGGTTCCGGTGGCCGGCGCGGGTACGCCCGTGCCCGGGTACCGACGAAGGGTCCCTCTCGACTCAACGCGGACGGGTCGTCCGCCGAGGATGACGTGAGGACAACCCCGGTGTCCGACACCCCCGGCCGGGGTCAGACCGCGGAGGCGGCGTGCGCCAGCCATGAGGCGGATCGTTACGGCCGGGGAACAGGGGGAGGGGCCTCCCCGGTGTTATAGGGGGCCCGCCCTCGGTCTGGCGACGCCCGCATGCAACCCACGGAGGCGGCCGACCTCGCCAACCGGATCCGGGCCGCCGTGCGGACCGCCGTGGTGGGACGGGACGTCGCGGTCGAGCAGATCCTGATCGGCCTGATGGCCGACGGTCATCTGCTGATCGAGGACCTTCCCGGACTCGGCAAGACACTGATGGCCAAATCGTTCGCCGCGGCCCTCGGCCTCCAGTTCCAGCGGGTCCAGTTCACCGCCGACCTCCTCCCGCACGACATCACCGGTGGCGAGGTGCTGGACCCGAAGAGCGGCTCGTTCGCGTTCCGGCAAGGTCCGATCTTCACCAACGTCCTGCTCGCCGACGAAATCAACCGGGCGCCGCCCAAGGTCCAGTCGGCCCTGCTCGAGGCGATGCAGGAGTACCAGGTGACCAGCGAGCGGTCGACCTACCCGCTGCCCCGTCCGTTCCTCGTGCTGGCGACCGAGAACCCGATCGAGCTCGAGGGGACGTACGCGCTCCCAGAGGCCCAGGTCGACCGATTCCTGATGCGCCTGCGTGTCGGGTACCCCACGGCGGAGGAGGAGAGCACGATCCTGCAACGCCGCCGGGCCCGGATGACCGAACAGGTGGCCGTCCCCGCCGTCACCACCGGGACCGCCTTCCTGGAGTTGCAAAGTGCGGTCGAGTCGATCGAGGTCGAAGCGTCCGTGGCGCAGTACCTCCTCGACGTGGTCCGCGCGACCCGCGCCGACCCGCGGGCCGAGGTCGGGGCCTCCCCGCGGGGCTCGCTCGCCCTGCAGAAGCTCGTACGGGCCCGCGCCCTGCTCGAGGGCCGTGACTTCGTCCTGCCGGACGACGTGAAGGCGCTGGCGCTGCCGGCCTTGGCGCATCGCGTCGTCGTGAAGCCGGAACCGTGGATCCGGGGGGTGCGCGGCGAGGACGTCGTGCGCAATGCCCTCGAGAAGGTCGCGGTTCCGAAGGCCGCGTGACCGGCGCGGCGGGCAACCGTTTTCAAGCGCCCCGAGGTCCGCGGATGATGTCGTCCCAGCGGCACGTCGTCGTCGCCGACCCGATCGACGCCGCTGCGGTCGCACGGCTGCGCTCCGGTCCGTGCGTCGTGGACGACGTGAGCGCCGACCCGAGCCGTCTGGCGGAAGTCCTTCCGACGGCCTGGGGCCTTGTCGTACGGAGTCGGACGAAAGTCGATGCGAAGCTGTTCGCTTCCGCGCCGCAGTTGAAGCTGGTCGCCCGGGCGGGGGTCGGCGTCGACAACGTCGACCTGGCGGCTGCCGGCGCCCACGCGGTGACGGTCGTCAACGCGCCCGCGGCCGCTACGGTCAGCGTGGCCGAGCTCTCGGTCACCTTCTACCTGCTCCTCGTCCGGGGCCTGCTCCCCAAGGTCAACTCCACACGAGGTGGCAAGTGGGAGCGGGGCACGTCCGGTCACGAACTGGCCGGTCGGACGGTTGGGTTCATCGGCTACGGCCGAATCGCACGCGAGGTCGCCCAGCGGCTCGTCCCGTTCGGTGCCACTTCGGTCGCCTTCGACCCGTTCGTTACCTCGACCACGGACGGCACGTCGATCGTTCCGCTCGACGAACTGCTGGCCCGTTCGGACATCGTCAGCGTCCATGCGGCCCTGACCCCGGAGAATCACCACCTGCTCAACGCCGCGGCGTTCGCAAAGATGCGCCGCGGTGCGTTCCTGGTCAATGTCGCCCGCGGCGCCCTCGTGGACGAGGCCGCCCTGCTCGCCGCCCTGGGCTCGGGCCAGGTCGCGGGGGCCGCGCTCGACGTTTTCGAGGAGGAACCACCGATGAACCGCGCGCTCGTAGAGCATCCGAACGTGATCGCCACGCCGCACCTGGGCGCCTCGACCCACGAAGCGCAGTCCCGCGCCGGGGCGGACGTCGTCGACGAGGTGTTGCGGGCGCTCGCCGGAGAGCCCCTCCGCTACCCGGTCCCCACGCCCGGGGGCGCGCGATGACGTTCGACCCGGAGACCGCGACGTTCCTGATCGCCGGCCCGGTGAAGATCCATCCGCGGGTCCTGCGGGCGATGGCGACGTCGTCGCTCAACCACCGCGGGGACTACTTCCACGGCGTCGTCAAGGAGATCCGGGACCTGTTGCCCGTGATGTTCGGCACGACCGGCACCCAGGTCGTCCTGAGCGGTAGCGGCACGGCCGGATTGGAAGCGATGTATTCCTCGCTCCTGCCGGCCGAGGGTCGGGTCGTCGTTCTCTCCAACGGCAACTTCGGCGAGCGGAGCGACAAGATCGTCCGGAAGTACGCGAAGAATGTCACGACGATCGCTGCGCCGTGGGGTCAGCCGATCGCCCCTTCGGCCGTCCGCGCCGAGCTCGAGAAGGGCGACGTGAGCGCAGTCTGCCTCGTGCACAACGAGACCAGCGTCGGCCTCACCAACGACCTGGGGGGCATCGCCGCCGAGGTCAAGCGCGCCGGCTCACCGCTCCTGCTGGTCGACGGGATCAGCGCCGTGGCGGGGATACCGATCCAGATCCGGGAGTGGGGGATCGACGCGATCGTCGGGGGCTCCCAGAAGGGGCTCGCCGCGCCGGCGGGGCTCGCCCTCGTCCACCTCTCGGACCGGGCCGTCGCCGCCTTGCACCCCGGGTCGTTCTACCTTGACCTCAAGGCCCACGTGACTCCGCTCGAGAAGAACGATACTCCCTGGACGCCGGCGGTACCGTTGTTTCTCGCCCTGCGCGAAGCGCTGCTGCTCCTCAAGGAAGAGGGACTCGACCACCGGCTGGCGCACAGCCGCCGACTCGCCGAGGCCTGCCGGGCCGCGGGTGAGGCGCTCGGTTTGGAGCTGTTCCCCGTCAAGTCGCATGCGTCCGACACGGTCACGGCGTTCCGCAACCCGGACGGGCTCGGCGACCCCGAGGTCCGCAAGACCCTGGAGAAGGAGTACAACATCCTGGTCCAGGGCGGGCAGGGCGCGGCCACCGGCAAGATCTTCCGGATCGGTCACATGGGCATCGCCGACTGGCCGGACGTCCTCGTCACCTTCGCGGCGCTCGAGCGGATCCTCGCCCGACACGGCCGACTGCCCGCGCCCGGGGCCGGCGTCCGCGCCGTGGTCGACCACATGCCCTGACGACCGGCGGGGTCGATCAGATATCGACGATGACCCGGGCCCGACCCCGGGCGGTGTCGAATTCGAGGCGGTGGAACGTGATGGCCTTCACCTCGGTCTTCACCGGGTGGCGACTCGGGTCGAACGTCTCGCCCCGCACGCTCGCCACGACCGCCGTGGGCGGTGAACCGACCGGCCGTGCTTCGACCGCGCGGACGAGAAAGTCGCCCTCGGACTGAAGCCGGAGCAACTCGCTCAGGTAGGCGACCACCAGGCTCGACGGATCGTCGCCGGAGGCGCTGACGGCCCGCTCCTCGACCGCCCGGACCGTGCGCAGGTCGGTCATCAACGCGAACAGGCCGAGTCCGAGCCCCTCCAGGAGCGCCGCGGCGTTCGCGCCCCGGGCCCAGACGCCGACATCGGCGGTCGTCGGAAAACTCCCCCACCGGCGGGCCGGCGGGGCGCGGGCAGCGTGGGACGACGTGGTCGCCGGAGGGGCGGCGAGGGGTTAAAGGGGCTGACGCACCCTTGGTCGGCGATGCGAGCCTCGCTCGTCATCCCGACCCTCAACGAATCGGGCTCCATCGGGAACGTCCTGCGGACGTTCCGGGCCGCGGCCGACGCCGCCAACCGGGCCGAGTTCGCGAGCGACCCGATCACGTGGGAGGTCCTGGTCGTGGACGGGGCGTCGACGGACGGGACGGGAACGATCGCCGCCCAGGAGGGCGCCCGGGTCCTGGTCGAGCGACGGCGGGGGTACGGCCGCGCCTACAAGACCGGGTTCGCCGCCGCGACGGGGGAGATCCTGGCGACGTCCGACGGGGACGGTACGTATCCCGTCGCGGAGATCCCCCGGCTGGTCCGTGAGCTACTCGACCACCACCTGGACTTCCTGACCGGCAATCGCATGGCGTATCTCGACCGCCGGTCGATGACGACGGAGCACCGGATCGGCAACTGGATCCTCAACACGTTCCTCCACGTCGCCTACCATCACTACCTCAAGGAACTGCCCGCGCGGACGCTGGAGGACAGCCAGTCCGGCTTCTGGGTGTTCCGCCGGTCGGTCCTGGACCGGGTCGCCCTCACGCAGGACGGGATGGCGTTCAGCGAGGAGTTGAAGGTCGAGGCGATCCTGCGCGGCCTCAAGGTCGCGGAAGTGCCGATCCGCTACGGCGAGCGGTGGGGACTGCCCAAGCTGTCCAGCTGGCGGGACGGGTCCCGGAACTTCCTGTTCCTCGTGCGCAAGCGCCTCGCGGTCGCCCGGGAGCTCAAGATGGGGGCCCCGACTCCGTTCGGGCGGGAGACCGAGTCCCGCGCCCCGCCGGCGTGAGCCGGCCTAGGCGGTCTTGCCGGACCGCTCGCGCGACTTCACCCGCAGGCCGTGGTAGCCGCAGCGCCGGCACTGGACGGCCTTGGGCGGATTCCGGGCCGAGCAGTTCATGCAGATCTTCTTGTTGAGCAGGCGCTCGACCGCCTCGGGGAACGGCATGAGGACGGCGGGACCTAGTCCGGCCTATAAAAGGCGAACGACCGGCGGGGAACCGATTTCCGCGAGCGGTCCCTCCCCCGGTCATGCTCTCCGACGCCGACGGTGAGCGGGCCGTGCACCTCGCCCGCGTGGCGATCGAGCGGTCCCTGGACGTGGGGGCCCCCCGGGGCTCGGCGTTGCCGGACGACGAGGGGCTGCCCCGGGCGTTCCACGAGGCGCGGGGCGTCTTCGTGACGTTGAAGCAGTTCCCGAGCGGCGAACTGCGGGGCTGCATCGGGTATCCGCTCCCGGTCGCGCCGCTCGGTACGGCGATCCGGGACGTCGCGGTCGCCGCCGCGACCGAGGACCCCCGATTCCCGCCGGTCGCTCCGTCGGAGATGGATGCGTTGACGGTCGAGGTGTCCGCCCTGACGATCCCCCAGGTCGTGCCGGGGTCGGACCCGCGGGCCGTCGCCGCGGCGGTCGTCGCCGGCCGGGACGGTCTGATCATTGACGGGTACGGCACCAGCGGGCTTCTGCTGCCACAAGTGGCCACGGAGCAAGGGTGGGGCGCCGTCGAGCTGCTCGAGGGGACCTGCCAAAAGGCCGGGCTGCCCCCCGACGCCTGGCAGGACCGACGGGTGCGGGTCCGTCGCTTCGAGGCCGAGGTGTTCGTCGAAACGCGTCCGCACGGGGCGGTCCACCGGGAACCGTTCACGCCGCCCATCGGACGAGCCGCGCACTGAACGCGGTGCCGTCCAGGTCCCACCGACGGACGCCGTCCCCCTCGGCGAGGTCCCCGTCGACCAGCTCCAGCCGTTCCGCGAGGAGCTCGTCGCGCAGCCGGCCCTCCCGAGCGCGAAGGGCGGCGAGGACCTCCCCGGTGGACGCCACCGTGAGGTCGATGTGGTCCGAGGGACGCAGACCGGCCTCCTTGCGGGTCTGCTGGAGCCGACGGGTCACCTCGCGGAACCAGCCCTCGGCCCGGAGGGCCGGGGTCGGCGCGCGGGGCAGGGCCGCCCGCACGGTGCCCCCGTCCTCCCGGACGACCCAGTCCGAGGCCGGGAACATCGAAGCGTCGCCGGACGCGACCCGACGTACGCGGGTGACGTTGAGCTCGTCCGCGAGGAGTCGGTCCCCCTCCGGACCGAGGGCGGCGGACGCCGGGGTCGCGGGGCCGACCAGGACGAGTTCTTCGAGCGGGATCCGGGCCTTGACCTCGGCCCGCTGACGGAGCTCCCGTCCGACCTCCACCTGGGCCCGCACCTCGTCCATCGCCTGTTCGAGCACGCGGTCGCGCGTCGCCAGCTGGTCCGGCCAGCGGGTCAGGTGCACCGAGTCGTCTGCGGAGCGGAAGCCGCGCTCGCCGACCTCCTGGTAGACCCACTCGGCGGTGTGCGGGAGGAGGGGGGCGAGAAGTCGCGCCACCCCGACGAGGGTGTACGAGAGCGTGGCGTGCGCCGCCCGGCGGTCCTCCGGCGTCGTGGCGCCCCAGAACCGGGGTCGCGATCGGCGGACGTACCAGTTCGAGAGGTCGTCGACCAGCGTCCGCAGCGCGACGACGGCGCCCCGGGGGTCAAAGGCGTCGAGCGCCGCCGTCACGTCGGCCCGCGTCGCCTCCAGCCGGGAGAGCATCCACCGGTCGAGGGCGGAGGCCGCGTCCGGGGGGGAGGTCACCGCGGGAAGCCCGTCGGCCCGGGCGTTCTGGGTGTGGAACGCGACCAGGTTCGCGAGTGCACCGAGGGTCCGCCCGGCCGACTTCTGGATGGTCGTCTCCCCGATCCGCATCGGTTCGGTGAAGTCGACCGCGAGGAACGTCCAGCGGACCGGGTCAGCTCCGACACGGTCGAGGAGCGGGATCGGCTCCAGGACGTTCCCCTTGGACTTGGACATCTTCCGCCCGCTCTCGTCCAGGACCATCCCGGTCGCCAGCGCCGAGCGGTACGCCGGCCGGTCGAAGAGGGACGTTGCGAGGACGAGCATCGAGTAGAACCATCCCCGCGTCTGGTCGAGGCCCTCCGCGACGTGGTCGAGCGCCCCCCGCGGGTCGAAGGGGCTCGGCTCGAACGGGTAGTGGAACTGGGCGAACGGCGCCGACCCGCTGTCGTACCACGCGTCGATCGTGTACGGCTCCCGCCGGCTGGTCAACCCGCAGTGGGGGCACGCGAACGTGATCCGGTCCGCCTGCACCCGGTGCGGGTCGAACGGCTGGGGGAGCGGGGCGCCCTGCAGCCGGGCCAGCTCCTCAAAGCTGCCGACGCACGTCGCGTGGCCCGTCGGGCACATCCAGATCGGCAGCGGCGTCCCCCAGTACCGATTCCGCGAGAGGGCCCAGTCCTTCGCCTCGGTGAGGAAGTTGCCGAACCGGCCGTCCCGCAGGTAGGTGGGGACCCACGTCACCGTCGCGTTGTGCCGGACGAGGCGCTCGGTGAACCGGGACGTACGGACGAACCACGAGTCGATCGCCCGGTAGAGCAGCGCCGTGTCGCACCGCCAACAGAATGGGTAGACATGGCGGATCGTCTCCGAGCGGAAGACGAGGCCCCGGGCGGCCAGGTCCTTCATCAGGATCGGGTCGGCCTGCTTGAAGAACCGGCCCCGGACGAGCGGGACCCGGTCCGTGAACAGGCCGCGACCGTCGAGCGGGTCGAACACCCCGACCTGTTCGCGGGCTCCGACGCGCTGGTCGTCCGGTCCGAAGCTCGGGGCGACGTGCACGACCCCCGTCCCCTCCTCGGCAGTGACGAAGTCGTCGAGGACGACCCGGTAGCGGTGGGCACCGGGTCCCGCGACGTCGAACGGAGGGCGATAGACGAGGTCGGCGAGGTCACGGCCCGGGAGGCGCTCGACCACCCGCACGTCCGCCGGGAAGTATCGGGGGACGGCGCTCGAGGCGAGGACGAACTCCTGTCCGTCCGGGTCGGCGACCACAGCGTACTCCAGGTCGGCGCGGACCGCAACGAGGAGGTTGGCCGGTAGCGTCCAGGGCGTGGTCGTCCAGACGAGGAGGTCACGGGGGCGCGTCGCGTTCGTGAGCGGGAACCGCACGGTGACGGACGGGTCGGTCGCCTCGCGGTGGCCCTGGGCGACTTCGTGGGAGGCGAGCGGGGTCTCGCACCGGGGACAGTAGGGCAGGACGTAGTGACCCTTCTCGAGGAGCCCGTGGTCGAAGAGCGTCCGCAGCGACCACCAGACGCTCTCGATGTACGCCGGGTCCATCGTGCGGTAGGCGTGGTCGTAATCGAGCCAGTAGGCGAGGCGTCCGCTCATGGCGCGCCAGACGTCCGCGACCTCGAGCGTGCTCGCCCGGCACTCGTCGCAGAACCGCTCCACGCCGTACGTCTCGATCTCTTTCTTCGATTTCAAGCCGTGACGCTTCTCGATCTCGAGCTCGACCGGCAGGCCGTGGCAGTCCCAGCCGGCCATCAGAGAGACGACGCGGTCGCCCTTCTGGCGGCGGTACCGCAACTGCAGGTCCTTGAACACGCGGGCCACGAGATGGCCCATGTGCGGCGGACCGTTGGCGGTGGGGGGTCCCTCGGTGAACCGGAAGACAGGTCCCTCCTCGGGGACCTCCAGGGCGCGGGCGACCACGCCGGTCGCCTCCCAGTAGGCGCGGACGCGCTGCTGGATGACGTGCGCGGACGGAGCGCCGCCGCCCGCCTCCTCGGTCGACATGGCCCGCGAGGACGTGTGTCCGGGAGATAAAGTCCTACGGGCGGGTCAGCGCGAGAGCCCGTACGGCGGGGGCGTCTTCGACCGGGGGCCTACGCTCGCGCTCCCGTGCTGACGCACGACCGTCCCTTCCAGCTCGGAGATGTGAGCGTCCCGCCCGAGGATCACCTCGGGGCAGTGAACGAAGTCGGCGTCGACGCCCTCGAGCTCCACCCGGTCGGCCTCGATACGCTCCACCGGGGTCGGCACGCCGCCCCCGAGCACCATCTCGACCGGATTGGCGGAGGCCCGAAGGAGCCGGACCGAGCGGGCGCGGATGACCCCGAACCGGCTTTCCCCCTTGAGCCGGAGGTCGACCGCACCCGCGCGAAGTTCTCCAACCACCTGGACGGCCCCGTCGCCCCGCAACTCGCCGACGTGCAGCGCGGCGGCCGCGAACTGCCCGCGGAGGGCGAGCGTCGCCTCGACGGTGACGTCACCGGTGACCCGGCTCGCCCCGTCGAACGTAGCCTGACGGGCCGTGACCGGCCCCGTGGCTCGGAAGCCGCCGTCCGAGGTGAGGGCGCCGGCGACCTGGACCGCCGCCCCCGCGTCCAGGCGTCCGCGGACCGTCAGCGTGTCCGCGCTCAGCATCCCGCCCACCGAGAGCGAGCCCTGAACCTCGAGCGACCCCACGTCGACCGCGCCCGTCGCCTTCGCCGAGCCGTCGACGAGCCAGCGGGCCGCGTGGACGGAGTCCCGTCGCATGACGCCGCGGTCCTCGACCGTCCCGGATCGCACGGAGGGGGACGCCGCGGCCACCTTCGCCGGCGGTGCCGGTCCGCTCATCGGGCGACTCCCCCGGTCCGCACGCCGAGGCGGCGGTGGTCGACCCGGATGCACCGGTCCTCGACGACGGTCACACCGGCCGCGCGACCTTTCTCGGCCGCCTCGGCGTTCGACACCCCCAACTGCATCCAGACCAGCGGGACCTTACGGGCGATCGCCTCGTCGACGATCGGCGGGACCTCCTCCGAACGACGGAAGACGTCGACGAGGTCGACCCGAAGGTCGGCCGGGATCGCGCCGACGCTGGGATACGAGCGCTCGCCGAGCACTTGGGCCACCCGGGGATTCACCGGAACGATGCGGTAGCCGGCCCCCTGGAGGTACTGGGCGATGCCGTACGAGTCCCGCTCCGGCTTGTCGGAGAGGCCGACCACGGCGATCGTGCGGGCCTGCTCCAGCGCCCGGCGCAGGGTATCGTCCGGCGGGTTCATCGGCGGGGGGACACGGGTCCGTTACATGATGCTAGCGGGCCGTTCCGGGAAGCTCCGTGCCCCTCCGTGCCGGGCGCCCCGAGCGGTCGCGTGCTACGAAGGACCGAACGGATTCGGGGCCTCACTCATCGGGTCCGTGGCCCCGGTCGGGCCGGGCCGTCCGAAACCGGGGGCCCACTCGACCGGGGGCGCGGAGGGTGGAGTTCGAAGATACAGGACCAAGGCCAGGATCGCGCCCACGAAGATGACGAGGTAGTGCAGGGCGTCGCCCACCGGGGCGTTGATGAGGGTGAGGTAGGCGGTCGCGTCGTTCGCCCCGTGCAGCAAGGCCACCACGACCAGGTTCCCCCCCGAAGCCTGGTAGGTCGCGGCGAAGGCGAACCCGAGGAGGAACAGGGTCGGGAAGATGAGCGGCGCCGCGAGGGTGTACGTCGTCGCGTAGTACAGGTGCACACCGGCGAACAGTACGCTCGTGGCGGTCGCGGGTACGACCCAGGAGCCCTTCCAGTTCTTCCAGTACCCGTAGATCCATCCGCGGAAGATCGTCTCCTCGAACGCCCCGATGACGAACGAGAGGGCGACGTAGAGCCAGGGGTCGCCGACCGCCTGTTGGAGGGCGGGGTTCGGCTTGTCGAGCAGCTGGAGCGCCGACGGGTCGACGGCCTCGTAGAGCACCGCCAGCCCGAGGACGATCGCCAGCCCGAGGAGCGAGAGCAGCCCGTACCAGCGGAGTCCTTCGACCGTCGCGACGCCCATCCGGTCCTTCCAGTGGCGGAGGGGCCCGGCGCCGACCAGCACGGCGAACGTGACGACCGGAACGCCGTAGACGACCGCCAGGTCGCCGACCAGCGAGCCGTAGATGGGACGCAGGGCCGGTACCCAGTCGGGGAGAAAGTACTGGCTCAGGATCGCGAACACGGTGACCAGCACCGCCGCCGCGTACCGCCCGTGGCCCCGCGACGGCGCGGGGCGCCCCGTCGCGAGGACGTCGGACACGCGCTCGGGACCGGGCATCGCTACTTAGGGCCGGCCGGAGGGCGGGCCGCCCGCTCGGCGGCCTGGACACAGGCCAGGAGGTCCTCGAGGGTCGCCCGCACACTGCGCGCCGAGCTCCCCCGGGTCGTGACGACCAGCGCCGCGCCGTCGACCCGCAGCTCGACGAAGTCGGGTGTGTCCGGCACTAGCGCCTGGCGCAGCCGCTCCGCCGCCGCGGGGTCCGCGCACGGACGCCGCGCGACGACCGTTACTTCGACGCCGGGGATTTCTTCGACCGGTGCGCCGATGACGACCCCCCCTTCGGTTGGGCGCCGGGTCCGCGGCTGAGCGCATCCGGGACGATCGGCGCGGTGTGCGTCCGCCGCGCGACCTCGGCGTCCGCCCGCTCCTTGAGGTAGGCGCGGACGGTCGGCCAGATCGCGTCCGGGTTCGTCTGCTTGTTCTCGAAGTTGTGCTCGCCGACGAACCGGTCGAACGCGGTCCGGCTCGCCGCATCCCAGGTCCCGTTCAGCCGGCCGGTGTAGTATCCGAGGACATGCAGGTCGTGCTGGACTCCGACCGCGACCTCCCCCGCGATCGGCTGCAGGCTCGCGGGGTCCTCCCGGTTGAGCATCGTCAGGTCGTAGAGGCGGAACACCCGCCGGAGCTCCTCGATCGGCGCGACGTGGTCATCGACCCGCACGTCGATCCACCGGTCGCTCTGGCCGTATCCGGCGCCCTTCTTACTGACGAGGAGGGCCGCGGATTGCTGCCCCCGCCGGTCGCCGCCCTCGCGCTGGCCGGCGACCAGGGCCGCCAGCAGCCGGTCCGCGATGTCGCCGCCGGTCGACTCGTACGCCCGGGCCATCGCCTGGACGACCGCCGGTCCGAACAGGATGTTCCCCTGGCAGGTGAACCCGTCGCCGACGACCTGGCCGGCCCAGTCCATGCATTTCGACCCGGTGTGCGCCGCGGCGCCCCCGTGGGCGTCGACGACCCCCAGCTGGCGCTCGTCGCGGCCGGGGTCGGCCGCCACCAGCCGACGCACGGCGTCCTTCGCGCTCAACCCCTGGCGCAGGAGGACGAGGCCTTCCGGCCCCCAGGCCGGGTTGGACGCGGCCTGGGTCGCGACGGCACCGACCCCGGCCTCGGCCCACGGGACGACGGAGCCGACCGAGATGAACTTCGACTGCACCGCCACACCGCACGTTCCGTCCGACGGGTCGCACGCCACGATCGAGAAGGTTCCGAACCGGTAGGGCATCGCCGCCCCGAGGCGTGTCACGCCTTAACGTGTCGGAGGTCCGTGGGCGCCCGGGCCGGCCTCGAACCGCGCCAGCGCCTCGAGGATCGTCTCGACGCGGCGGGTGGCCTCGTCGTGGCGGCCCGCACGGTAGGCCCGCTCGGCGGCCGCCAAGTCCTGGACCAGGCTACCGACCTCGGCCCCCTGAGCGGCGAGCACGGAAAGCAACCGGGCCGCGAGGCGGATCCGGTTCCCCGTGCGGTCCTCGTCCGGATCCGGGGTGTCGTCGTCCGGCCCCGAGGGAGTGTACCCCACCAACCCGCGGGGCCACTGGGTGACTTCGCCCTCACCCCGGCGGACCGACCGCGGGGCCGCCTCGTCCGGGGCCATCGCTGCGGACGCTCACGCCTCGCCGGCTTCGTCCGCCGGCTCGGCGGGGGCGGGGCGGGCGCGACCGGCCGGGGCGAGGGGCTTGGGGACCCGTTCGCGCACGGCTAGCCACACCGCGTCCAGGCGCTCGTAAACCGCGGGCACCAGGCCCTCGGCCGCCAGGATCGCGGCCGCCTCGTCGACCCGGGGGGCCAGGGCCGAGAGGTCGGTCCCGTGGGCGGTCGCCCAGGCGACGCTCGCCCGGGCGAGGGCCAGTTGGTCGTCGACGGTGCGTCGGGCACGGCGCGCCTCCTTCTCGTCGGCGGCCAGCCCGTGCTCCGGGTCCCAGTGCGGGGGCATCGGGGGCGGAATGGCGACCCGCAGTCGGCGGAACGGCTCGGGCAAGGTCGGCCAGCGTGGCTCGTGGAATCGGATCGCCAACTGGTCGAGCGCCTGGATCGCGGCGCCGTAGTCGCCGGCGGCGTAGGCGGTCTCCGCCCGGTCGAACGGGGCGATCAGCTCCGCGCTCGGCGCACCCTTCCATACGTCCAGGTGGAGGGCGACGCGGGCCGGACCCAGGCGGCGGAGCGCCAGCCGTTCGGGGGTCTCGGGCACGACGGGCACCGGCGGCGTCCCGGGCTCGTCCTTGGGCGGGGGTCGGTTCGGTGCGCCGGGCATGGTCCGGTTCGGGGCGTCTACAGGAACGCCTCGAACTCCTTCGTGACCTCGGGGTACTTTTCGTGGACGGCTTTCAAGATGTTGTGGACGTTCAGCTTCTCGAGGCGGACACCCGCGAGCGCGTCGATGATCTTGTCGAACGTCGCGTCGGAGAGGGTCGTCAACTTCTCCTTGGCGAGCCAGTTCCGGTAGAGCTTCTCCTCGAGCCGCGCCCGCCAGCCCTTCTCGTACTTATCGAGGAACGCCTTCGACGTGTCCCCGGTCTGGGCCGCCTCGGCGGCGACCGTGCCGCAGATCTTCCCCGCGATGCAGCCGTTGGCGATGCCGCCGCCGGTAAGAGGGTCGATCATCCGGGCCGCGTCCCCAACGAGCATGAACCCGTCGGTCACGGTCTGCTTCAACGGCGCGGAGATGGAGACGCCGCCGCCGACCATGTCGATCTTCTTGCCCTTGGCGTAGCCGGGGTGGGCCGCGATCCACGCGTCCAGGTAGTTGCGCGCCTCGGCCATCGACTGGACCTGGCTCACCTGCACCCCAATGCCGACGTTGGCCAGCCCGTCCCCCTTCGGGAAGACCCAGACGTAGCCGCCCGGAGCGACCTTGCCGAGGTAGAAGTCACAGTAGCGGGAATCCGAGTCGACGTTCGTCATCCGGTACTGGAGGCACGTGTCCATGTCCCGGATCGCGATGTTCGTGGAGATGCCGGCCCACCGGCCGACCTGGCTCTCGAACCCGTCCGCGCCGATCGTGACCTTGGCCCGGACGTCGAACGTCGTGCCGAACTGCTTGACCTTCGCGCCGACGACCTTGCCGTTCTCCTTGAGGATCCCGGTGGCGGCGGTCTTCAGACGGACCTCGACGCCCGCGTTGGCCGCGTCGATCGCCAACTGCTTGTCGAACTCGACGCGCTCGACGACATAGCCGACCTCGTTACCGGCGTGCTTCTCGTTGATCTCGAAGACCTTCTCGCTGGGCGAGTAGATACGGGCCCCCTCGACCTCCAGGTTCACCCAGCGGCCGGGCTTGATGCCCACGTCGTGGAGCCAGTCCTTGCTCATCCCCTCGCCGCAGCGGACGGGGCTGCCGATCTCCTGGCGCTTCTCGATCATCAGGACCGAGGCGCCGGCCTGGGCGGCCCACTTGGCGGTCATGCTGCCGGCGGGCCCCCCGCCGATGACGAGGACGTCGGTCTTCAGGTCCGCGGCCATGGTGGAGTTTCTCCGTCCCGCTTCAGTCGATCTCGATCGCGCCGACGGGGCACGCCTTCACGCAGATCTCGCAGCGGGTGCAGACCTTCTCGTCGAAGGTGATGCGGGTCTCGTCCAGATAGATGCAGTTGAGGGGGCAGATCCCGACGCAGGCTCCGCAGTAGATGCACAGCTGGCCGCTCGACTCGATGTGCAGGCTCTTCTTGTTCGCCACGGCGGCGTCCTCGGGTCGAAGCCCCCACCCGGATATTAAAGGGTCGCGTCGCGGCGGTCGTCAGCCGCCGAGGCCCTGTTCCTGCAGCCACCGCTCGGCGTCGATGGCGGCCATGCAGCCGGCGCCGGCCGCGGTGACGGCCTGGCGGTACCGGTGGTCCTCGACGTCCCCGGCCGCGAAGACCCCCTCGACGCTCGTCCGCGTCCGGTCGTGGACCCGTAGGTATCCTTCGGGAGTCAGGTCGAGCACGCCGCGGAACACCTCGGTCGCCGGCTCGTGGCCGATGGCGATGAACAGACCGCCGGCTTTCAGCTCCCGCTGAGCCCCGGTCGGCAGGTGCTTCAGCCGGACGCCCTCGACCTGGTCCTTTCCCAGGACCTCGTCCACGACGTGCTCCAGTTCGAAGGAGATCTTCGGGTGGTGGCGGGCCCGCTCCTGCATCACCTTGCTCGCCTTCAGCATGCTCCGGCGGTGCACGATCGTCACGTGCGTCGCGAAGTTGGTCAAGAACAGCGCCTCTTCCATGGCGGTGTCCCCGCCGCCGACCACGACCAGGTCCTTGCCCTTGAAGAAGAACCCATCGCAGGTGGCGCACGCGGAGACCCCGTGGTTCTTGAGACGGGTCTCGGAGGGGAGTCCGAGCCATCGGGCGTTGGCCCCCGTCGCGACGATGACCGCGTCGGCGACGACGGTCCCCATCGTCCCGGTGTGGACCTGAAAGGGACGCGCTCCGAACTCGACCCGGGTCACGTTGTCGTCCACGTACTCCGTACCGAACCGGGCCGCCTGGCGGCGCATGAGCTCGACCAGCTCGGGACCCTGGATGCCGTCCGGGAATCCGGGGTAGTTCTCCACGTCGGTGGTGATGAGCAGCTGCCCGCCGGCCGGAACGCCGGAGATGAGCACCGGCTGCAACTGGCCTCGTGCCGCGTACAGGGCCGCCGTCAGGCCGGCCGGCCCGCTCCCGATAATCGCGACCCGGGTGCGCCGGGGCGCCGCCGACATGGGGCGAACAGGTCGGCGGGAGGTTAAAGCGGCACCTCCGAGGGAGGCGCCCACCCCGTCAGACCCGCTGCTCGGCGGTCGGTGTCCGGGGCGCGATCCAGGCTCCGGAGGGTGCCGGGACGGACGGGGGCCGCGGCGGCGTGGGATGGCGGAGGTCCCGGGCGATCGACTCGCCCAGGGAGGTCAACCGATAGACCAACAGCCGACGGGGGACCCCGGCCACGTGCCGGCGGTCGACCTCGACCACGTTCGCCGCACGGAGCCGCTGCAGGACGCGCACCAGGGAACCCTGGCGGACGTGCAGCGCCGCCACCATCCCCTGCTGGGTCGACCCGAGCGGAGCGACGTCCTCGGCCCCGACACGACCCACTCGGGCGAGGTGCAGGATCACCTGGCGCGCCAGGGTGAGTCCCTCTCCCCCGGGGCCGGCCGGTGGGGCGAGGGACGAGGGCTCGGAGCGCGCCAAACCGGAAGCCCCGACGCGGGCCGCGCTCCCGGTCGCGGGGGCGGTCGTGGTGTTCGGAGGGACGGTCGGCGGAGCCGACTCCGGGGGCGCCCGACGGACTAGGTCGGTCGCTGACGGGGGCACCGGGCGCGGCCGGGTCGTCGGGTGGCTCCAGAGGTAATGGGCGACCCAGCCGACGACCAGCCCGCCGGCGGCCGCCACCACCGGGGTGACCCAATCGACGGTCATGGTCGCTGCGACCGGTCAGGACGGAGCTCGACTTCAACCGTGCGGAGGCAACCCCGCGGGGACGCGACCGAGACCAACGCGTTCACCGGGTCCGTTCGTTCGGCTCGGTTCGCGACTCATCCCGCAGTTCCCGTACCCACTCTTCGCCTTCGCTGCGCCACCGCTCCGACCGGTAGCGCGCGAGACCCCAGACCGCGGCGAGGCCCGCCACGACGGCGGTGAGCACGTAGACGACGGTCAGATACCCGAACGGTCCGAGGGGGGAGGTCCCGCCGGAGCTCGAGGGCGAGGTGAACGCGACCTGGACCGGCGCCGGGGTCGTGCCGTGCACGCCGACCTCGGTGGCCGAGAGGTGCACGGTGTAGCCGGACGGACCGGCGACGCTCAGGTCGTACGTCCCGTCCAGCAGATGGAGCGTGAGGGTCGGGCCGGTCGACTGGCCGACGACCTGGGCGCCGCTCACCGTGTCCACGGCCGTGGCCGTCCACAGGTCACCCGAGGGGAGGCCGGTCTCGAGCAGCACGACCGGGTAGGTCGAGTTGGAGAACGTGACGGCCAGCGTCAGCGCGGCGCCGTGAACGACCACGGGGGTGCTGTAGTTCACCGAGTAGCCCGGTACCGCCGTCACGTTGACGGAGTAGGTCCCGTTCGGCTCGTCGAACACGATGGTCGGACTGATCGACGAGTTGGCGATCCCGTTCACGCTCGCGCTCCAGGCCGTTCCGTTCGGCAATCCGGACTCCTGGAGGGTGACCGCGTAGTCGAGCGACACCGGGGCGAGCGAGAGGTTCACGTCGACCGTCACCGCCAGGCCGGCGACGACCAGCTGGCCGGCGGAGGGGACGGCGAGGTAGCCCGACGGAGGGCTCACGGTGTAGCCGTACGTTCCGTTGGCGGCGGTGAAGTTGAGAAACGCGGTCGTCGCCTGATCGGTCTGGGAGTTGAACGTGACGGACCAGGTGCTACCCGACGGGAGGGCCAGCGCGTGGAAGGAGACACCGTAGAGCGTCGGTGGAGTCCCGGATTGGAACACGAGGTCGACCTGGACCGAGCCCCCGACCACATCGACCGTCCCGTTGTTCGGCGCGGGATAGTAGTACACGAGCGTTCCGGAGAGGTTCGCCACGGCGTACCCCGCCTCCCAATCGTACGTCCCGTTCGCCTCCTGGAACAGGACCTCGGACGAGGAGGACAGGGAGAGGTTCGCGCGGCTGAGCCCACTCAGGTTCACGGACCACAACGTGCCGGCGGGTAACCCCGTCTCCGTGAACCCGACAAAGTAGTACGCCTCGTACGAGAAGTTGACGTACACGTCGGTGGGCGCCCCGTACACCGTGACCGACCCCGTCGAGGGCACGGGAGTCCAGTTGCCCGAAGTGTACACCAAGTACGAGTACGTCCCGTTCGGCAGGGCAGCCGCCTCGAGGCTCCCCGTAGTACTGTAGTAGTTTCCGTTCAGGTCGAAGCTCCAACCGGTGCCGTTCGGCAACCCCACCTCGGTGAACGTGACGAGGTAGGTCTGAGGGGAGGTGAACGTCAGGGAGACCCCGGTCGCCGAGCCGTTCACCACGACGGTGCCCGACTGCGCCTGGGTACCATCGATCGGGAGCACGTAGTACGTGTACGTCCCGTCCGCGAGCTGGAAGTCGTTACTGAGGCCGGACGAATCCTGGCCGAACCCCCCCAGATCGACCCACCAGGAGGTGCCGGTGGGGAGGCCGGACTCGGTAAAGTTCACCCAGAAGAACGTCCCCGGCGCGACGAGGGAGAAGGCGATATTGATCTGGACCGGAACGCCGGACTGATTGATGGATCCCGAGACCGGCGACGCCAGATAGTCCGCCCCGACCGCCGCTACTTGGTAGGTCACCTGTTGCCAGTACGAGGCGAAGGTGATGTTCCGCGACGTCGCCGTGGACCCCGTGCCGGTGGTCGCTACACCGTAGTAATCGACGAGCATTACGCTCCAGGTCGTTCCGGTCGGCAGCCCGCTCTCGGCGAACGTCAGCGTGGGCGCCGTGTAGCTGTCGCCGGCAAACGCGATGCATTCGAAGGTGCGATTGGCCGTGTTGGTGACACAGACGTTGCCGTTGGCGCTGTCGTACGCCACGCCGGACGGGTCGATCGAGATGTACGCGGCCACCGACTCGTTGGCCGGGTCGATGACGACCGCCGTAACCTGGCCCGCACCTACCCACAGCATGTTGTCCTGCGGGTCGTAGGCGATCCCCTGGAGAGGAGCCGAGCCGGAGGTACCCCACGCCTCCACGGGAACGCTCGTGAGGACCTGCGAGGTCCCCGCGTCGATGACCGTGACGTTGGCCGACCCCGCGTTGGTCACGTACACGTACCCGGAGCGGTTGTCGAACGCCACGCCGTAGGGAGTATCCCCCGTGCCGACCGTCGCGACGACCTGCCACGATGAGTCGTTGAGCACGCTCACGGTCGAGCTGAGGCTGTTCGCGACGTACGCCGATCCGGTGAGGTAATCGACCGCCACGCCGACCGGCCCGTGTCCGACCGCGACGTTGGCGGTCACGGCGTAGGTGGCCGCGCTCAGGAACGTCACGTTGTTCGACTGGTTGTTCGCCACGAGGATCTGCTGGGTGACCGGGTCGAAGGCGATGCCCATCGGCGCGTCGCCGACGGGGACCGAGAGGACCACGGAATTCGTCGTCGGGTCGACCACGCTGACGTTGTCCGAACCGGTGTTCGTGACCAGCACGTCGCCCGTGATCGGGTCCACGACCACCCCGAACGGGTCGGTCCCGACCGTGACGGACGTGTTGACCCACGGGTAGCTGTAACTCGCGTTGAGCCCGTCCAGGGTGGAGGGGGGGTCGGCGACGTAGAACCAGTTGTCGGCCGCATCGTACGCTAGCCAGGCCGGGTCCTGGAGATTCTGCGCCGGGTGCGGGCCGGTGAGGGGAACGCTGTACAGGTGGTGCGCCGGCACCGCGGACGTCGACGGGGACGGGGCGGCGCTCACCGGGGCCGGGGCCGCGGAGGCCGACGGAGCCGGCGTGCGAAGGGGCAGGCCTCCCACGAGGAGGGCGGCCACGGCCACGCAGACCACCAGGATGGGAACAGTCGTTCGGGACAGTCGACGCGCGGGTCGGCGGGCGACGGCATTCATCGTGCTCTATGGGCGCGTCCGGCGCTTATGAACCCACGGCGGATTTACGTCAGGAATATTCCGGATTGACGCGGTTCAGCGCCGCGCGGGGGGCAGCTTGACCCGGTCCGCGCCCTCCGCCTCGCCGTATCCGGAATGGTAGAACAGGAGGGGCGGGCCGTCCCCTCCGGTCTCCTCGTGGGTCACCTCTCCGACGATGAGCACGTGGTCGAACCGGGGGACCCAGGCGACCACGTGGCATTCGAGGGCTCCCAGGGTGCCGTCCAGGAGCGGCAGCCCCCCGGGTCCGCGATGGAACGTGAGACCGCTGAATTTCTCGGCCGAGGGGACGGTCCGGGCGAATCGCTCGCTCAGAGCGCGTTGCCCCGCGCCGAGCAGGTTGACCGCGAACGACCGGGACCGTTCGATCACGGGCACGGTGTCGGCGTCGGTCGTGAGGCTGATCAGCACCGACGGGGGCCGCAGCGAGACCGAGAGGAACGCGTTCACCGTGAGCCCGGCGTCGCCCGCGTCGTCGTGGGCGGTCACGACGGTCACGCCGGTCGCCCAGCGGGCCATCAGGTGGCGGAAGCCAGTGGGGTCGACCGTCGGGGGCGACGGGTCGGTCATGGGCTTAGCTGTCCCGCCACCGGAAGAACCGGACGGCCATGACGAACACCACGACCGCGATCACCAGGACGATGGTCAGGTCCAGGGCCGCCCGGTTCCAGTTGCCGAACAGCATCGCCTGGTCGAGCCCGTCGATGACGTAGTAGAGCGGCAGGACGTGGGCGACCGTCTGGAGCCACGGGGGGAACGAGGAGACGGGGAAGAACGTCCCCGAGAGGAACATCATCGGGAACGTGATGATGTTCCCGATGATCGCGGCGGACTCGGGGGTCTTGGCGACGGTGCCCGAGAGCATCCCGATCGAGACGAACAGGAACGTGCCGACCAGCAGGAACGGGATCATCCCGAGCCCGATCGACAGGTGGGCGCTGAAGACGCCGACCCCGAAGGCGATCATGATGCCGGCGTTGATGAACGTGAGGACGATGTACCAGAGGATGTGGCTGGTGAGCCATTCGGACCGGGTCAGCGGGGTCAGGGAAAGCTCCCGGAAGATCCCGTCCTTCCGGTACGACGCCGCGATGTCGACCATCGAGAACATCGGGCTCGTGAGGATGGTGAAGCCGATGAGGCCCGGGATCAGGTAGTCGATGTACGTGTAGATCTGGCTGCCGACGTTGTGGATCGAGGCGATGGTGATGATCGCCCGGCCGTCGGCGGCGTGGAGGTTGAACCCGTTGGCGACGCCCTGGATGGCCCCCTCGGCCGTGCCGGCGGAGGCCGCATCGGTCGGGTTGACGAACAGGGCGAGGCTCACGTTCGTGTGCGCGGAATAGTTGGCCTGGAAGCCCGCGGGCACGATGAGGCCGACCGAGGCTCCCGCACTGCCTAACTCGGCGGCGAAGTTGGACGGCGTCCAGCTGCTCCCGCCGACGACCTGGACCTGGACGACCGACGTGTTGTTGAGCGCGGCGAGGAAGGCGACGCTCGCCGGCGAGTTCTGGTCCTCGTTGAGGACGACGACCGTGGTCACTGCGCTCCCGGCGCCGGAGAAGATGTAGCCGAACAGGGCGACGATCAGGATGGGGAAGAAGAACGAGAAGAACAGCGCCGCCGGGTTCCGCCGGTACTGGAGGTAGACGACCTTCAGGTCGGAGCCGATGCGGCGGAATTTCATGTCGCTCCCTCCGACTTGAGCGCTCCGTCGTCCATCCGGCCGACCATCCGGACGAAGACGTCCTCGAGCGTGTCGTGTTCGGTCGTGAACGAGCTCCACGGTAGGCCGCTCGACTGGACCGCGGAGAGGACCCGCAGCGACTCGTCCTTGTCGTGGACGACCACCTCGACGTACCCGTTCTCGACCGTGGCCGTCGCGCCCAGGGTCCGCTGTACGAACGCGGCGACGTCCGGGCCGGCGGCCAGGCGCAACCGCGGGGGCCGGCCGTGGGCGGAGATGATCTCGCTCGGGGTCCCCGTCGCGATGATGTGGCCGTGATGGATGATGGCGACCTGGTCGGCGAGAATCTCGGCCTCCTCGAGGTAGTGGGTCGTCAGGAAGACGGTCCGGCCCTCCCGCTTCAGCGACCGGATGACTTCCCAGATCGCTCGGCGTGCCGCCGGGTCGAGGCCGGTCGTCGGCTCGTCCAGAAAGCAGATCTCCGGGTCGTTGGTCAGGGCGAGGGCCAGTCCCATCTTCTGTTTCTGGCCCCCGGAGAGGGTGTCGTACCGGGCGTCCGCCTTGTCCGACAGAGCCACCCGGGACAGGATCGCCGAAGCGTCCGGGTGGGTCCCGAACAGGGCGCTGTAGTACTCGATCCCCTCCGCGGGCGTGATCCGCTCGAAGAACCGGAAGTCCTGCGGGATGACGCCGATCTTCTGGTGGAGCTCGGCGCCCTGCGTCCACGGGTCCAGCCCAAGGACGCGGACGTCCCCGGCCGTCTTCGGCCGCAGTCCCTCGAGGATCTCGGTCGTGGTCGTCTTGCCGGCCCCGTTGGGTCCGAGGAACGCGAAGACCGACCCCGCGGCGACCGAGAACTGGATCCCGTCGACCGCCCGCAGCGTCCCGTAGTTCTTGACGAGGCCCCGGACCTCGATGGCGTTGGGCATCGCCCGCGAGGGGGCTCGCGGGTTATGACCTCTGGGGGACCGGGCCGAGCGGCACCGCGACGGAGCCCCCCGCCGGCACCGTCGTGACGCCCGGGCCCGCCTCGACCGAGAGCGGAACGGCGCCGGACCATCCGACCCGCAACTCGGCCGGCGTCCAGGCGAGGTCGACGCGCCCCGAGCCGAGGCGGAGTCCCCGGATCCGCGCGGACGACCAACCCGCGGGGAACGCCGGCGCGACCCGGAGCGCGCGGCCCGGTGTCAGGACCTCCAGGCCCCACAGCCGCTCGAACACGAGGGCGAGGAACGGACCCACGCTGAACCCCAGCAGGAAGCAGGAGTCGAACGGCTCGGCCCGATCGCCGCGGTAGCACTCGTGAGCGAACCCGGCCTCGACGGCGTAGCGGCTCGCGATGGTCCGCAGCCAGGCGAGGCCCCGTTCCGTGTCGCCGACCGCATAGGCGGCGTCGGCCGCCCAGGCGGTCGCGATCGTCCAGACCTGCCCTTCGTGGTAGCTGGTGGGACGGTAGGTCGGGTCCCTCGCGGAGAGGCAGCGGACCCCCCAGGGCGTGGTGAGGTCGTCGCGGGCCGCGCGGGCGACCATGCGGCGGGCCAGCGCCGGCTCTACGAGGCCGGCGCTCACCGCACGGAGTGCATTGGGGCGCACGTGAGGAACGGGACGGCCGGAGCGGAACGAATCGTAGAGGAAGTCTTCCGCCGTCCACGGGTACCGCTCGGCTATCGTCGCCTGCAGGCGGGCGGCTTCCTGTTGGCACGTGGCCCGACGCACCGGGTCGTCCGCGTGCCCGAGCAGGGTGGCCGCGGCGTCGAGCGTCTGCCACCAGAGGACCTGCACGTCGACGGCATGGTCGCGACGGTCGGCCGAATCCCAGATCGTCGTGTCCGGGGCGTCGATCCCGTACCGGACCTTGGCCAGCGCTCCGGTCGCGAGAGCGATCGATTCGGCCTCACCGCCGTGCCGCAGCAGGCCGGTGGTAGGGTCGGTGCGGGCCTGGCCCCACCGGACGATACGGTGCAGCGCATCGGCCCAGCGGGCGACCTGGGCCATGTCGCCCGCGTGGCGGTGCATCTGCTCGACCACGGCGGGAAACCGGAGCGTGCTGTCGGACGTGCCGAAGAGGAAGATCGGCCCGGGCGCGAGTTGCATCGGCAGCTCCCCGGGCTCGCCCGCGAGGAGCGGTATCGGCTGGCGACTCTGGAACCGAAAGACCGTGTCGAGGGACCGTCGGACCCACTCAAAATCCCCGAGCCAGAGGACCGCCGGCAGCATGACCGCCAGGTCGCGGCACCAGATCGCCGAGTACCAGGGATAGCCGGCGACGAGGCCCACCATCCCGTCGGCCGGGGCGGTGTAGAGTTGACGGAGCGCGGACCGGGCCTGACGGTAGGCGAGCTCCAGGTCCGGCGCATCCGGAAACTCGAGTTGAGGTGTCTCCCGTTTCCACCGGTCGTCGGCCGCCGCGCGCTCGGCCGCCCGGTCGGCGGGAGTCCCGAGGTCCGGCCGGGAGTCGGCGAGGCCGCGCTCGAGGTCGTGCTCGAATCCTCCCACCAGACGCCACCGCACCTCCGTCACTCCGCCCGGGGGCACCAGCAGGTGGTGCTCGCTCGCTAGGTGGCCGACCGGGCCCCGATGGTGTCCGCCTACCCACGAAGCACCATCCAGTCGGAGATGGCTCGCGGGGACCGAGCAGGCCAGGCGAAGGGCCAGCCCACGGTGGCGCACGAGGACGTCCTGACCGGTGGTGTGGACCTCGAATTCGGGTGGCCGAATGCCTTCGACGAGGACGGGGAACAGATAGGGAACGAATTCGCTCGTCACGGTGAGCGTGACGTTTTGGTCGCGGTCGGACCGGATCACCAACCGGCGCAACGCACCCGGGGGTTGCTCGACGGCGGCCACGTCCTGGACGATGTCGAGGTCTCTCCAACGGTGGCGGCTCGACCATCCACCCGGAAACGGCTCGGCCAGGACCCGAGTCGATGGCAGGTCCGTCACTTCGGGCCCTTCCGCGAGCCGGACCGACCACGGGCCCGTCAGTCGGACCATCTGACCGTAGACTCCGCCCCACTCGGTGGGCGCGCCCCGGCTCTCCTGGGTGAGGCAGAGGTCCCCGCTCCCGTCGGCCAGTACCGCCGAAGTGAGGGTCGTCAGCAGGACGGGGGGTCCCGGGGGACTCACGGTGCCCCTCCGTCGCGGAGCCGGTCCCGCACCTCGAACCAGACGAGGGGCGGGATCGCCACGCTCTGCAACTCCAGGCGGATCGTGACCGGGCCGACCCGAGGAACGTCCGGTAGGTCCGCCGCGAGATCGATCGCATCGCCCGCCTGCAGGTCAAGGGGAGATTCGGTCCGCACGCTCGCGGCGGTCCGCCATGTCGACGACGTGGCCGTCCGGAACCGGACGTCCTCGGCCGGCACGGGGTGTCCATCGACGAACAGACGTAGGGCGGCGAACGCACCGACCCGGAGGGGAGGATTCGCCAGGCGCAGGGCGAGCCCGGTGGGCGTCCGGGTCAGCGAGTCCGGGACGTAGACGGAGGAGGCGACCGCGTCCGCGATCCGAGCGAGAGTCTCGAGCGACTGGGTCCCAAACTCGACCTCGACGCGGGCGGCCTCGCCGACCAGGCGCAGGATCGCTCCGAAGCGGTGGGCCGCCACGCGGCGCGCAACGGAAAGGCCGACTTATGGGAAGCGCCCTCCCAGGGGGGCGCGAAAACGGTCGGCGCCCGTCGGAGGCAGGCCCGGTCCGGGCGCGGGCCCCCGAGGGCCCCGAGGCGGACGGGACGGACCCTCCCCGCCCCGGAGGGACTGGGGTCGGGGGCGGTGGGTCGGTTCGGTCGGCCACGGCCCGAGGGCCGTCTGCGGCACTCCGTAACCCGACTCCGGGCGAGACCCGATCCAACCACCGGTCTCGACCCGTCCGGCCTGTGCGTCCACGAACAGACGAGGGGCAGAGGCCTACTTAGACATTGTAACGTTAAGTCCGTTAACTGCGCGTATTCCGTGCATTCGCCGCTCGCTCCTGGGCGAAGAGGGCCAGGGCGAGGCGGCCCTGCTCGGTCAACTGGACTCGGGCCCTCGGACCCGCCGACTCCGACCGAACGAATCCCCACCGACGCTCGAGCGGTTCCAGCCGTCGGCGGAGCCGTCCGTGCTGAGACTGGGCGGACGGGACCCGCCCTCCGTCCGGACCGGGGCGGTCGAGACCGAGTTCCCGAAGAAGGTCGCGCTTCCGCAGGGACCCTCCCCGTCGGTCGAGGGCCTCCAAGACCTCCACGAGCTCACGCGCCGGCGAACGGAGCTCGTAGACGCCGACCGGGTCGACCCGTTCGACCACATCGGTGACGCGGCCGACCCGTGGGACGCGTCCGGAGTACCAGGCCCGCGAGACCTGGGCGTAGTACGGCGCGCCGTTCCAGAGCATGCAGGCGAGCGTGCCCGCGATCGCGGTGATCTTCGTGCCCGTGGAGACGTTCACCCGGATGGGCACGACATCCCGCGCCGTGCGGTCCGAACGGCCCTCGGCCTCGAAGATCGTCCGGTACGAGGCCAGGGCACCGAAGACATCCCACAGCTCCGTGCGGACAATGCGAACGTCCACCGGCCAGGCGGCACGGGCTAGCCGGCGAACGACTTCCTCCACGTACGGCGCTGCCGCATCGTGCTCGCTACGCGTCAGCAAGTACACACGATCCGCGCGGTCGGATGCGAGCGGTTCGACGACGCGCTCGACCTCGAATCCGACGGGAGCAATGTGGACCCGGGAGTGCCTGGCCCCCAACGTCGCCACCGTCGAAGAATTCCCGCGGCGTGAAGGCACATGGTCGCCAAGGGGCTTCCTCGGATGAGCTCAACGGGCGCTCAAAATCTCGCAGGGACCCGAGTCAGGTGTGAGGATGTCGATGTCCGGTTCGCCCACCGGCCAGGCTCGGGGTCAGCAGCACCGATTCCGCCTCCAAGATCCCCCGGACACCTCCGAGATCCGCCGCCGCCTGGGCGACCTCGCGTCGTCGACCGAGCAGGACGATGACTTCCGCGCAGGCATCCCCCTCTAGATGGACGTGGCTGCTGGACCGTACGTGGTCCCCCCATCGATGCTCGGCGGCGGTGAGACGCCGCATGACATTCGGTGCATCGTGCCGATAGAGGAGCGTCACCACGCCCAGGGCGTCGGATTCCGGGTCGGCCAGGGTCCGGTCCGCGAGTTCCTTGCGGATCAGGGCCCGGACCCCGTCCGAACGACTGGGACTGTTCCGCTCGGCGACCCACCGGTCCAACAGACCCACCAAGCTGGGTTCGAGCGAAACTCCGAGCCGGACCACCCGCTCGCGGGCGGCATGGCGACCCCGGCCTCTTGGAGAGCCCATGGTTGACGCTCGACCGTACGCCCTGCGAGAATGATAATCTTGACCGGCCTTCCATGCCTCTCGCTCGGGAGAATTTGCGTGTTACGATTTTTCAAAGCGACATACGAGTTAAATAGGCCGCGCTGGTGGGCGGTCGCAGATGGCGACCGCCGGTGCGATCTCCAATCCGATGCTGTTCACCCGCCGTGAGAAATTCGGCGTCGTGGGGATCTACGTGGCGATCATTGCCGCCACGGTCTTCGGCTTTGCGGCGCTCTTCTGGGTCGGCGCGCACTACGGCTTTGCGGTCGCCGGCGGGTTTTTCGGCCTCGGCATCCTAGCGTACACCCTCGGTCTTCGTCACGGAGTCGATGCCGACCACATCTGCGCCATCGACAACACGACCCGCAAACTGCTCCAGCAGGACAAGCGGCCCTACACCGTCGGGACCTGGTTCTCGTTGGGCCACTCGACGATCGTCATGGCGATGTTGGTGGCGCTGGTCCTGGCGGCCCGCTGGATCGTCGCCAACGTCCCCACGTTCGAGGCCGACGGGAACATCATCGGGACAGCGATTTCCGGCGGATTTCTCTACATCATCGCTCTGGTCAACCTGCTCATTTTCTTCGAGGTGTATCGGATCTTCAAGCAGCTGCGGGCCGGGTCCCTCGACCAGAAGAAGCTCGAGGAGACCCTCAACAACCGCGGGTTCATGAACCGCTACTTCGGGTTCTTGTTCAAGTTCGTGAACGAACCCTGGCAGATCTACCCCGTGGGCGTCCTGTTCGGCCTGGGGTTCGACACAGCGACCGAGGTCACGCTGATCGCCATCACGGTGGGGGTCGGCTCGGCCTTCGTCTCGTTCCCGCTGTACCTCATCCTGCTCCTGCCGTTCATGTTCACCTGCGGTATGGTCCTGACCGACACGAGCGATGGTATCAGCATGCGGTTCGCCTACGGCTGGGCGTTCCTCAAGCCGATTCGGAAGGTCTACTACAATCTCACGATGACCATCATCTCGGTGCTGGTGGCCTTCATCATCGGCACGATCGAGATCCTCGGGGTCGTCGCGAGCGAGTTCAACCTGTCAGGTGGACCGTTCGGGTTCTGGGATGCGATGAATTGGCTCAACGGAGCCGAGGGGCCGTTCGGGATCGAGATCTGGGGCTGGGTCGGTATCGGGATCGTCGCCCTCTTCATCGGCTGCTTCCTACTCGCGTGGCTGATCTACAAGGTCAAGCGCTACGAGGAGGTCGGCTTCGGTCCCGAGCCGCCCTCGACGACCACACCGGCCGGCGGCGCGGGTTAGTCGGGTGGGCTCCGGTTCACTGCAGCGCGCGCGTTAGGACCGAAATCGCCGAGTTCAAGTCTCCCTGCTCGAGCAGGAAGATCGTGTCCGTGTAGCAGCTCAGCGCCTCGACGATGTTGATCGACTGGCCGGAAAGCACCCCGGTCAGCAGGGTGAGCAGGCCCGGCGTCTCTTCGATGCTCTCGGGGCTGGCGACCGCCACCTCAACCAGATTGCGGCGGACGCGAATCACCTGACCCTCGCGGAGCGCCCGCGTCACGCGCGGGACGGAGTCCTCGTCCACGATGATGACCGTACCGCGCGACACCTGGATGAGGCGGCAGAGGGAATTTTCGTCCAGCAGCTCCTCGACGACGTCGCCCAGACGCTGCAGGATGTCGATGCCCTCGCTCACGGTGACGGTCGCGACCTTGGTCCGGGTCTCGATCCGGCTCTTCCGCAGCACACGCTGGATGCCGGCGGTCCGCGCGGAGTCGCCGCGCCCCCGCGGGTAGCGCCGGCAGGCGGCGATCACCGCCTCCATCTGGCGGACCTCCAGGTCGGCCGCGACCCGCCGGGCCACGGCCGAGTGGTTGGCGATGCCCAGGCGGAGCGCGTCCGCGAGCACGGGACGACCGTCCAGGTATTCCCGAACCCGCCGGGCGATGGAAGATTTCGACTCGGGCATGGTTGTCTAAAATTGGACACTACTGCCCAATTGTGTCGACAGGCGGTCACGAGGTATAAATCCGTCGGGCCGCGTGAGGAACCTCACTAGGCAGCCGATGGTCACCCCGAAGGTCGTTCTCGCGTACTCGGGGGGGCTCGACACGTCGGTCGCCATCCCCTGGCTCAAGGAGTCGAAGGGGTTCGACGTGGTCGCGGTCACGGTCGATGTGGGCCAGCCCGTCGACCTCGGCCGGGTCCGGACCAAGGCACTCGCCTCCGGCGCCGTGGGCGCGTATGTCGCCGACGCCCGCCGTGAGTTCGCCGAGGAGTTCCTGGCGCCCGCGCTCAAGGCAAACGCCCTCTACGAGGGGGTGTACCCGCTCAGCACGGCCCTAGCTCGGCCGCTCATCGGGCGGCACCTCGTCACGGTCGCCCGCAACGAAGGGGCCTCCCACATCGCTCACGGCTGCACGGGCAAGGGGAACGACCAGGTCCGGTTCGAACTGGCCACCGCCAGCCTCGCCCCAGAGTTGCAGGTCGTGGCGCCCGTCCGCGAGTGGAAGATGACGCGCGAGGACGAGATCGCCTACGCCCACGACCGCGGCATTCCGGTGGACGCAACCAAGAAGTCCCCCTACAGTACCGACGAGAACCTCTGGGGCCGGTCAGTCGAGTGCGGGATCCTGGAGGACCCCGCCATCGAGCCGCCCGAGGAAGCCTACGGGTGGACGGTCTCCCCCGCGGCCGCCCCGGATACCCCGGTCTACGTTCGACTGACGTTCGAGCACGGGCTGCCGGTGTCGGCGGACGGCACTCCGATGGCCTTCCACGAGATGGTCGCCCATCTGAATCGGCTCGCGGGAGCCCACGGGGTCGGCCGCATCGACCACCTGGAGTCACGGGTGGTGGGGATCAAGTCCCGCGAAGTGTACGAGTGCCCCGCCGCGACCCTCCTCATCCGGGCCCACCAGGCCCTGGAAGCCCTGGTCCTCCCGCGGGACGTCCTGGATTTCAAGCGGGTCGTGGAGCAGCGGTACGCCCAGCTGATCTACGACGGCCTCTGGTTCGCCCCGCTCCGGAGCGCTCTGGACGGGTTCATCGAGCCGACGCAGGAACGGGTCTCGGGCGAGGTCGCCGTCAAACTGTTCAAGGGGTCCGCGACCGTGACCGGTCGGCGCTCTCCGTTCGCCCTCTACCAACACGCGCTCGCGACGTACTCGACCGGCGACGCGTTCCGTCAGGAAATGTCGGAGGGGTTCATCTACGTCTGGGGACTCCCGGCCCGTACCTGGTCCGCCTTGGGAGCCACGGGAGCGGCTCCGCCCGCCAAGGTCGCCCCACCGGCCCCCTGACCCCTCGAGGGGCGCATCATGACCGATTCTTCTTCGACCCCCGTCTACGTCCGAACTCCGTTCGGTACATTCCTCAACTCGCTCGCCGTCGACCGAGCCCTGGCCCCGTACGACGTGGCCGGCAGTATCGCTCACGCCGAGATGCTCCGAGCGTCCGGATGGCTGTCGCCGCAGGAGACCTCGGTGATCGTCAGCGGTCTCCGCCTCATTGCCGCGGAGATCCGGACGGGTCACTTCCCCTGGCGGGACGAGCTCGAGGATGTCCACACGAATGTGGAGGTCCGCTTGGGGGAACTGGTCGGACCGGCTGCGGGCAAGCTCCACACGGCTCGGAGCCGGAACGACCAGGTCGCGTTGGACGAGCGCCTGTTCCTGCGCGCGGCCCTCGCTCAGGTGGCGCACCGGCTCCTGGCCGTTCAGGAGGCGCTGCTCCACCAAGCGAGCGCCGAGATCGCCACCCCGATGCCGGGCTACACCCACTTGCAGCGGGCCCAGCCGGTCACCGTGGGCCATCACCTCCTCGCCCACTTCTGGCGCTTCGACCGGGATTTGGACCGCCTCTTCGCCACGGTCGAGCGAGCCAACGTCTCCCCGCTCGGCGCGGGCGCCCTCGCGGGCTCCACGCTCAAGACCGACCCCGCCGCGGTCGCGACCCGGCTCGGGTTCGACCGGCCGTTCGCCAACTCCGTCGACGCGGTCAGCGACCGCGACCCGTTCGCCGAGCTGTTGTTCGACCTCGCGCTGCTCGCGGTCCACGCGAGCGGATTCGCAGAGGAAGTCGTCCTGTTCGCCTCTCCTGAATTCGGGTTCCTGGACCGGAGCTCTTCGCTCGGCGCCGGCTCGAGCCTCATGCCGCAGAAGCGGAACCCCGACGCCGCCGAACTCCTCCGCGGCCAGTCCGGCCGCGTGGTCGGCGACCTGGTCGCCCTCCTGGTCACGTTGAAGGGGCTGCCTCTCGCCTACGACCGCGACCTCCAGGAGGACAAGGCGCCGGTCGAGGACGCCCTCGCGACCGTCGGCGCCGGCCTGGTCGCTCTAACCACGCTCGTCCAGGGCCTGGTCTTCGACCACGCCCGACTCGTGGCCGCGTCGGAGGACCCCGAGCTCTACGCGACCGATATCGCGGAGCACCTGGTCGCGCGGGGGGTCGCGTTCCGCCCAGCGCACGAGGCGGTCGCCGCCCACTATCGCACCGCGGGCGGCCGCCTCGACCCCGCCCAGGTCGGCGAGATCCCGGGCGCGGACCCTGCCTTCGGCCGGTCGTTGACCGCGTCCGATTCGCTGGGTCGCCGCTCCACGACCGGCGGTCCTGGGCCTCTCGCGTTGCAGCAGCAGCTTACCCAAGCCCGGACGGCCCTCGAAGGCCGCCGGCACTCCCTGTCCTCGCTCGACCGGAAGGTCGGGCTCGTCGAGGAAATCCTCCAAGAGGAACGAAAATGACCCTGTGTCCCGAATGCGAAGCCGCCGTAGTGAACCACGACCTGATCGCGGGCGAGATCTTCCCCTGCGTCGACTGCGGGACGGACCTCGAGGTCACGACCCTCGAGCCGTTCGCCGTCCAGACCGCGCCCAAGGAAGCCGAGGATTGGGGTGAGTGACGGGTTCACGCTCGGGGTCTTCTGCACCATCGTCCGACCCGAAGAGAAGGCGATTCTCGCCGCCGCGGAGGCACGCGGGGTCGCCGTCCAACGGATCGACGACGGCGAAACGACCTTCGGGCTGACCAAGCCCGAGGGCCTCCCCGACGTCGTCCTCAACCGGTCGGTGAGCCACACCCGTTCGCTCTACGCGACGCGGTGCTACGCCCACTACGGCGTCCCGACGGTCAACACCCCCGAGGTCACCGAGCTGGCCGGCGACAAGGTGCTCACGTCGCTCCGTCTTGCGGAGCGGGGCATCCCCACCCCCCGCACGGTGGTCGCCCTCTCGCCGGAAGCGGCGATGCGGGCCATCGAGACGATCGGCTACCCGGTCGTCCTCAAGCCGGCGGTCGGCTCCTGGGGCCGCCTGATGGCCAAGGTCGACGACCGGGAGGAGGCCGAGCAGATCCTGGAGCACAAGGCGGCGCTCACGTCGCCCATCCACTCGGTCATCTACGTACAGGAGTACGTGCGCAAGCCGGACCGTGACCTGCGCGTGTTCGTCGTCGGCGACCAGCCGGTCGCCGCGATGTACCGGCACTCGTCCGACTGGCGGACCAACGCGGCCCGAGGCGCTACGACCGAGTCCGCCGCCCTGACGCCCGAGCTCCGCGACCTCGCGCTCCGCGCCGCGGCGGCGGTCGGGGGCGGGGTCCTGGCGGTCGACCTCATGGAGTCGCCCGAGGGGCTGGTCGTTCACGAAGTCAACCCGACCCCGGAATTCAAGGCGCTGGCCGGAGCGACCGGCGCGGACGTCGCGGGAGCGATCGTCGACTACGCGGTCGGAGTCGGTCGCCGATGAAGGTCGCCGTCGTCGGCGGCTCCGGGTTCGTCGGAGGCGAGCTGCTGCGCCTGCTCGTGCGGCATCCGGACGTCGAGGTCGTCCAGGTCACGTCCGACTCGATGGCGGGTCAGGCGGTCTCGCGAGCCCACCCGAACCTGCGCAAGGTGAGCCCCCTGCGCTTCACTCCCCATGCGTCGCTCGGCCGGGCCGACGCGACGTTCGTCGCGACCCCCCACGGGGAGTCGATGGAGCGGGTCCCGGAACTGCTCCACTCCGGTGGTCTGGTCATCGACCTCTCCGCGGACTATCGACTGCATGACCCCGAGCAATACCCGACGTACTACGGCCGACCCCATCCGCACCCGGACCTCCTGCCGAAGTCGGTCTACGGGCTGCCGGAGCTCCACCGGGACGAGCTGCGCACCGCCGCGATCATCGCGGTCCCCGGATGCATCGCGACGGCCTCGATCCTCGCGCTCCGCCCGCTGGTCGCGGCCGGCTGGGTCGGTGCCGGCCCGGTCGTGGTGGACGCCAAGTCCGGCTCCTCCGCGAGCGGTCGCGACGCGGGGCCCGCGGGGCTCCACGCCGAGCGGTCGGGCGTGATGCGGGCGTACGCGCCCACCGGGCACCGTCACACCGCCGAGATCGAACAGGAGACCGGAGTCCCGGTCGCGCTCAGCTGTCACGGGGTGGAAGCGGTCCGGGGGGTCCTGGCCACTGTCCACGCCCCGGCGGCGCAGCCGGTCGACGACAAGGCGTTGTGGCGGGCGTACCGGGCCGCCTATGGGGAGGAACCGTTCGTCCGCATCGTCCACGAGGCGGACGGCGTCTACCGGGAACCGGAGCCCAAGATCCTGGCCGGGACGAACCTCTGTGAGGTCGGGTTCGCGGTCGACCCCCACGCCCAGCGGATCGTCGCGCTCGGTGCGTTGGACAACCTCATGAAAGGCGCCGCCGGCGGGGCCGTCCAGTGCTTCAATCTGCGCGCCGGGTTCCCCGAAACGACCGGTCTCGACTTTCTCGGCCTCCACCCGATCTAGGAGGCGGTGTGACGATCGTCGTCAAGGTCGGGGGCGCGGCCGGCAACCGGCTCGACCCCGTGCTGGACGAGCTCGCCCATCGGACGGACTGCGTGCTGGTCCACGGCGGGTCCGAGGAGGTGGACCGGCTCGGCACGTTGCTCGGGCGTCCCCCGGAGAACTACACCACGCCGAGCGGCGTCGTCTCGCGGAAGAGCACGCCGGAGCATTTGGAGGTCGTCGTCCTCGCGCTCGCCGGGGCGGTGCAGACGCGGTTGGTCGCCGGACTCGCCGGCCGCGGACGGGCCGCAGTGGGCCTCTCCGGCGCCGACGCGGGCGTGCTCCGGGCCCGGCGCAAGGAGGGGGCGCGTGCCGTCGTGGACGGCCGCGTGGTCCGCGTGGCGGACGACCGGTCCGGTACGTTGACCTCCGTGGACCCCCAACCGCTCCAGCTCCTGATCCACGCCGGGTATCTGCCGGTCCTCGGGCCGCCCGCCCTGGGGGAGGGCGGGGAGCTCCTGAACGTCGATGCCGATCGGGTCGCGGCGGCCGTCGCGGTCGCCCTGCACGCGGACGCTCTCGTGCTCCTGACGAACGTCGAGGGGCTGCGCCGGGTCCCGGACGACCCGTCCACGTTGATCGCGCGGGTGGCCCGAACCGACGTCGATTCGGTCCTGCCGTTCGCGGGCGGGCGGATGCACAAGAAGGTCGTCGCCGCCCAGGAAGCCCTGCGGGGCGGTATCCCGACGGTCGTCATCGGAGCCTCCGCGGGCCCCGACCCGGTCGCCCGCGCGCTGGGCGGGGCGGGCACGGTCTTCCAATGACGGAGCCGATCGCTTACTTCCCGCGGAGCCGCCCCGGGCCCGTGCTCGTCCGGGGCGAGGGGGCCTTCCTCTGGGACCAGGAGGGACGGCGGTACACCGACCTCGGCGTCTCCCATGGGGTGGGCAATCTGGGACACTCGCCTCCGGCGGTGGTTCACGCGATCCAGCGCCAGGCCGCCGAACTCCTCTACCTAGGAACCGGGTACGACGTCCCGGTTCGGGGCGAGTTCCTCGAGCGGCTGGCCGGTTGCCTGCCGCCGTCGTTGCACCGGATCTTCCTCTCCAACTCGGGCACCGAATCGGTCGAGGCCGCGATCAAGTTCGCCCGGGCCGCGACCGGCCGGCCGAAGGTCGTCGCGGCGATGCGGGGATTCCACGGCCGCACCTACGGGGCTCTGAGCGCCACCTGGCGGAAGGAGTTCCGGGAGGGGTTCGAGCCGCTCGTCCCCGACTTCGTTCACGTACCGTTCAACGACGTTCCGGCGCTGGAGGCGGCGGTCGACGAGTCGACGGCACTGGTGCTCCTCGAGCCGGTCCAGGGTGAAGGCGGGGTGCACGTCGCCGACGCGTCCTACCTGCGCGCGGCCCGGGCTCGGACGGAGGCGACCGGCGCGCTGCTCGGCTTCGATGAGGTCCAGACGGGGCTGGCCCGGACCGGGCGGATGTTCGCATTCGAGCGGTGGGGCGTGGTGCCGGACGTCCTCACCCTGGCCAAGTCGCTGGCCGGAGGGGTACCGATCGGCGCGACCGTGACCACCGAGGCGGTCCGGGAGCGCTTCCACGGGAGCCACCACTCCACGTTCGGCGGGAACCCGCTCGCGTGCGCGGCGGGCGTGGCGGCCCTGGACGTTACCCTGCGCGAGAAACTCTGGGAGCGGGCCGAGCGCCTCGGAGCGATGGCTCAGGGCCGCTTGCGGGCGTTGCCTCCCGAGTCGGTCCGCGAGGTCCGAGGTCTAGGGCTCATGATCGGGATCGAGCTGCGGGACCGGGTCGCGCCGGTCCTGGAGCGGCTGGAGCGCCAGGGGTTCCTCGCGTTGCCGGCGGGTGCGACGGTACTTCGCCTGCTCCCACCGCTCGTGATCGCCGAGGACGACCTCCGCGCGGGGCTCGAAGCGGTCGAGGAGGCGATCGTCCATGGATGAAGCGGGCGTGCTCCTTCGGCTCCTCCGGGCGTACAGCCCGAGCGGCCACGAGGCCCCGGCCGTGCGCACGTTCGTCCGTATCGCCCGGGGCTTGGGCCTCTCGGCGATCGTCGATGCGGCGGGCAACGGCGTGGCCCGTGCGGGTCGTGGGCGCCCCCGCGTCGTCTTTCTCGGCCACATCGACACGGTGCCGGGACGCCGCCCCGTGGTCCGACGGAACGGTCGAGTCTACGGACGCGGCGCGGTCGACGCGAAGGGCCCGTTGGCCGCGGCGCTGATCGCCGCGGGCCGGTGGAAGGGGACCGGGTCCGTCGAAGTCATCGCGGCCGTCGGCGAAGAGACGGACAGCCGGGGCGCCCGGCATCTGCTCCGCCGACGGGATGTCGACGCCGTGATCGCCGGAGAACCGAGCCGATGGGACGGCATCACCGTCGGGTACAAGGGTGATGTCCGGTGGACCGCCACGTTCCGCGGCCATCGCACCCACTTCTCGTCCCCCCGACCGACCGTGGAGGACGTCGCGCTCGGGTGGGTTCAGGCGGTCCGTGGCCTGCCTGCCCTGAGCCCGGGACCGTCGCCCTTCCGCTCGGCGTCGCTCAAGGTCATCGGCTGGAGCAGTGCCGGGGACGATACCACGAGGGCCACGGTGACATTGGATGCCCGTCTTCCGCCGGGTCAACGGGCTCGCGCCTTCCTGGAGTCCCTTCCGAAGGAACCCGGCCGGCCCGGCCTATCGGTGGAGGTCCGCCTCGACCCGATCGAGGTCGACCGATCCAACGCGGTCGTGCGCGCGCTGGAAGCCGGTGTCCGTGCGCAGGGCGGTCGCCCCACCCTATGGCGGAAATCCGGGACGTCCGACCTGAACCTCGTCGCCCCGGCCTGGAAGGTGGGGGGTGCCGCGTACGGTCCGGGCGACCCGCACCGGGACCACACGGCGCACGAGTGGGTTTCCGAGCGTGAGCTGTCCCGGTCCGCCCGGGTGCTGGGTCACGCGTTCGACGCGCTGACCCGCGAGTTGTCTACTCCTCGACGATCGGCCGCCGGTGGTGGATGAACTCCCCGCGGTCGAGCTCCTGCATCGCCGTCACGAGCTCCGAGCGGTTGTTCATGACGATCGGTCCGTACCACGCCACGGGCTCGTGCAAGGGGCGCCCCGTGACGAGCAGGTAGCGGAAGCCGTCCGGCCCGGCGCGGGATTGGACGCCCCGGCCCGGCCCGAACAGGACCGTCTCTCCGGCCGCCACCGGCCCGGTATCGGTGCCGGCGAACGTGCCGGACCCGTCGACGGCGTGGGCGAACGCGGTGTAGCCCGGATGCGTCGGGAGTTCGAACGGCTGACCCGGCGGAACCGTGACGTCCAGGTAGGTCGGGTCGACCGGGATCCCCTCGACCGGGCCGTGCGACCCGCCGAACTCGCCGGCGACGACCTTCACCCGGGCGCCCTCGTCGGAGGTCACGGTAGGAAAGTCCTGGGACGTAAGACCCCGGTAGGCCGGGACGGACATCTTCTCCTTGGCCGGCAGGTTCACCCAGAGCTGGAACCCCTCGAACAGTCCCTCGGTGCGCTGGGGCATCTCCTGGTGGATGATGCCGCTCCCGGAGTTCATCCACTGCACATCCCCGGGGCCGATGACGCCCTCGTTTCCGAGCGTGTCCCCGTGGGCCACGCGCCCGTCGAGGACGTAGGTGACCGTCTCGATCCCCCGGTGCGGGTGCCAGGGAAATCCGGCCATGTAGTCGGCGGGGTTGGTTGAACCGAACCGGTCCAGGAGGAGGAACGGGTCGAACAGGGGTACTTCGGGGTTGGAGAACGATCGTCGCAGGCGCACCCCGGCGCCCTCAAGGGTCGGCACCCCGGGAAATCGCTTCTCGATCGAGCGGAGGGGGTCGGACATGGAACCTCACCGTTCGAGGGGCGGGACCGAGATAAAGGAGCGGCCCGCGGCCCGCCGCCTGCTCCCCTCCGGGTAACCAGGGTTCCTCGAGAGGAACCGGTCCTCCAGCCTCCGTCTTAAGAACGGGAGGACCGATGGCGCGCCGATGGGATCGAGCCCGTGTCCCCGGTGCGGGGGCCTCGCGCCGGTCGGTGCGACGTTCTGTCCGTTCTGCGGCGCGTCGCTCCGACCCCCCCTCGCGGCCGCGGCCACGCCCGCGGGGGCGCCGTCGGCGCCGGGCATCTACTCGATACCGTCGGGTTCGGTGCCTCCGCCGCCCGGCCCGCCGCCCGGGTACTACCCGCCGTACGGGATGCCGGGACCGGTGATGCCCCTCCCGGGGCCGACGCCCGCGACGCGCGCGGTCGACCTCCAAGCCGTGACCTATCTGCTCTGGGCCTCGGTCTCGGTCCTGGCCGGCGGTCTCATCGCCGCGGCGGCGTTGTTCGTCCCCGGGATCCTCGGGATCGCCACGACGACCGGGGCGAACCCGGCGATCACCATCCGCTGGGAGTTCTACCTGCTTCTCGCGATCGATGGGGCGGTGGGCGTGACGACCACCCTGCTGCTCCGGTTCGCGTTCCGCACGCTGACTCCGGTCGATGTCCGCTTCTCGACCCCCTCCACGCTGTCGATCCTGCTCATCGTGGGCCTGGTCCTCGTCCTGGCCGGCGTCTACCCGCTGTTCGTGGGGTACCAGAGTTTCTTCGACTGCACGTCCACGAGCACGAACCAGACGACGCTCGCCAACTGCCCCGGCTTGACCGCGGCGGTTCTCGGGCTGTTGGCCCTCCTCGCGGGCAGTGTCATCGGCCTGGTCGGTTACATCGGCTGCCTCATCGGAGTCTGGCGGTTCGGGTCCCGATACGGGTCCGACGCCTACCGGATCGGAGCCATCCTGCTCCTCTTTCCGCTGCTGAATGTCGTCGGAGCGATCCTCATCCTGATCGCGGCGCACTCCACCCGGGAGGAGCTCCACCGAACGATGGGCGGCCCGGTCCGGTCGTTCTAGCCCGGCAGCTCGCTCGGGACGAAACCGACCTCGTCCGCCGTCTCGTTGATCGCCGCGCCGTACTCGGCGTGGTACTCGGCGTAGGCGGGATAGTTCGGGTCGAACGCGGTCAGCCAGTCGTCCAGGTACAGTTCGAAGACCTGAGCTCGCTGACTGAGACCGAACGGCAGGAGCTGGGTTAACGAGCCGACGGGGCCCGAACCGTTGGGAGAGGAGGCGGCCTCGGTCTGCAGCTCGAGCGGCACGATGCCGGCGTACTTCGCGAAGTAGTAGCACCAGCCGTGACCGCCGCACCCGATGCCCCCGACGGCCCCGGAGGAGTCGTTCGCCCGCAGGCCCTCGCTGCCGATGCCGATCCCGTCCGCCGCCGCCACGGCGGAGATCGCCCCGCTGACGTTGTCCCCCGCGTTCGGGTAGACCGGACTGATCGGCGTGATGAGTCCGACCGACGGGGCCAGCGAATGCTGGAAGTTGAGCATCCCGTCGAGGTAGGCGGTCCAGACCCCGAGGTTGAACCCGTAGCTCGTCAGCGTGGCGTTGCACCCGGACGCGTCGATGTTGTCGACCGGAGCGAGGGAGCCGGAGACCGACAGGTCGAAGCGGATGTACCCGAACCCGCGCTCGGCGTCGAAGTGGTGGACCGCGGCGGCGATGAACTGTTGGTAGTCCTGCTCGAACGTCGCGTTCCACTCCACCGGCGTGGTGACCGAGCCCCCGCAGGAGAACGTGGGGACGGACGCGAGCACGGACGCGGGCACGTAGTTCGGGGTCCCGCCGATCATCTCGAAGATCAGGTTGACCTGCTTGCCGGCCGCGATCCAGGGCGCCGCATTGGCGTCCACGGCGCTGAAGTTGAATTCGGGGGAGGAGCCGGGACCTTGGTCGACGCTCGACCAGGGGACCCAGAAATCGGCCCCGCAGAGCGCCGGGTTGTGGAGGAGGTACTCCTGGACGTCCCCGTAGTACGCGTTGTGCGGGCCGTTCGGGGGGTTCAGCACGAACAGGCCGTGCGGACCCCCCGGGTCCGGAACCAGGGGGTCATTGGTCAGGCACGACGGCAACGCCGGCGGGGGACTCGGCGGGCTCGGGTCCGGCGCCGTCGTTCCGGTGGAGCTGGTCGGGCTCGGCTGGAGGACCGTCCCTACGACCGCCACGGCGACGACGGACCCGACCACCCCGGTGATCAGGGCCCACCATGTCCAACTGAGGGTCGACGACCGACGTCGCACACTGGAACGACGTCCGGCGTCACGGATGAACGTTGGCTTTCAGACGGAGAGATTTGGGCGGGACCGCGCGAGCGGACGAGGAGAATCCGTCACAACTCTCCGCGAAAGGTGAGAACGCGCGGCGGTGAAGACCACCGAGCTACACGTATCCATGCGTAAGGTCTCCGTCAGTCGCCCGATCCGGCTCCGCGGTTTTCGCGCAGTGGAAGTGGACGGCGCGCCGGTTCTGCGTCTCAGCCCCGTGAGCAACCCGTGAACGCTTTTTTACAAACGCGTGCTGCGGCGCAGCATGACACAGACTCGCCCTCGCTTCTGGGTCGCGCTCGCCATCGCCGCAATTATGGTGATTTCGTCCAGCATCGTGATCGCGACGGCCAACGCACCCTCGGTCACCCAGCCGCCGATCACCGTAACGCCCACCCCCTCGCCGAGTTCCCAATCGTCCGGTAGTGCCCTGTCGCCCGCTACCGGTCAACTCGGGATCAACTCGGGGCTCGCCTCCGCGGTAGCGGCCAAAGAGCAGGCGATCCTCTCCTCGGGAGGGAGCCTCGCCAACTTCCATCCGCCCAATCTCCATCAAGCTCCACCCCTTTCCTCGACCCACGGGCTGGTCACACCGCTCTACTCGGTCGCCCCCGCTCCGATGGGCGTCGCCTACTACGGCGAGAGTGACACGGACGGTACCCTCCAGGGCACCACGGTCAACACCACGAGTTTGGCCGGCAGCTGGTCGACGGCGGACCCGATCGCCACGGCGGCCGAACTGTTCGATACGAGTTCCGGGAACGCGGCCGGGGAGTTCGGCGCTCAGCTGAACACGGTCCTGGTCAACGTCACGGTCGGCGGTCAGACCTCCTTCGGACCGAACGCGAATGCCCCGGGGGCCGGCTGTTCTGCGACCACGGGGACGGTCTCCTGCCCCAACGAGTTCTGGCTCCAGAACTACATCGAGTACACGGAGTCCACGCACGCCCTCCAGATCGGGGACGAGATATGGAATTTCTCGAACCCGAACGCGAGCTGGTCCGGCAGCGCCAGCACCGGCACGCACACGCTGACCGGCTTCGGGAGCGTCTCCGGCGGTCTCTACGGACTGTCGGGTAGCGGCTACGCCTTCACCGTGACGGTCGCGCCTCCGTTCTCCCTCGTCCTCTACATCAACTACACGCAGGGACCCTGCCACACCGATTCCCCCGCCGGAACCGGTGTGCCGTCGTGCGGCAGTGTCAGCACCACCGAGCCGGTGAACGAGCTGTTCATGAACTACACGATCATAAAGAACGGGGCCCGGGTCTGCCCGACCACGGAGCCGACCGGACGGGTCTGCGGCGAGTACGATGACGTGTTCTTCAACTCCGTTGGGACGTCCAACCCCTCGGGCGTACCGGTGTACGGCCCCTGCACCGGTCCGAGCTTCACCCCCGGGAACGTCAACTGCAACCCCCGGCTCGGGTCGGCGACCATCCAGGCCAACGGGACGGCGTATGACCCGGTCGGTCTGACCAACGACTACGAGATGGACTACGGTATCGGGTCCGACGACGGTGCCACCAACAACATCGTCTATCAGGACGGGACCGTCGGCATCAACTACTGTCAGAACGACAACGTCACGGTCAAGGGCAGCGACCTGAGCTGCTCGTCGTTCAGCGCGACCCCGGCGGCCGAGGATTTTGGCGGCGAAACCGGCGAGACGAGCACCGGCGAGGTCGGGTACTGGACCGCGAACGGTCCACTCAATCCTGGTGTTCCTGGCCCGAGTGCGCCCGTGGTGCACCTCGTGACGGGACCGTCGCTGCTCCTGGGCCTCTGGAACATGACCGGAGCGCCCTATCCCTCCGGCGCGGGCGGCGAGCCGTTGAGCTACGCGAACATCGCCCCGGCCAACGCATGGGTTGGGATCGCCGCGGGCGCCGGCCAGACCGACCAGGCGCTGTTCCAGGTCGCGCCGACGTTCGGGTGGTACTCGTACTGGAAGGGCTCGGGCGGTGCGACGAGCCCGACGACCCTCGGGTCCGACCTCTACCTGCCCGTGGGGGAGTACACAATCGAGGTCCTCCTCAGCGGATACACTCCGTACATCGGCAACGTCAATCTGCTGACGTCCGGGCAGGCCCCGAGCATCACCCTGGTCCGGAATCCGTCGGAAGGCGTGTACACTCCAATCTGGGCCTTCAGCAGCGCCGACCTTTCGAACATCTCGGTCAACGGGGGTTCGTTCGGGGCCGGGCAGTCTGGTAATCCCTACCAGCTGATCAGCGGGGCCCCGACCGTGGGGTCACCGTTCGGCGAGTCCGGCTCCTTGTCGTGGCTGTTCTCCAACCTGAACGACTACCTGTTCACGGTCTGGATCGGCGAGTTCATCAACTCGACGACGAGCTACGCCGAGTCGAACCCGGTGCCGACGTTCACGATGGAGTACCCGTCCTGGCAGCAGTCGGTCCTCACCCAGTTCGACGTCCCGTCGACCGACCAGTTCCAGGTCTACCTCGACAACGTCCAGAACTTCACGGTCGCCGGGGGCACGCACATCTACGCCTGGGCCAACAGTGAGGCGACGACCCTCTACAGCGTCATCTGCAACACGTGCCACAACGACCTGTTCGCCGACAACTCCTTCGCGGTCTCCAACCGCGGCATGGAGTTCATCAACGGCGGCACCACGCTGACGACGGGCAACGCCCTTGCGGAGACGCGGAACGTGGTGTGGGGCAACACCTTCACGCCCGACCCCCAGCCGTCCTACACGGGCTTGGACGCCCCGGGCACGGGCCTCGTGCTGAGTGAGGCGTTCGACCGGGTGTGGAACAACGCGTTCTACACCAACCAGACCGCCACCGCCTCCTCGGCGGACCAGGACCTGTGGAACGTGACCTGCCAGGTCGGGTACGCACCGCTCTCCCAGGCGACCTACCCGGGAACGGTCACCTGCCAGCCGGCCTCGTACGTGACGACGTACCTCGGGTTCCAGCTGACGGGGAGCATCATAGGTACGGCGTACCAGGGCGGCAACTTCTGGTCGAACTACGGGAACAACCCGAACCCGTACGCGAACCTACCCTACGTCGACCGCGCCTCGAGCACCACCGGCTCGGCCGGGATTGGTTCGACCGTCGTGGGCTTCCACGGTGACTACGCGCCCCTGATCGGCTACACGGTCTACGACCCGAACTTTGCCGAGACGGGGATCGCGAGTTCGACTACGGCGACGGCGTTTGAAGTCCACGTGTCGAACGCGACGTACACCTGGTTCAACGACACCCAGACCACGACGCCCACGGGCACGTGCAGTTCCAACCCGTGCGTCGACTTCTACCTGCCCGCGGGCACCTACACCTACGACGAGTACAGCAGCCTGGCGTACGCGGCGAATCCGGCGACCGGTTCATTCACCATCACCAACGCGCCGATCGGACTCGAAGCCACGTTGTCCTTCCTGGGCTCGCAGACGGTGACCTTCACCGAGAGCGGCCTGGCGAGCGGCACCCACTGGTCGGTCAGCATCCCCGGTCAGCCCACGACGACCAGCACCACCACCACGGTCGTATTCCACCTCCCGAACGGTGGGTACACTTACACGGTCGGCGCCGTGGCGGGCTACGCGACCTCGGCCGGATCGGGCTCGTTCAGTGTCTCGGGAGCCGCGGTCCCGATCTCGGTGCCGTTCTACGCGGTCCTGACCCCGCCCGCGACGCCGACGGTGAGCGCGACCGCGCTGGACGTGGACCAGGCGCTGACGGTCTCCGGGACGATCCCGACGACCGGCGTTCCGACGTACTCCTGGCAGTGGGAGGTCTCGGTCAACAGCGGGCTCCTCGGGGCGGCGACCCAGTGCGCCACGAACAGCGGCACGGGCGCCAGCGCCGGGGCTGCGGTCGCGTGCGTGATCGCCGGCAACTCCCTCACGCCCGGGGACACCTACGCGTTCGCCCTCCAGGTCACGGACAGCGCGGGGACGCCGGAGGTCCAGACCTCGGGCAACTCGGCGACGGTGTCGGTGGCGACCGCGTTGGTCGCCCCCAGTACCCCGTCGGTGAGCGCGACCGACCTGGACGCGGACCAGGGCTTCAGCGTCAGCACGACCCTCACTTCGACGGGCACCGCCACCTACTCGTGGGCGTGGCAGGTCTCGGTGGGCGGAACGTCCTACGTGGCCGCCACCGAATGCACCGCGAGCTCCGGCTCGGGCGCGAGCGGTGGGGCGACCGAGACGTGCTCGGTCACGGGCGGGACGTTCACCGCCGGTGACACCTATGCCTTCGAGCTCGTGGTGACCGACAGCGCCTCCCACGCCGAGACCGCGACCTCGGGCCCCTCGTCCACCGTGACGGTGAGCGGCCCGCTCGGGGCCCCCGGGGCCCCGACCGTCAGTGCGACGGCCCTCGACGCCGACCAGGTGCTCACCGTTACGGGCACCCTGGGCTCGTCGGGCACAGCGCCGTACTCGTGGGGCTGGCTCGTGTCGGTCAACGGCGGCAGCTACACGGCGGCGACGGTCTGCACGACCAACTCGGGTACCGGTGCGTCGGGCGGCGCCACGGAGACGTGCACCGTGACGGGCGGCACCCTCTCCGCAGGCTCGACCTACGCCTTCGAGCTGACCGTGACCGACAGCGCCAGCAACGCCGAGATGCAAACCTCTGCCCCGTCGTCGACGGTGACGGTGGGCAGCGCCCTGACGGCTCCGGCAACGCCCGGGGTGAGCGCGACCGCGCTCGACGTCGACCAGGCGCTGACCGTCTCCGGGACGATCCCCAGCAGCGGCACCGGGCCGTACGCCTGGACGTGGCTGGTCGCGGTCAACAGCGGGAGCTACGGCGCGACGACCCAGTGCGGGACGAACGGCGGGACCGGCGCGAGCGCCGGCACCCCGGTGAACTGCGTGATCGCGGCGAACACGCTGACGGTGGGTGACGCGTACACGTTCGAGTTGTCGGTCACCGACAGCGCGAGCGCGGCCGAGACCCAAACGTCCGGTGCTTCGTCCCCGGTCGCGGTGGCGTCCGCCTTGACGACCCCGGCGAAGCCGACGGTCAGCGCGACCGTGCTCGACGCGGACCAGACCCTCACCGTCAGCGGGCATGTGCCGTTCACGGGCACGGCCCCGGTGAGCTGGACCTGGATGGTCTCGATCGATGGAGGAACTTTCGTCGCAGCGAGCCAGTGCGCGACCAACAGCGGCAGCGGCTCGGGCCCTGTCGCGTGCGTGGTCAGCGGAGGGACGTTGTCGGCAGGCCACTCCTACCGATTCGAGCTCTCCGTCACCGACAGCGCGTCGGTCGCCGAGACGCAGACGTCCGTCGCCTCGTCGTCGGTCAGCGTCAACTCGGCCCTGTCGGCGCCGACGACGCCCAGTGTGAGCGCGACGGCCCTGGACGTCGACCAGTCGCTCACCGTGTCCGGGACGATCCCGACCACCGGGACGGCTCCGTACGCCTGGACCTGGCTGGTGTCGATCGGCGGCGGTACCTACGCAGCGGCGACCCAGTGCGGCACGAACGGTGGGTCCGGCGCGAGCGGCGGTGCCAGCGAGACGTGCGTGGTCTCGGCCAACGGCCTGTCGGCCGGGTCGACCTATGCGTTTGAGCTGTCGGTCACCGACAGCGCGTCGGCCGCGGAGACCCAAGCCTCGGGGGCGTCGTCCACCGTCTCGGTCGCGTCGGCGCTCACCGCGCCGGGGACTCCGACCGCGAACCGGCCTCTGCTGGATGTCAACCAGGCGCTGACCGTGTCGGGTGCGATTCCGACCACCGGGACCGCTCCCTACTCCTGGACCTGGCTCGTGGCCGTGAACGGTGGCTCTCCGGTCGCCGCGACGCAGTGCGGCACGAACTCGGGGACCGGGGCCGCCGCGGGCGCTTCGGAGCCCTGCGTCGTGGCCGCGAGCACGCTGACGGTGGGCGACACCTACGCGTTCGCCCTGCAGGTCACCGACAGCGCGACCTCGACCCAGACGCAGACGTCGAGCGCCTCGGCCACGATCTCGGTCGCCTCGGCGCTGAAGGCACCCTCGGCGCCCACGGACTCGGGCACCGCCCTCGACCTGAACCAGGCGTTGACCGTGACGGCGAAGCTGCCGACCACCGGCACGGCGCCGTACCAGTGGACCTGGGTCGTGTCGGTGAGCGGCGGAAGCTACGCGACGGCCAGTCAGTGCGCCGCGCCCAGCGGGACGGGAGGAACGTCCGGCCAGACCGTCACGTGCTCGATCGCTTCGGGCACGCTCACGGTCGGCGACACCTACGCGTTCAAGCTCGCCGTCAGCGACGGGGCCTCGACCACGGAGAGCGCGACCACCTCGGCCTCGTCGACCGTGCACGTGAAGAGCACGCTGGTCGCACCGGCCGCGCCGTCGCTGAGCACGAGCCACCTGGTCGTGTCGCAGACGCTGACCGTCAAGGGCAAGATCCCGTCCTCGGGGACCTCCAAGTACGCGTGGACGTGGTATGTCTCTGTGAACGGCGGCGCCTACACGGCGGCGACCCAGTGCTCGACCAACAGCGGCACCGGGGCCGGCGCGGGCGTCACGGAGACGTGCACGATTGCGGGCGGAACCCTGACCGTCGGCAACACGTACGCCTTCGAGCTGCACGTGACCGACAGTGCGACGGCGCCCGAGACCGTCGTCTCGGCCGCGTCGAAGACGGTGTCGGTCGTCGCGTAAGTTCGATCCCAGCCCTCGCCCAACCCCTTCCCGCGCCCTACCGCGGAGCGTCCGGTCGCCTAGTCCCGGGGTGGGTCACCGGTCGGAACGACCCCTCGGCGCTCGGCCATGAGCACGACCGTCCGGACCGGTGCCCTGGGCCGGTGCCGCACGCCCTTCGGGACGACGAACGCTTCCCGCGGACCCAACTCCACCGACCGCTCTTCGAGGTCGACGATCCACCGGCCCTCGATGACGTAGAAGAACTCGTCCGTATCGGCGTGCTCGTGCCAGTGGTACTCCCCCTCGCAGACGGCGAACCGGATCCAGGTGTCGTTGACGTCGCAGAGCGTCTGGTTGAACCAGCGGTCGCGGCAGGCGTCGGCCAGCGCGCCCAGAGGGATGGTCGCTAGTGCGGGGAAGGCCACGTCCATGCGATTCACGTACCCCTGTGGGGTTGCTTCGGTCATCGGGTTCGCCTCGGAGGCCGCCCAGTCGGGAAGGCCATTTGAGGCTCTCCCGGCGATGCCTCGGGGCGCGACAGGGATCCATGCCGTGAGCAATCGAGAGCGGGACGTTCGGCGCGATGCAGCGTCCTCCGTGCGGTAGGTCCATAAGCCGGTAGATCCCCGGCCGGGGCGTGGTCCGAGACGTTCCCCGGCGAATCCAGAAAGGGGTGTTCGGCCGTGACCCGGCCGCCTACGACCGGGCGCGCCTCGACTACCCATCCCGCGTGTTCGAGATCCTGCATCACCGATGCGGACTCCGTCCGGGGGCCGTGGTCTTCGAGATCGGTCCGGGCACCGGGAAAGCTACGCGGCAGCTGCGCCGCCTCGGCGCCCGACCGCTGGTCCTCGTCGAAGCCGACCCGCGGCTGGTCCGATACCTCCGCGGGCGTTGGCCGGAGCGGGAAGGACGCTTCGAGATCGTGAGCGCCGGGTTCGAGCGGGCTCGACTGCCGCGAGCCCGGTTCGATCTCGGCGTGGCGGCCCAGAGTTTCCACTGGCTTCCCGAGCGGCGAGCGCTCCGGAAGGTGGCCCGATTGCTTCGCCCCGGAGGATGGTGGGCCCACTGGGGCAACCAGCACAACGACCCCACCCGTCCGACCGAGTTCCACCGGGCCCTGCAGCCCCTCTATGCGGAGGCCTTCGGTCATCCCGACCCGTTCCCGACCCGGTCCGCCGCCCGAGCGCATCGGGAGGCCCGATTTCGCGCGATGCGTTCGGTGGGCGCGTTCGAGCGGCTCGCACGGGACGACCTCCGGTGGAGCGTCACCCTCCGGACCCCTCGCGTCCAGGCGCTCTGGGCGTCGTTCTCGGAGATAGTCACCCTGTCTCCCGCCCGACGGAGACGGTTCCTGACGGAGCTGGGGTTCTTGATGGACGAGCGGTTCGACGGCGTCATCGAACTCCCGGTCGTCACCTCGCTCTACACCGCCCGTCGTACCTGACCGGGCACGCCCGGCGGCCAACCCTCGACGGGCCCGCCGGGTCCCATCGTCCCAGGGACTCCAGGGGGGCGGAGGGGGACCCGACGGAGGAACGGCCCCCGCCGGCGAGGGGGCCAGGAACGTCGAGGCGGCGACCGGGGCGGCTCTTGCGCCCGAGCAAACGTTGATGACCGACGGACGGCTCTCCCCCGGAGTGACCGTCCCTCGCCCCGGGCCGAGCACCTCGCCGCACGTCGCGCGCCGGTTCGCCGCCACCGTGGGGGCGGGGACGATCGCCCTGCTCTTCGTGGTCACCGCCTTGGTTCCCCTGGGCGGGTCCGTGTCGCCCGCGACGCAGCCGCTGGGCCCGTCAAACTCGGGCTCCAATCCGCTGTCCCACCCCGTCCTCCAATCGACCGCGAACCTCACCTGCCAGGCAGAGAAGTTGATGGGCGAGACCTGCGGAACTCTGGGACCTGTTCCGGCTGCCCACCCCGCGTCGACTCCCGTGAACCCGGCCACGTGGACCGACCTGTCCGGGGCCGAATCCACCGCCCCGTCCGCCCGTTACCTCTCGATGATGGTGTACGACCCGGTGGACCAGTATGTGCTCCTGTTCGGCGGGGCCGACGCGTCCGGTTCGTTCGGGGATACGTGGACGTTCGCCCACGGCCAGTGGACCGAGATCTATCCCTCCACCTCGCCCGGTGGGCGGTACTTGGCCGGGATCGCATGGGATGCTGCGGACGGGTACGCCGTGATGTTCGGCGGGTACTCGGTCCCCTCGGACCTGCTCAACAACGAGACATGGACCTTCGTCCACGGGACGTGGACCAATCTGACCGGACTGACCAACCAGACCCCCGCGGCCCGGTGGCGGCCGCTGATGACCTACGACGCCGGGGACGGGTACGTGCTGATGTACGGGGGGACGACGATGTCCGCGGCGTTCACGGACACCTGGGAATTCCTGCACGGGAACTGGACGCTCCTGAACGTCACGGGCGACCCTCCGCCGCGCTTCCGCGCCGCTATGGTCTACGACCCTATCGACAACTACACGGTCGTCTTCGGGGGGTGCACGTCGTTCACCTGTTCATCGCCCGACTCGAGCACGTGGGAGTACCGCGACCTCAACTGGACCGCGCTGTCGCCGTCCACGCACCCGTCCGCGCGGGTCTACTACGGTCTCACCTATTCCTCGATCGCGGACACGGTCCTCCTGTTCGGGGGCACCACGGTTCCGACCGCATCGAGCGGTGCGCTCGATGACACGTGGAACTTTACGGGCGGCAACTGGACAAGTCTGACGAGTTCTCTGCCCACGTCGCCGCCGAAGCTGGCGTACATGGAGATGGTCTTCGACCCATTGGACGGCTACACCATCGCCTTTGGTGGTCAGTACGCTAACGCCACGTTCAGTGACGAAACGTGGGCGCTCGGGCCCTCGATCCTGGGCCCGGTCTCGGTCGCCCCGGCCGCCATCGACTTGGGCCAATCCGTCACGATCAACGCGACACCGATCGGCCACCCCGGCTACGTCGTCTACAACTACACGGCGCTGCCGCCGGGCTGCGCGTCGGCCAACGTCTCATTACTCACCTGCACGCCCGACGCGGTCGGTTCGTTCCCCGTCACCGTCGTTCGGAACGACTCCGTCGGCGTGGCCAGCACGGTCAACGCGACGGTCGTCGTCGACTCCGACCCGACTATCCAGTCGTTCGCCCCCTCCGCCCCGAGCATCACGGTCGGTTCGACCGACACCCTCACCGTGGCGGCGAGCGGGGGGGCTCCGCCACTCTCCTACCGGTTTTCCGGACTGCCCACCGGCTGTTCCAGCCTGGACCGGCCCGACCTCAACTGCACGCCCACCGCGAACGGGACGTTCACCGTCCGGGTCAACGTCACGGACGCGGCCCACTACCTGGTCAGCGCGAACCTGACCCTGACGGTCAACCCGCCTCCGACGGTCACGGGGCTCTCCGCCCTGCCGGCCGCCCTGGACGTCCGCCAGACGCTACATCTGGGGGCCCAACTGTCCGGTGGGACGCCGCCGATTCAGTACCTTTGGACCGGCCTTCCCGTCGGCTGCGCCACGAACGACTCGTCGCAGCTCACGTGCACTCCGACGGGTCCCTCGACCGGGAAGGTCACCGTGACGGCGACCGACGCGGACGGCTGGTCGGCGAACGCCTCCGTCGTCGTGACCGTCGCGGCGGACCCCGCCTTTACGTCCGGCCTGGCCACGCCGAGCGCGATCGATGTCGGCGGCTCCGTCACGCTCTGGGCGAACGTCAGCGGAGGGACCGGCGCGGTCAGCTTCGTCTACCTCCGCGCACCGTATGGCTGCGACTTCGGGGACAGCCCCTCCAACAGTTGCGTTCCGACCGTCCCGGGGTCGTACACGATCGAGGTCGTGGCGACCGACGCGGTCGGGTTCGCGATCTTCGAGAACGTTACACTGACCGTCAACGCGGGCCTGGCGGCCCCGACGGTCCTGGCGAGCCCCGGGGCGATCGACCTGGGGCAGAACGCGACGATTCAGGTCCTCCCGGTCGGAGGGACCTCGCCGTACAGCTACTCCTACCTCGGGTTGCCTCGGGGGTGTGAGGCGTCCGCGACCGCCGCGACGTTCTCGTGCACGCCGAGCGTCGCCGGGAGCTTCGTGGTCGACGTGACCGTCACGGACGCCCTCAACGAGTCGATGGCCGGCTCCGGTCGACTCGTCGTGTTCGCCGACCCGACCGTGACCCTGGTCGCCGCCAACGGTGGGTCGGAGGTCGTCGGCAGCGCGTTCCAGTTCCAGGCGACGGCGACGAACGGCAGCGGCAGCTTTGCGTTCTCCTACGCCGGGCTCCCGTCCGGC